>PWFS01000115.1 GCA_003554145.1 Halobacteroidaceae bacterium | reverse complement strand
GGTTGGGCCATGCTGGCTGGATGTCTGATCAGTGCAATAGGGGGTGGGCTCTGGGGGAGGCCCCTGTTGGAGGTAGCCTGGTTTTCCCTTTCCAGTGCAACCACCTGGGAACTGGCCCTGACTATAGGGTTGATTTCCGCCCTGGGAAAAATAATGGACCGGGCGGGGCTTTTGACCCTGCTGGTGGAAAGCCTGCAGAAAGTAATCCGGGACACCCGGATTATTATGCTGGCCCTGCCTTCTTTAATTGGAATGTTAATGTTTCCTGGTGGTGCAATTTTATCTGCTCCAATGGTGGGTGAACTGGGAGACATGCAGAAAATGAATTCAACGGAAAAAGCTTTTGCCAATATAATGTTCCGCCATCTCTGGCACCTTATTTTTCCCCTGGTTCCCAGTATGGTCCTGGCTTCACAACTGGCTGGGGTAAACCCGCTGGGGATAGTTTTTTTTAATCTCCCCCTGGCTTTAATTGCTTTATCTGTAACCTTCATTACTCTTTTTCGAAACAGGGGAAAAGGGGAAAACAATTTCTATGAGGGTCCCGGGTGGAATTCATTTTTCAACTTATTCAGGGCATTACTGCCCATGCTTTTAGCAATAATACTGGGCCTGATTTTTAATGTCTATTTCCCTCTTGCTGTGGGGGCAGGGCTTCTACTTCTTTATTTTTATCTCTGGTCGGGTAAAGAAATGTCTTTATTCCAATATATTGCCCTGCTCTTAAAATCGGTTAACTGGAACATTTTTCTGGCTATTTTCCCAATAATTTATTTTAAGGATATCCTGGAAGCAGGGGGAGCTGTTGAGCAGGTAGCTGTTTTCTTTCAAGACCTGGGAATTCCCCTAATTGCTTTAATGCTTTTTATTCCTTTTATAGGCGGGTTTTTTACGGGATCAAACACCGCTAATATTGGTATTTCATTTCCCTTATTGCTTCCCCTTTTTCCCGCGGATAATTATATAATTTTTGTTGGGTTTACTTATTTTTCTGGAGTATTAGGCTATTTGATTTCCCCGGTCCATCTCTGCCTGATCTTAACCAGGGATTATTTCCAGTGTGAAATTGGTAAACTATACCGCTTTTTAATTTATCCGAATGGAGCTGTCATGGTGGGAGCGGTTGTGATTTTTCGGATGTTAAGCTGAACTGGAATACTTGAGAAACGAAGAAAAAACTGATAAAACCAATTCAATGCCGGAAAAATCAGACTGGAAAATCAGCCAATTAAACATTGGGGTTTTCACCTGAAAAAAGCGGTTGGGAAAGGCTTATTCCTGGTGTAAGGAAATTATGGTGAATTAGTTCCGGGAAGAACAGTTTAGCTTAAAATTATTAACAGTTAGAAAAAGGGAATTAAAAAACTTTATAGAATTAAAATTACAGAACGCTGAAGTATACAAAAAATTCTGAAAAGGAAGGGGTTGAGTTTTTAAACTTTTTTTTAAGTTTTAATTATTCCCCCAAAAAATCGGAAATGGAAAGGAGAGTGAAATTTATAATGATAAAAAAAGGTGGTTCAATAGCCTTTGTTCTGGTTTTTTCGTTTTTAATCTTGTTTTCTTCTAATTCAGTGGATGCCAATGAAACAATATCTGTTGGAAATATAGAACTTGAACTTATCCATTTTGATGAAAGCCTTGTTCCCGATCAAAATCATGCTGGATTTTGTGCGCTACTATTTGATACGGATGGAAAACTGGTTATTGAAAATGGTCAGGCCTGGCTTTATACTACCGGATTATATGAGGAACCAGTGGAGGGTTTAAGAGATTGGTATGGAAAATGGATCAGTCATGCTCGTAGTTTCAACCCGGAAACATTAGTTTCAGGAGAAAAGAAATTGGCTTTAGGGCTTGCACCTGCAGATCGATGGGCAGTAATTCATCACGCTATTAAAGTAAGTGATGATTTATATGTTGTCTTCTACTCAACCAACAAGGGGGTCAGAGCTGCGGTTAGTGATAGACCTGACGGGGGTTTCTTTACCGCTCCTGATTTTGAAATAGTTCCAACAGAGGACTGGGAATTAGAAGGTGGTGAGGGAGCCAGCCTGGAGAGTTGTGGAGGGCATGTGAAGGTCCACGAAGATGAGGATGAATTTGTTTTCTATTATTTATATGATTCCTATAATGTAAACACCAGAGTTGGTCAACTGGGTTGGGCTAAAGTTCGTCTATGCAAGCATTCCCGTTATCTGGAGCTTATTGAAAAACATCCGGATAATCCGTTAGATTTATTGCCCGAAGGCTATCTTGCTGCCAGAGCCGGGGGTAATGCAGCTACTGACGTAATGATTGATGGTAAACATACCCTGTTCTATTTCACCAGGCCAGATGAAGAAACTTATAATCTAATGGTTGCCTTAGCCGAAGATGAGCTCTTCCAGGACATTGTAGAAGAAACTTACTTGGGTGGGCTTTTAGGAAGGGAAGATATTATTGAAAAATTTCAGGCATACATCATAGACGACATCCTTCATATAATTTATGAAAACAGATTAGAGGATGGGACCTGGCAGACAGGAATACGCCTGTATAAAATTATTGAATGATAAAAAGCCATATAAAGAATTAATAAAATTCCATAGAAAACCTCCTGGCCCAACAGGTCAGGGGGTTTTTTGTTTCGGAAATTTGGCTGAAGGCGCAGGACAAAATGACTGATCTCAGGAGAGCTTTTGTTGACCAACCTAACCTTATTTCATCCCCATAAGAGGAAAAAAATATCCCAGAACACTGATTGTATCAGGACTTTCGAGTTTTCCCCTTATTTCTTCTCCCATAGTTCCCAGAGGCTACCCCCACTTTAAACGCAATGTCCTCGCCCAGTAACCAAAAAAGAAACGAGTTGATCATTATCAAATAATTCCAAATTTAAAGTGCTGCCATGACAATTCCCAGTAAATTTACCTGCCCCAGGCAGCGAAGAGCCTCAATTGATTTCGAGGAATTTCAGGAAATTGTTAAATTTTTGCTTGATTTCTTCGCCCTGGAGAAAATAAAAATGGGAGGGGGCTTCAACTCTCATTCCGACTACACCCTGCATCTTGAGAATCCCCAGATGACGGGATACAGTGGAGGCTTTAATTTCCATTTTTTTTGAGATGGCTTCTACAGTCATTTCACCATTTTGGGCCAGCAATCCGAGAATTTCATTGCGGGATTCGTGGGCAAAACTCTTAAAAAAATAGGCATGTTTTACTTCCATTTAAACTCCCCCTTGTATAATATAAGCGACGCAGATTCGGATTTTACCTGCTCACCTTTTTTAAAAGAAAAAACAGCTAAATTATTCCTGAAGATCAGATCTGATTTTCATTTTCCCAACGCAGAAACAAGGATTAGAGAAGAAGGGTTTTTTGGAGGAAATGGGTGTTCCCCCGGGACCTCCGCAAAAAAGGGTTGATCAAATAAATTATTTCGAGAAAAGCATAAACTCTCCTTTTGCAGGAAATAAATGATTGCTGGTGGGGAGATAAGCTCTGCAGGCTAAAATCCTGCTAAAAAAATTTTTTCCAGCGATTTTAGGATATTGACAGATTACAGTATTCTATATTATACTATATATGCAAATATGAGCATCTGTCAAGATGCAAGTACGCGCAAATAATATGTTTAAGGGGGTAAGAGATGGGAGCATTACGGTCAAGACTGAGCAAACTGAGCTTAAAAGTAAAGATCCTTTTTATTCTGGTTCTGGCGGGAGCTATCAGTATTGGATTGTATTCCAATGCAGTTCGCAGTGAGGACAGGGTTCCCAGAGCTTTTGCTAACATGGAAATTGGTGCAGTTCAGGTGATTAATGATGAAGGAGTTCCAACTTTATTGTGGGTGAAAATCGCTGATACAATTGATGCCAGAAGGGCTGGTTTTAGTGGCGTCGGAGAAAATATTGTTGGAGAAACGGCATTATTATATATCTATCCCCGAAATACAACCGAAAGACAAAGGGTCACAGGAGTCCGAGTTCCCCTGGAAATTGGCTTTTTCCAGGAGGATGGAACCCTGATAGCAATTGAAAGGACAACTGTTGGAACCTCCACCACTTATGGGGCACCGGCCAGGGTAAATTACCGCTACGTTATTATGGGGCCCGAGGGTTACTTTGCAAAACACGGGATTTCAGTTGATGGAGAAGCAGAGTTGCTGGCTGATTCTCTGCTCCGGGTTCCAGCCTGGAGGTAAAATTCTCTAGCAAAGGGCTGAATAATGGACTGAACGGGGATTGAGTCTTTCACTAAGGCCGGGAAAGCAACATCTCAGGGCTGCCGGGAAAGGGCAGTCCCTATTTTTTTTCGGAAGGGTGGGGGATTGGAAGTCGGAGCATACGAAAAATCCGAGGGGCTGGGGAGGAGCTGCTTAAGAAGTCTGGGGGAAAAATAAAATGAAGGAAATTAGTGAGCTGAGCAGAAAGGGAAAAATAGACAAAAAATTTTGAAATTTAAGGGTAAAATTAGCCTGGCGTTTATTCTCCAGTCTTTTGGGGGGCAAAGGCGGGCCTAGGACAGGAATAGTGGACTGGGCGTTTTAAGAATGAGTGGAAAGAAAGGAGGATAGGGAAAAGCAGGGAGGAAAACGGACAAAAAATTGCTTATTATTATCTCCAGATCGACTTACAGGCAGATTGCCGGATAACAGTTTCTACCGGGATTGAGATTCCAGGGAAATGGAGGTAGCAAAAGTTGATTTTTTCTCGGGTTTCCGGGGCAATAAAACTCGCCTGGATTAACCAGGTCCCGGATTTCCAGCCGAGGAGGAAGACGTTATTGGGGGCTCAGGTTAATCGGGGGGCAGTCAGTTTGAAGGGAATGGGAACCGGGGATAATAACATTAAGGAGGGAGGAAACAGGGAATTGTTTGCTAACTATCAATATCAGCGCCTGAATATGGAGGAGTATGTCCGGGATTTTAAAAAAGCTTTATCCCGGTTCGGGGAGGCAGATTCAATAGAGGGGAAAAATAAAGCTCTCCAGGAAATTAACCGGCTGCGGGGAGAATTTGGGGCGATGAAAACCATCGCCTTTATCCGGCACAGCCAGGATGTAGAGGACGAATACTACAGTCAGGAAAATGATTTTTTTTATGGAGCCGCCCGGGAACATGAGGAATTGATTTCCGAGCATTACCGGGCTTTGTTATCGACTGAGTTCCGGGAGGAATTGCAGGAGCAGTGGGGTGAACAGCTTTTTGAACTGGCCAGGCAGTCCCGCAGTACTTTTGCCCCCGAAGTGGCTGATGACCTCCAGGAAGAAAGCAGGCTGGCGGGCGAATATATGAATATCATGGCCCGGGCCCGGGTTCGATTTGCTGGCCGGGAGAGAAATATAATGGAACTTAATCCCTACCTGGAATCCCCGGAGCGGGCCACTCGCAAAAAGGCCCATGCAGCCCTCACCCGGATCCTGGCTCAGAATGAAGAGCAACTGGATCAGCTTTTTCATAACCTGGTCGGGGTCCGGCACAGGATTGCCCGAGAACTGGGTTTTGATAATTTTCTGGGACTGGGTTATGCCCGACTGGGCCGGAGCGATTATACCCCGGCCATGGT
>PWFS01000188.1 GCA_003554145.1 Halobacteroidaceae bacterium | reverse complement strand
CACTTTTGATGTGGGAACGGACTTCGGCCACTATTTCTTCCTGGGATCGGCTCACCTCCTGCCCCCGGACATAGGGAACTATGCAGTAAGAACAGAAATTTTCACAGCCTTTAATTATTGAGACCCAGGCTCGAAAACTTTTTTCCCTTTTAACCGGTAAGGGGGGAACATCAAAGCGGTCCTGCTCCAGTTCCAGGACTCGACCAGTACAGCTTTTTTCAACAATTTCATTGAGCCGATCCAGGGTATGCGGACCAAAAATGAAATCCACGAATGGAAACTGCCTCATGAATTTTTGCCCGATATTATCCTGCTGCATCATACAGCCTCCGATACCAATCAGCAGCTCCGGCCTGGCCAGCTTGAGTTTTTTCAACTGACCCAGCTTGCCCTTGACTTTATCCTCGGCCTTGGCTCGCACACAGCAGGTATTTAATATTATCAGGTCGGCTTGCTCCAGGCCGGAGGCCCGGCTCCAGCCCCCTTCCTCCAGCATGCCGGCCATTTTTTCACTATCCAGCTCATTCATCTGACAGCCATAGGTCAGCACATGGTATCTTTTCATTATTCTATCACCTCCGGGAGCAGAGCTCCCTTTCCTTATGATAACACAAAAAAAAGTTTTTTTGCAGGTTTTACTCCTGACATAAAAAAAGCCGCTGGCAGGTTTTCCTGACCTGCCCCCAGCTCCAAGAGAAAAGTAAAATTGAGTTTTTAGGGCAAAAATAAGACTCAGGGTTGATAAAAGGGTTTAGCGGGAGGAGAGTTCTGGATCAGGAGCAGGTACTGGAAGTAGTCAGTTGCGCTCCCTTCCGGGGATTCCTGGAAAAAAAACATGTCCCGGGCAAAAGGAGAGTCCGGTGCAATCAAATTAAAAAGGGTCAGGTCCCCTTTACTGATATCAACGAGCTTATCCAGGTCCCTGGCAATATAGGTGCTGTCAAATTCTATATCTTCCCCCGGGGAGAAGGGCTGCATCTGGAAGCAATCATAATATAATAGCCAGATAGAGAGTACTTCGCCAGAATAAGGGGATTCCGGACTATCCAGGTGGGCGCCCAGCCATTGTACCTCCCGGTAAGGGCTGCGGAAAGAATTAAGCTCTTCCCACTGGCCAAAGAACTTCTCCCCTTCCAGGTCCCGGGTCATTTCCAGGAGATTGGAATAGGCTGTTTTACTACGGAATTTATGGCTGGCTTCTATTCCCTCCTGCAGCTTTTCTTCCATGGTAAAGGCATCGAGAATATTATCCAGAATTCGCAGGAATTTTTCGGGTTGATCCAGAAATTCCCGGTAGGGTTCTGGGTCCTCCATCCAGTGCTGATGAATATTTTCCACAACTTCCCGGGTTTCAGAAAGCAGCTTTTCCGGAATTCCTGCCCCATATTCAGTCTGGGCCAGGCGGGCATGCTCGGGGTCCTCCCGCAGCTCGGAAAAATCCCGGGTCAGGGATAATAGGGGTAATAGATAGGCTTCCAGTTCCAGGGGGATGCGGTGTTCGGTAAGGAGGTCCGCCAGATATTTTAGGGAAATAAGGGTCCGAGGGGGCCCGTGTACATCCGCCCCTATGACCCTGATTCCCTGCTTTTCTTCCAATTCCTGATTGTACTCCCGTAGCTCATAGAAAAAATCAAATTTGTCCTGGCTGCGCCGCCAGTAAGATATTACCAGTTCCAGGTATTCCTCATCCCCGGTTTCCAAATACCGGTTAATAAATTCACCGCTGGCCGGGGTGGTTTCCAGGAGAAGATAATTAACTCCTGCCTCCTGATGAAGAAACTGTAAGAGGTCCATTTGCAGAGTTGTGTTGTAGGCCAGTCCCTGATTTTCCCCCACCAGGAAGAAGGTATAATTTTCCAGGTAATTTTCCAGCAGGGGGAACTCCACCTCGCCCAGGATAATTTCCTGGGAATGATCCTTTAAAAACTGTTCTTCATCTGAACCCAGGGATGTGGCCCAGGCCGGCCCGGCCAGGGCTATAATGATAAATGAAATGAGCATTGCTTTGAGCAAAATGCTCCCTCCCCTACTGTTAATATCTCCATAAATTATTCCTCTTTTATTAATTAGTTTTAACCTTCCCCTATTCCTTCTTTTTCTTATGGCTGAAAAGATGTCCTGCTCCAAAAGTGCTTTCCGGGGGATTTTCAGGGAAAGACAGGAAACAACTGGCGGAAAAAAAGGGTGATTATAATGAAAGTGCTTCTGACCGGTCGTCCCGGAACCGGCAAAACAACTATAATAAAAAGGGTGGCTGCCCTGTCTCCCCTCCCCGTCTGCGGCTTTATTACTGAGGAGATCAGGGAACAGGGCCGGCGAAGGGGTTTTTCAATTTCCTCGCTACCCGGAAGGCAAAAGAAAGAAATCCTGGCTCATACCGATATTGAGGGTTCCCATCGGGTGGGAAAATACCGGGTTCAACCTGAAGTTCTGGATCCTTTTCTGGTCGAACTGGAAAAAAGGTTGCAGGAATCCCAACCGGGAGAGCAGCTATTTTTGATCGATGAAATTGGAAAAATGGAACTGGCTCATCCCGGGTTTTTACCCCTGATTAATAAACTCCTGGAAAAGCAGCATCTCCCGGTTATTGCTACCATTATGGGGGCTTCCCATCCTGACCTGGATCAACTCCGGGAAAGGCCCGGGATTCGGTTGGAGGAAGTGACAACCCATAATCGGGAACAGTTACCCCGGGAGCTTTTAAAAGACATAAGGAGGGCAATAAATGGATAAAAAAGAAATGCAGGCTGTAGCTGAATTAATGATGCAATCCTCCAACACCCTGGTTTTAACCGGGGCCGGAATGTCCACTGAGAGTGGGCTGCAGGATTTTCGCTCCGCCAAGGGAATGTGGGCTGAAAAAGATCCTATTCAGATGGCTTCCCGGGAGGCGATGAACAGTAATTATGGAGAATTTCACCAGTTCTATCAGGATCGATTACAGGCCCTGGAAAAAGCGGGACCCCACCAGGGGCACAATATCCTGGCCCGCTGGGAAAAAAAGGGATGGATTAAGGGAATTTTAACCCAGAATGTGGATGGTTTCCATACTGCGGCGGGCAGTCAGAAAGTATGGGAACTGCACGGCAGCCTCAGCCGGATAATCTGCTGTGACTGCGGGGATCAGGGATCCCTTTCCGCTTTCAGGGAAAAGCAGCCCTGTCAGGAATGCGGGGGGCTTTTACGACCGGGTGTTGTTCTTTTTGGGGAGGGTTTGCCGGAAAAGGAATGGCAGGAGGCTATGGAGCATCTGGAAGAGGCCAATATGCTCCTGGTCATTGGTACAAGCCTGGAGGTGGCCCCCGTTAATCAGATACCCCTGACCTTTAAGGACCGAGGCCCCATGGTCCTGATCAATAAGGGGTCAGTGCCCTGGCCCCAATTATTTAAAATTCACCTGCAGGGGGCGGCCGGGGAAATCCTGGACAGGATTGATAAAATCCTGTCCGGCACAGATTAAAGAATTACTACCACCCGCTCCCAATGAAAACCCTTAAATGCAACCCGGCTTTTATCCAGGAGGGCAATGTCCGGCCCTCCCTATTGCTGCAAAAGTTTCCTGTTCAGAGCAAGCCCTGATTCTCAGCATGGGGAGCCAACCCCATAAGGTTGATAGATCTGGACCGGGGTAGCAGGTTGTCGGTCCAGAAGTCTTGCTTTTCCGCATCCAGCCCGGGGCAGGTTGGGATTGGTGGGTTAGTTAACATTATGATTGAGAACCAGATTCAGGGAAGGACCGCTCTTTTAGGCTTAGGGCTGCTTTGGCAACGGCAAGGGGGGCTGTTGATGCAAAAAACCCGGGGTTTTTCCCGGGCGGTTGCTTAGGTATTAACGGGGTTCCTTACTCTCTTTATGTCTGTCAGAATTCACTGCCCCTTGTAACCTGATTAAATCTTTCCCCGACAGAATTATCTCTCACAAAACTATTACCCTGTTTTGTTTCTCAGTCTTTCGATTTTTCTCCATAAAAAAGCCTGCTGCCCGGTTGTCCTTCTTCTCGGATTATCTCTTTTTCTGATATTACCTCCAGGCCTGGTTCCAGGAGATTTTTTATTTCCCCATTGCTCAGGTTCCAGAAATAAAGGCCGTTTTCATCCAGGAATAAGTTTTTTTCCAGGGGGATCGCATCTTTCATTTCTTTTTCCTGAAGTTCTTCAGTTAAATAGGGACCATTCAACAGCAGCAATCGTCCCCCGGGGGTCAATAAGCGGTGAACTTCTTCAATTAACATCCGGCCGTGCTCCGGCAGGAGATTATCCAGGATGTTAAACAGGATAAATCCGCCCCAGGAGCCATCTTTAAACTTTTTCAGCTCGGGGATTCCTCCCTGGATAAATTCAAAGTTATGCTCCAGGCCGTGGGTTCGAGCAATGGTAGCGGCCTTATTCACCGCCCCCAGGGAGATGTCCATTCCGACTCCACCCCTCACTCCGTGATAATGGGCCCGCAGCAGGGGGCGGGCGGGCCCACAGCCAAAATCCAGGACCCGGGGTTCATTCTCCCCCAGCCAGGTTAATGCTTCCTCCAGCCCCGAATGGGGCAGGGGCTGGGCCGGGTCGAAATCGGGAAGATTTCCAAAAACCTGATCCCAGAAGGAAATTGTTTTCTGATAGGATTGAGAATTATCGGGCATAAATAATACCTCCCTGATAAATATGAAAGGTCCAGGTTTTGGCCTGGACCCATCTTTTTATAAAGGGGAACTGGTTTTTAAGCGGGGCCAGTCCTCATTATTTCCCAGATGTTTTTGCAATAGCTCCACCTTGGAAGCCCAGCTGCTACCCCCGGGGCAGATCCCTTCTTTTAGATCACAATAAAGCCAGAACAGGAGTTGATAGTATTTGAAAAACTCTTCAAATTGAAGGAAAACCGAAGGCAGAGGCTTTATTCGGCTATAGCCCCGGAAAAAAGGTGTAATGGGCAGCTGCTGCTGATTGAGTTCCAGGTGTAAACCAAAAAAAGTAAGGTCATCAAAGGGAGGAGCTGACCGGGCCTTCTTCCACTCCACGATTGCAGTGATGGATTCTGCCCCGGCCCGGAGGTTTTGGGGAGAATAATCGCCATGACAGAGTACATCGGGTTTAAATTCAAAGAAAAAACTGAGATCAACTCCAGACAGGCTGGAGGTTAAATCGCTACTTAAGGGAATTTCTGGGCCCACAGCATTCAAAATTTGCGTGTATTCCTCCCGGGAGTAAAGGGCCTGGCGCTGGATACTGAGATTGGGCTCCAGGAGCCCCCTATCGTGGAGTTCAATGCTGTGCAGAATTCCCAGGTATTGCCCGGCGGAAAACAGGAGTTTTTCTTTGTGCCCTTCCCCATCAGCCAGACGTTCTTCCAGGGTAGGACCCGGTGGGGTGGAATGGAGCAGATAATAATAATTACCCTCCTGACCCTGGCCCAGAACCCGGGGTACAGGCAGATCGGTTTCCTTATGGAGAAAATTCAGCAGGGCCCCCTCCAGCTGCAACTGGCGGGCTGTATCGGGGTCGGCCAGTTTGACCTGGCCCGGGGTTCCATCTCTGGTAGTAAAGAAAAACCCCTCTGCTTCTTTGCGAATAATGCGTTCT
>PWFS01000047.1 GCA_003554145.1 Halobacteroidaceae bacterium | reverse complement strand
GCACCTGATAATAAAAAAATGGATCTTTCCCTGAAGTCTGTTATACTGATTACAAGGAATTTTTCCCTTTCTTATCATCAGAAGTGTTTTTGATAGGTGGTTGTTTTTTATGGATAGATCATGTTTAATCCGGAAACTAGTTTCATATTTCCAAAACAAAAATGAAATCAGTGCTGTTTATTTGTTTGGGTCTTTTGCCACGGGGAAAAACAGAAAAAATAGCGACATTGACCTGGGCGTTTTACACAATCCAGGTCTTAATAAGGTTGAAAGATTTGAAAAAAACCTGAGTTATTCCCTGGAACTGGAAAATATTTTGCAAACCTCTGTTGATATAGTTGACTTAGAAAATGCGAACCCTTTTTCCCTGCATAAGATCATGCGGGAAAAACTTCTGGTTCTTGATAAAAATACGGCCTGGAGAGTCAGCTTTGAAGTTTCCAGGCGCAGAACCTATTTCGACATGCAACCCTTTTATAAGAAATACCACCGACAGGCCCTGAATCGTCTGGAAAGGGGGGCTTCTCCTGATTGAAAAAGAAGTCATTATCAGAAGGCTAACTGCTTTAGGAGAATACCTGGCGGATCTGAACGAAGCAAAAAATGATCTTACCCTCCAAAAATTTAAAACCGATAAAGTCCTGCGCAGGTATGTTGAACGGACCCTCCATATGGTAATTGAAAGCTGCCTGGATACAGCCAGCCATATCATTTCCTATCAGGGTTATAGAGAGCCCCAAAACAATCAGGACCTATTTCAGGTTCTGGTGGAAGAAAATATTGTGGATAACGATCTGGGAGAAAGACTTAAAAAAATGGCCCAGTTCCGAAATATTATGGTCTATGATCATCTAACAATAGAGCCGGATATTGTTTTTGCTATCCTTGCCAAGCATATCGATGACCTTTCCAGGTTTGCCCTTATAATCAAAGATTCATTTTTGCCCTGAATCAAATTTTTCAAACCCTGAACGTCAATTGAGTAGAGAAGCCCCCGAGTTAATCGAGGGCTTTCCCTATTCTGGAGCCGCGGGTACGGACCCCGTACCCGGCTCCTTACTGCAAATCAGTTTAACATATCCCTCCCACCAGATTAATACAGGAGGCGAATACCATAATTATAAATTGACATCAGGGCTTCTTCAATCCGGGGGGTTCTCTGCCCCTCCAGTCCCAGCCAGCGCTCGAGAAAGGTCTTTTCCTCCAGGACAATTATGGGAGGGGCTTCCGGCAGTTCGGTTTTTTCTGCCAGAAAACGTCGGGCATCAATGGCATTGCCCAGTTCATCCACCATACCCATTTCAAGGGCCTCGCTACCCAGGATTATGCGGGCATCGGAAATCTTTTCCACCACATCCTCTTCCAGGGGCCGGGCTTTAAGGACATCATCCAGAAACTGCTGCTGAATGGTATCCACCATGTCCTGGAAATATTCCTCCTCCCCTGCGCTCATGGGCCGGCTGATCGAACCCGCATCTTTAAACTCACCAGCTTTAAGGGTTTGAATATCAATGCCCAGTTCTTCCAGAAGTTCGCTGGTGTCAATAAGTTCCATGATGGCCCCGATGCTGCCGGTCATGGTAGCCGGACTGGCAAAAATATGGTCGGCGGGAGCCGCCACATAGTAGCCGCCGGAAGCAGCCGTTTCACCCATGGAAACCACCACCGGTTTTCCGGTCTCTTTAAAGCGCAGGATTTCCTGGAAAATTTCCTGGCTGGCTGCAGCCCCACCTCCCGGGCTGTTAATGGTCAGCAATAGTCCCTTAACCCTCTCGTCCCTCCCTGCCCGCTCTATAAGGGAGGTGATACGGGGGGCGGAGGCCATGCCCATTCCAGCAATTCCCGGGGCCGGGGAGGACATGATTATACCGTCAATCCTGATTTCTGCTATCCCGGCAGTGGCCCGGGTGGCCCGGGGAGTATCCAGGAAAAAAGAAGCCGTCCCTACCACGGCCAGAACCACCACAACCAACCCAATTAGAAAATATAGTATTTTTTTACCCAACTTTTATCCCTCCTGCTTTTCCTCTATTTGCCTAAAAATTTCTACAGAAACCCAAACATAACCTTTTTATTTCCTCCCCGGGCAGGAACTTACTGGCTATAAACAGAAATTAGTTTAAAATCCACAGGAGGGGAGGCAGAACATGGAACGAGCACTGGGAAAAAGTCTGGGCCAGAAAGGCTATCAGGACCTGCGCTGGGAAGACCTGGTCCAGACCTCTATTCATTTTAAAGGCAGAGAACTGCACAGTACGGCCAGCAACCGGGAGCGGGGTGGACTGGCCCGGGTCCTGACCCGGGGAGGCTGGGGAACTTTCGCCTTCAGCGACATTGATAATGCCACCCAGGCCATCAATCGGGCCCTGATGGCCAGCGAAGCCATCCCGGGCAGCACCCGCCTGGCTCCAGCCCCCACAGTTCAGGAAAGAATCAATGCCCGCTCGGAAAAGGATCCTCGCGGGATTGCTCTGGCTGAAAAAAAAGATCTTCTGGAACACTATAATCAACTGATCCTTTCTTACCCCGATATTCAATCCACTGAAGCCCGCTATTACGAAATCAACCGGGAAAAGTATTTTTTCAATAACGAGGGTACCGACATTTATCAGGAGCAGCTATTAACGGGAATTGTCCTCCGAATTATTGCCCGCCGGGACAATATTATTCAGCGGACCTCACTGGCCCTGGGGGGATCCCCCCATTACAATTATCTTCTGGATCAGGAGGAAAAAGTTAAAGAAAAGGTCCGGGAAACCCTGGATCTTCTGGAGGCAGAACCGGTAAAAGGCGGGACCTACAACGTAATCCTGGACCCCGAATGCACCGGAGTCTTTATCCACGAAGCTTTTGGACATCTTAGTGAATCAGACAACCTGGCCAATAATCCGACTCTGCAACAGGTAATGGTCATGGACCGGGAATTCGGACCTTCCTTTTTGAACGTTATCGATGACCCCACCATTCCCGATGTCCCCGGCCATTTTATTTATGACGACGAAGGAGTGCCGGGGAAGAAGACTCACCTGATTAAAGATGGCAAATTAATGGGGCGGCTCCATTCTCGAGAAACTGCGGGTAAACTGGAGGAAGATATTACCGGCAACTGCCGGGCCCAGGATTTCTCCTTTCCACCCCTGGTGCGCATGACCACCACCTTCATTGACAATGGGCCCCATGATTTCCAGGAAATGCTGGCTGGCATCGATGACGGCCTCTATTTGAAGGGAGCAGCAGGAGGGCAGACCTCCGGCGACTATTTTACCTTCGGCACCCAGGTGGGTTACCGCATCAAGAACGGAAAAATTGGTCCCATGGTCCGGGATGCTACCCTGTCCGGAAATCTGTTCACCACCCTCAAAAATATTGAGCGGGTGGGTAATGACCTGTCCCTTTCCCGCTCCGGGGGTTGTGGCAAGGGCGGACAGATCCTGGTCGATGTTGGGCACGGCGCTCCCCACGTGCAAATACGGGAAATGGCCATAGGAGGTAGATAATCATGGAAGATATTCTTAAAAATGCCGCCAGTCAGGCCGACGCGGCCGAAGTCTATATTCTCCGGGAACGGGAAACTCCCGTGCAGTTTGAGCGGGGGGAAATTCAGCGTATTTCCCAGAAAAACACCCTGGGAGTGGCCCTGCGGTTGATCCGGGAGGGCCGCATGGGCTTTTCCACTTCCACCACCCTGGAGGACAGGGGCCTGGTGGAAAGGGCCCTGGCCACCGCAGATTTTGGTGAATCCCAGGACCTGAAGTTTCCCAGCAAGGATTTTACAGCGGTGGAAAGCCACGATTCCCACCTGGCCTCCCTGACTGCCGAGGAATTGATTGATGATGCCCATAATATCCTGGACCGCCTGGCGGCCCTGGCCCCTTCAACACCAATAGATCTGGGTTTGAGCCAGAAGGAAGTTGAAATTGAGGTGGGCAATACCTCTGGTTTTCAGGGTAAATACAGCCGCACCGGGCTGGGAGTATCGGTTGGCACCCGTTCCGCCCAGGGTTTCCGGGAAGTATATCGCAGCTTTTCCTCCGGCCGTTATTTCACCTTTCCGGAAAAATGGCTGGAAGAGCTGGGCCGGCGCCATCAGCAGGCCCAGAACCGGATCGGGGTTCCCACCGGCAAAATGCCTGTAATTTTCAGTCCCGGCACCTTCGGGGCCCTGGTCATGAGACTCATTGCCGCTATTGACGGCACCAGCCTTAACGCCGGAACCTCTCCCCTGGAAGGGCGGCTGGGTGAACAGCTATTTGACTCCCGGCTCAATATCAGGGAAGACCCCCACCTGTCCTGGGGCCTCCATACCTGTCCCTTCGATGACGAAGGAGTGGCTACCCGTCCCCGGGATCTGATAAAAGAAGGCCGTCTGGAGGGCTATCTCTATGACCTGAAAAGCGCCGGGGAGGCTGGAGTGGAGAGCACCGGCAACGGCTTTAAAAGAGGACTTTTTGCCTCTGGAGCCAGCCAGAAGCCCCATCCCACCCCCAGCAACCTGATTATTTCGGGGGGAGCCATCCCCCTGGCCGACCTTATCGCGGAAATTGACGAGGGCCTCCTGATTGAAGGGGTAATGGGTGCCCATACCGGCAATATTCAGGCGGGAGAGTATTCCCTCAACATCAACCCCGGCTTCTATATTCGGGAGGGCCGCATAGTAGGGCGGGCTACCGATGCCATGGTCAGCGGTAATATCTATGAAACCCTGACCGAAATTGGAGCCCTGAGTGCGGAACAGGGAATCCTGGCCATGTTCGGACCCATGGGTTACGGGCCGTACGTCATGCTGCCCGGAGCCTCAGTTACTGGAGGAGGTTGATTATGGGCTGGCATTCTCTCTGGAATCCCTCCATATATCACGGCCATAAAAAGAAAAAGGGCTTCTTCGAAGGCTGGTATTTCAAAGTGGTGGACCGGGAAGAACAAAACCCCCTGGCCTTTATTCCCGGCATTTTCCTGGGCCCCGAACCTGGAGAAAGCCATTCTTTTCTCCAGGTTCTCCAGGGCAATCCCCCCGCCAGCCACTATTTTCGCCTGGATGTGGATGATTTTAAGGCGTCCCGGAAAAGCTTCCAGGTCCAGGTGGGAAATAGTTCTTTTGGCCCCGGGGGCTTTTCCCTGAACCTGGAAGATGAGGGTCAGGAGTTAAAGGGAACCCTGGAATTTTCAGAACAGGTCTTCTGGCCCCGGCGCCCCTGGGCTCCAGGTATTATGGGCCCCTTTAGCTTTGTGCCCTTCATGGAATGCAATCATGATGTAATCAGTATGGATCACAAACTACAGGGCAGCCTGAGTATTAACGGGCGAGAATATGATTTTTCCGGGGGTCGGGGTTATCTGGAAAAGGATTGGGGTAAATCCTTTCCGCGCAGCTGGATCTGGCTCCAGAGCAATCATTTTTCTGGCCCCGGGACCTCCCTGATGGCTTCTCTGGCCCGGGTGCCCTGGCTGGGCTCCTATTTTCCTGGCTTTTTAGCCGCCTTTTATCATCAAAAAAAACTGCACCTTTTTTCCACCTATAACCGGTCCCGGATCAGCCGGCTGGATACCGGAAATGATGGCCTGCACTGGCATCTAACTCATCCCTCAGGCCGGGAATTACTGATATACAGTCAGCAGGAGGG
>PWFS01000184.1 GCA_003554145.1 Halobacteroidaceae bacterium | reverse complement strand
TTCAGTTCCAAAATGGAACAGAACTATTTCTTTATCCAACCCCAGTTGAGTGCCCGAATTCGGATCCTGGGGAACTTTACGATTAACCTGGAGGGGGGGTACACCCTCAGCGCTGGCCGGGATAAATGGTCTATTGGGGATCAGGATTTAGAGGAAGGACGGCATCGAACCGATGGTTTCCATTTAAGCCTGGCCCTGGGAACGCGCTTTTAGAAACTGGAAAGGGGGAGGTGCAACATGTTTACGAGAAAAAACCTTTTTTCTTCAGCCCTGATCTGCCTGCTGTTATTGCTGATCAGCAGCAGTGCCCTGGGGGATACAGACGATCATTTCGTTAATTTTTCCTCCCTGCGCCTGGCCGATTTTTCCATGGGGTATGGGCACCGGATAACCGAGCATAACTGGCTGGTCCTTAATTTTGACAACCTGGGCTATAGGGATCCCCTGCGCCTGAGCGGTTCTTTTGTCTTTGAGGTTCCCCGGCGCTTCCTCATCTGGACCCTCTATGGGGGTGGAGGTATAAATTATCGGGTTGGGGAACGGGGAGGAATTCACCTGATTGCCGGGAGCCAATTTTTATGGTTTTTTTCCGAATATGAATTTGCTTTTCCCGACTCCCAGGGATATATTCGAGGAGGATTTCGCCTGCGGTTCTAAAATTTTAGTAGAGAGAGGTTTCCCCCCGGGAGGCCTCTTTTTTGTTTGGGAAAAAGCTATAAAATAGGGAAACAGGTAAGGGGGCTGCTTATACCCCGCCCCTGGAATAAAGGCAGGTCAAATTAAACCCGGGGGGATCGTGATGTTTCCCGGGCCATCAGGAAAAAGGGGAATGGAGGGATTAGAATTGATTCCTGCCGGCTCGATAGTGGCTCCCTTTCAAAAATGTCTTTCTTTTGTAACCGCATTGTAACATCCTTCCCTTATCCTGTTGACAAAAGCATTTTAAGATATTTCTGGAAAAGGAGGGCGGTTAATGCGTTTGCAGGGCAGGGTAGCCATAGTAACCGGTGGTGCAGGCGGTATTGGAAAAGAAACTGCGGAACTTTTCGCTCGCGAGGGAGCCCGGGTAGCCATCTGGGATTTTGACGATTCCGGGTCAGAAGTTGCTGCTGCTATTGCAAAAGATGGGGGACAGGCCATATTTGTTAAGACCGATGTAAGCAGGGCCGAAGATGTGGAGCAGGCCCTGGAAAAAACAGAAAAAGACCTGGGACCGGTGGAAATTTTAATAAACAACGCCGGTATTACCCGTGATGGTTTTTTGACCAAAATGGATCTGGAAAACTGGCAAAAGGTAATGGATGTTAACCTGACCGGGATCTTCAATTGTGCCCGGGTTGTGGCCCCGGGAATGATGGAAAGACAGAGCGGGGTAATTATTAATTCATCTTCAGTAGTTGGGGTTTATGGCAATGTAGGTCAGACCAATTACTCGGCAACAAAGTCAGGGGTAATCGGAATGACCAAAACCTGGTCCAAGGAGCTGGGCAAAAAGGGAGTGCGGGTCAATGCAGTGGCCCCGGGCTTTGTAGCCACTCCGATGACCGACAAAGTTCCGGAAAAAATCCTGGATAAGATGAAGGGCAGTACCCCCCTGGGTCGACTGGGTCAACCCCGGGACATTGCCCAGGCCTATCTCTATCTTGCTTCAGAAGAAGCTTCTTTTGTTAATGGGGCAGTTCTGCAGGTTGACGGGGGCCTGGTTCTTTAAGGGAGGAAGGTTATGCAGGAGCGACTTCACTATCACAGCCAACTTAATATTCTTGAAATAGACTTTTCTCATCTTTCCATTGTCAGTCCCGGGCAGATTGAACAATTACGGGAAGCCCTGAAGTCCAAAATGGGACCCCTAGGAAGAAAAGTATATGCCCTGGTGAACTATGAGGCTTTTCAGGTTGAGGATGAACTGAAGGAACGGTACAGCGATATGCTGGGGCAGATCAGTCGTAGATATTTCCTGGGAACAGCTCGCTACAGCGGCAGCTCCCTGGCCCGGGTCACTCGAAAAAATTTCTCCCTGGAGAATGGTATTGAAGGAACAACCTTTCCCTGCCGTGAAAAGGCACTGGAAGCTATTGCCCACATGAAGGGCAAAAAAACAAATGAGGAGGATTTATGATGAAGAAAGTCTTGATTCTGGCTTTAATGACGTTTTTACTGGCGGGTTTGAGTCTGCCGACAATGGCCGAAGAACCCATCAAGATTGGTATTGTTACCTCCATGTCCGGTCCCCTTGAGTATTACGGTATTATGCAGACCAGAGGTTTTGAACTGGGTATTGAATATGCCACCGGAGGGACCAATGAAGTGCTGGGTCGGCCCATCGAGATCCTTATTGAAGACAGTGGTGGTGACCCTGGAACCGGTGTTACAAGGGCCAGAGAGCTGATTGAACGGCACGACGTTCACTTCCTGCAGGGTACTGCTAACAGTGCAGTTGCGCTTGCCATTCAGGATGTGTCCCTGGAATATGAGAGAATTTTTATGGTTGCTCCTGCAGCAGCGGACAGCATTACCGGTGCCAACTGGAACCGTTACACCTTCAGAACTGGTTCTACTACTACCCAGGACGCCTTAACAGGTGGTGTTTATGCTGCAAGAGAACTGGGGGATGAGTTTGTTATCTTTGCCCCGGACAATGCCTGGGGTCGGGATACTGAAAAAGCCTGGCGTTCAGCCATTGAGGGCGAGGGTGGCAGTATTAAGAATGTATTATTTGTTCCCCCCGACACTTCGGATTTCACCCCCTATTTACTCCGGCTTCTGAGTGACAATCCCGATGGCGCAGTTGTTGCCTGGGCCGGCGCTGGAGGTATTCAGCTCTTTGATCAGATCGATGAGTACCACCTGTATGATCATATGGCTATCACCAGCGGTTTCGGTGATATTCCTGCCCTGCAGGCCATGGGTTACAGTATTGTTGGTGCCCAGGGTATGATGAAGTACTTCTACCCCCTTCCCGATAATGAAATTAATGACTGGCTGGTGGATGCCTATATGGAGCGCTATGATTCGCCCCCGGATCTCTTTGTCCCCGATGCCTTTGCCGCAGCCCAGGCCCTGGTAAAGGCCATTGAAACTGCAGGAACCATTGATACCGATACCCTGATTGAAACCATGCGGGGCATGGAATTTGATACTCCTAAAGGTCCCATGGTTTTCCGCCCTGAAGATCATCAGGCCCTGCAGGCCATGTATGTGGTCGAGATGCAGGAGGTGGAAGGCTTTGACTTCCCCGTTCCGGTCCTCCTGCAGGAAATGTCTCCGGAGGAGGTTGCTCCCCCGATTACTGTAGAACAGTAGAATAAATCAGAGGGCCGGTTTAAAAAACCGGCCCTTCCTTTAAGAAAGGAGGAGGCATGTGGCTGCAGCAGAATTTCTACTGGAAACCAGGAAATTAAAAAAGCATTTTGGCGGCGTGAAAGCGGTGGATGGCGTGGATTTTAGGGTTAAAGGAGGGGGCCTGATTTCTATTATTGGTCCCAATGGGGCTGGAAAAACCACCTTCTTTAATCTAATCAGCGGAACCATGCGCCCCGGCGCTGGAAAGATTTTTTTCCAGGGTCGGGATGTTACCGGCTATCCTGCTTTCAAACTGGCCCTCCTGGGTCTGGGCCGGTCCTATCAAATCACCAATATTTTTCCACGGCTGACGGTCCTGGAGAATGTGCGACTGGCCTGTCAATCTGCAGGAGAGCACAATTTTAATTTCTGGCAGCATTACCGTAAATTTTCCCAATATGAAGAGCAGGCCTATTCCATCCTGGAAAAGGTGCGGCTTCAGGGGCGGGAATTACAGCCTACCCTGAATCTGCCCCAGGGGGATAAAAGAAAACTGGAAATAGGAATTGCTCTGGCTCGAAAACCCGAACTCCTGCTTCTGGATGAGCCCACGGCTGGAATATCATCCGATGAGATTCCGGAGATAACTTCCCTGATTGAGAATTTAAAAAAAGACGAAGAAAATCAGACGGTGATCCTGGTGGAACATCGGATGGATGTAGTAACTGCCATTTCTGATCGTATTACAGTCTTTAACCGGGGGCAGATTCTGGCTGAAGGAACCCCCCGGGAAATCATGGAAAACGAAGATGTGCAAAGAGCTTACCTGGGAGGAGGTGGAGCGGCATGAGCAACTTACTACAGCTGGAAGACGTTAACACCTATATTGCCGGTTTTCACATCCTCCAGGGCATAAGTATTGAAGTTCCAAAGGAGGGAGTTACTGTTCTCCTGGGGAGAAATGGGGCCGGAAAAACTACTACTCTGCGCACAATTCTCGGTTTTAATCCCCCCAACAGCGGTCAGGTTAAATTTGAAGAGGAAGTTATTAATGGCTGGCAGCCCTACAGGATTGCCGGGCTGGGAATTGGCTATGTTCCAGAAGATCGGGGAATTTTTGGGACCCTGAGTGTTTATGATAATCTCAAAGTTGCTGCCCGGGATGGTGTCAGGGAAATGGAAAGCCGGTTGGAAACCGTGTATGATCTCTTCCCGGACTTAAAGCGGGCTGTCCGGCAGCAGGCCGGAACCCTTTCCGGAGGTCAGCAGCAGATGCTGGCCCTGGCCCGGATCCTGGTCAGCAAAAACAGGCTCTTAATTATTGACGAGCCCTCCAGTGGACTGGCTCCCATAGTTGTGGATCGGGTTGCAGAAGCCCTGAGCGAGTTGAAAAAAACACTCCCGATCCTTCTGGTGGAGCAGAATTATAATATGGCCCGGCAGATTGCCGACCGATATTATATTATCGATGAGGGCCGGTGTGTTCATCAGGGCCAGATGGAAGATCTGGATAATGAACCGGAATTAAAACAGCGCTACCTTGGCGTTGCAGTTTAGGGAAAGGCAGGTGACAGTAATTGTTTGATACCCTATTTTTCCACCTATTATTAAATGGACTCGCCCATGGAATGCTTATTTTTCTGCTCGCCTCCGGCCTTTCTCTGATTTTTGGGCTGATGCGGGTGGTGAATTTCACTCATGGTTCTTTTTTCATGTTTGGAGCCTATATTGGACGCAGCATTTTTCTGGCCACGGATAGTTTTGTCCTGGCAATTCTGGGTGGTCTCCTGATAGGTTTTGTTTTGGGGGCTATAATGGAGAGAATTGCCATTCGGCCCTTTTTTGGCAACCGGGTCCAGTTATTGCTCCTGACCCTGGGGATGATGCTGGTAATGAATGAACTGGTAAAAATAATCTGGGGGCCAACTATTTTACGCTTTCCCCGCCCGGATTATCTGATTGGAACCTTATTTTTAGGGGATATTATGCTGCCCTATTACCGCTTGTTTATTGTAGGTATTGGACTGGTTCTTCTATTCCTGGTCTATTTTTTCCTGAACAAAACCCGCCTGGGAATTATTATCCGGGCCGGGGTAGAAGATTCCGATATGGTCCAGGCTTTTGGAATCAACATCAAGCAGGTTTTCACCTTCACTTTTGCCCTGGGAGTAAGCCTGGCTACAGTGGGTGGAACCATTTCTGGACCATTTTTAGGGGTCTACCCCGAAATTGCTATGGACAATATCCTGGTGGCAATCATTGCGGTTGTGGTCGGGGGAATTGGCAGTTTTGGTGGCTCTGTTGCCGGCAGTCTTTTAATCGGCCTGATCAACTCCTTCGGGGGCTATTATATTCCCCAGG
>PWFS01000075.1 GCA_003554145.1 Halobacteroidaceae bacterium | reverse complement strand
TGTAGACCCCGGCATCATCTATTGCATCCAGGCCTACCAGAACTTCGTCCCCCTGATAGGGAGGCGGTAAGCTCTTCAACAACTTTTGCAGGGCCTCCGGCCCCATCTTGCAGCCTCAGCCCGCTTTCTGGGAAAAACTGGTCAGGCGAACCTTATCCCGTTCATTCATCCCTATTCACCTCCCGACAGAACTCCTCCAGGGCATTCTTAATTGTTATCTCTTCTTCAGGAGCAACTGTTCGCAGATTTATTTCCAGTTTGTTTTTAAAAAGACTGGCTATAATCGGGGTTGTTGCCTCCCGCAGCCTTCGGTGCAGTCTGGTCAGCTCAGAATTATCCGCCTTAAACTGGAGAACCGGTCCGGCAATGGCCTCCTGGGGTAAAGTCCCACCCCCACTATAGGAGAAGCCCCGGCCCACATTGATCTCCAGGTCGGGAGGCATTAATGACAGTAGGGCCTCCCGCAGGCCAGCTGTTCTTCTTTCCAGCTCTTCCTCTCCCGCCTGAAGCATTCTGCAGGCAGGGATTTCCTCGGGCTGACCCTGAAGGTAATACCGCAGGGTACTTTCCAGGGCCGCCAGGGAAAGACGGTCAACTCGCAGGGCCCGCATTAAATTATTGGCTTCCATCTTTTCCAGTAATTCTCTCCGGCCCAGGATTATTCCCGCCTGAGAACCACCCAGGAGCTTATCCCCACTGCAGGAGACAATATCCATTCCCCTGCTTACAACTTCCTCCAGTCCGGGCTCATCCCCATGGGGAAAGAGAGATCCACTGCCCAGATCATAAAAAGAAATCAACTCATATTTCCGGCCCAGGGCAGCCAGTTCCTCCACCTCGACCTCGCTGGTAAAACCACTTATCCGGAAGTTGGACCGGTGAACTTTCATTAAAATAGAGGTATTTTCATTAATGGCCTCTTCATAATCGGAAAGCCGGGTGCGGTTGGTAGTCCCCACTTCCCGCAACCGGACCCCACTTTTAGTCATAACTTCGGGGATCCGAAAGGACCCCCCTATTTCCACAAGTTCTCCCCTGGAAATGATCCCCTCGCCCCCCTGGGCCAGGGTATCCAGGATCAGGAGAACTGCTGCAGCATTATTATTGACAATAATGGCTTTGTCGGCTCCAGTCAGCAGGGTTAATAAAAAACCGCAGATATCCTGTCTGGACCCCCGCTCACCCCTTCTCAGATCATATTCCAGGTTACAATACCCTGAACCGGTCCAACGAATATTATCCAGGGCTGCTGGAGCTAAAGGGGCCCGTCCCAGGTTGGTATGCAGGATTATCCCCGTCGCATTAATTACTTTTTTTAAGCGGGGTTGCAGTTGTTCCTGACAGCGTTCCAGGACTTCCTGCAAGATCTCCGGGGAGTTCCAGTTGTTTTGCTCCCCGGAAATCAGTTCCTGGCGAAGTTCAGCAATAGTTAAACGAACCAGTCTTTTTACCCCGGAAGAGGGAGCCACTCCCTTTTCCTTTAATGCTCCCAGGACTTCATCAACCCCGGGAAGGTTACGCAATAGTTTACTGTTCATCATTTTCCAGCCCTGCCAGCAGTCGAAATTGAACCCGGCGGGTTCGGGGGCCATCAAATTCACAGAAAAAAATCCGCTGCCAGGTACCCAGTTCCAGCTTACCCCCTTTAAAGGGAACCAGAACCGAGGGACCTATCAGGCTGGCCTGTAGATGGGCAGGGCCGTTTCCCTCCCGATGCAGATATTTGCCCTGGGCCAGCCTCTCCAGGTGGCGCACTAAATCTTCCCCGACATCGGGGTCAGCTCCTTCGTTGATAGTTACGGCTGCAGTGGTATGGGGAATATGAACCAGCAAAGCCCCTTCCCCCTGCTCAGGAAGAATTCTTTTCAACTGCTCCGTAATATCCAGAATCTCCATTTTCTTCTTTGTTTCTACCTGAAACTGCACGTTTTACCCTCCTTCCAGGGCTCAGATCAATGCGGCATCAAAGGTGGTAATGGAAATGGTTTCCGGGCCGGCATGACAGGCAATAGTTGGTGCCAGGCGGGCTCGTATTGTGGTCACTTCCTTATCCATTTTTTCTTCAATCATATCATATACCTGGGCAATGCTGGTTTCCTGGGGCATTCCCCCCCAGGCTAAAAGCAGCAGTGGTTTTTCCGCCTGATCCAGTCGCTCCAGAGCCAGATCAGCCATCTTTTTGTACAGGGCCTTGGTGCCTCTAACCTTCTCCAGGGGAGCAATTTCACCCTTGGATACGGTCAAAATTGGTTTTATGTTCAAAAAGCCGGCCACAAATCCTTTAGCCCGGCCCACACGACCATTTTTTATCAGGTAATCCATTGTCTCCACCGAAAAAGCTTCAAAAATAGCCTCTTTATCGATCAAATCCTGGGCAAATTCCACTATTTTTTTCTTATCATCTTCTTTTTTCATTTTCTCCGCTACAGCATAAACAAAAACTCCCAGGGGCGGCCCAACCTGGGCAGTATCAATGGGAATTATATCCATATCCGTTACCATTTCCGAGGCCAGCCGAGCGGCCTGAACGGTTCCGCTCATTTTTTGAGAAATATGAAGGGATAAAACAGTATCAAAACCTTCTTCCTTAAGGCCCTCGTAAACTTCCACAAAGTCCTTGGCCTGGGGCTGGGTTGTCCGGGGCAGAACCTCCAGATCACCGGTCATTCGATCATAAAACTCTTGATGGCTGATGGTCTTCTGATCAACGAACTCCTCCTCCCCAAAATGAATCTGCATGCTGACCCGGTGAATATTATTCTCGGCCAGATAATCCTGCGGCAAATCACAGCTGGTATCCGTTACAATCGCAATATTAGACATAATTAATTCCCCCTTCCCTTTTCCTGATAATAATGATTCTATACTCTATTAATTAGCAATTAACCCCTAAAATCCTTCTTATTACTAAAAAAAGGCGGTTAAATAATCCAGGAACACCAGAGGACCGCCCTGTTCCTTTTTTCCTGTTAAAACCTTCTTACCCGAAAACCAAAAAAGGTAAAAACACCGTCAGGCATTTTTACCGAAAACTTTTATTCCCCTGCTCCCGGAGATATAACAGTACAGTCACAGCAGCCAGTCGTAAAAAAACAGGGCCTTCCCCAGGAGTTAAAAAAGGATAACTTTAGACTTCCCTTTCCCTTCCCCGCTCCCTTCCTTCTTAATGACGTCCGATCTGCATCGGTTTACTGGCCCGAAGAACCTCTTCTCGTCCCTGGTCCAGCAGATTTTCTTTTACCTGTCCCACTCCCATCATACCTGAATGGAGGAGAATCTGGGCCCCTCGGGGAATTTTACTTTTCCCAAGATTCCTCCAGAAAAACTGCCCTCCTTCTTTAAGAACCCGCAGGCTATCAGCCAGAACTGGGGTCTGAAGAGGGTAGGGTTGATCCAGTATAACAATATCAAAATAATTGGCATCAAAGGGAAGCCGGCGGGGCTTCTCAGTTTCCTGCCTCGAAAAAACCTCCAGGATTAATTTGGATTTACTGCCCCGGCCAGGTGGTTCCACCCAGATCCTATAACGGGAAACCTGGCAGACCAGGGTTGGTCTTTCCACAATACCTTTCATTATCCTTCACCTCTTTATTCCCCTATATTATTACAATTCTCCCTTCAATTCGTTTTCCCTTTATTGTATTATCTAGTTATCATCTTAACATTCTAATGCCCTTTATTTCAACCTTTTTTTATTACTCTCCGGGGGCCCTCAGCTTCTCTTTTCTTCCCCTCTTACACGCAGCCCTTTCCTCAGGACAATCCCTGAAAAATTGTTTTAAGCTCCCCTCGCTGCTGAAGTTGCCTCTTTTTTATGCTATAATAGCAGGGTAAGAAAACCTGGATTAAGGTGATTTAATTATGGGAAAAGGAACTGCTTCTATTGCAATTAACCGGGTTTCGCCCGGTAATTATCTTCCGGACTGCGTATCTCTCCCTTCCCATTATGGTACTGTCTCCTGGTACCGGGAAACAACAGTAAAAAACATTATTGCAGCAGTACAGGAAAATCTTGAAACCCTGGATCAAATGACCGGTTTCACTTCCAGCCTGATCGACCGGGAAGTGATCCTAAAGCCGAATCTGGTCACAGTATATGACCGGGTCGGCCTGGCCCGACCGGTGTACCCCAATACCACGGACCCCAGGGTTATTGAGGCCACTGTTTTATTTCTAAAAAAATATCAGGCCAGGATTACCATTGCCGAATCCTCGGGCCGGGGACTGCCCACCCGCTCCGCTTTTAAATTGTCAGGGCTGGACCGCCTGGCCGCCCGCCACCAGATCCGCCTTATTGCCCTGGAGGAAGAACCGGTCAACCTCTATTCCTTTCCCCATGGTAAGGTGGAAAAATCCTTCCTGCTTCCAGCATTCCTGGAAAGGATTTTACAGGGGGAAGCCCTTTATTTCTCCCTGCCCAAACTAAAAACCAACCTCTATACCGGGGTCAGTCTGGGCTGCAAAAACAGCATGGGGTTTTTTCCCTATTTATTTCGCCAGCGAAATCACAATTTCAATCTGCCAGAAAAACTGGCTGATATCCACAGTTTTATCCCCCCGGATTTGATTATCATCGATGGAATTGTGGGCGGGGAGGAACAATCTCCAGGTCCGGTGCATCCGGTTGACTCCCGGATCATTATCAGTGGTAATCAGGGACCAGAAACTGATCGGGTAGCAGCCAGAATAATGGGGTTTCAACCTGATGAAATGCAGCTCTTCCAGGCCCTGGACCGACGTTTTCCCCCGCCTCCCCGGGTTAAAACTGCCGGGCAGGCCCCGGTTATCCCTTTTCGCCGGGCCAACCCCTCGCTGCACAGTAAAGATTTTCGGCGCCATTTTCCCCGGGTTCTGGCTCTAATCGGCCATGAGCGAGAAGAAGAAGGCCTGCCCATGGAAATGAACTGCCGGGGTGGATGCCTGGCCACTACCCGCCTGGGTTTCGAATTTTTCAGGTTTGAAGGGTTGCCCCTGAATTTCCCCCTGACCCTGATAATCGGCCGGGGGTTATTTGATGGAGAAAATCGGTACTTTCTGGACGGGGAGGGCACTCTTTATCCCCTGGAAAAAATCCAGACCCTGCCCCGCCCTGTGCTTGTGATAGGGAGTTGCGCTGTTCAGACCTGCGGCCATTTTTCTTCTCGCTCCCTGGAGGGCTGCATGATCCATCCCAATTCTGTCCACCAGAGTCTGCATCAGTTAACCGGGTTGCGCTGCCGCATGCTCAATCCCCTGGCCCCAGCTATTGTCCCTTTTATTAAGGGTCGAATGTCCATGCAGATGAGAAGATTCTGGCATTTGGGCCGGGGACAGCACCTCGATTACAGCCAGTATTTGCCTGAAATCAATTCAGATTTTTCCCGGGAACCGGGTCAGTGCTTTCTCAAGGTTCCCCTGGACCCCATGGGCTGGAAGCAGCGCCTGCATCTAATTGCCCGGGAACTATTTTCCCAAATTTAAAACTGGAGGATTTGCTATGGATTTACCCCGCTATCTCTGGGTAGACCTGGAAAAAAGGGAAACCCATGAATACCCTATTCCTGAAAAATACTGGCAAAAGTTCCTGGGGGGCAAAGGGCTGGCCGCCCGGATTCTCCTGGATCATATGTCTCCTGAACTGGACGCCTTTCACCCGGAAAACCTGATTATTATTAATACCGGCCTTTTAAATGCTACCGGTGCTCCCTGCAGCAGCCGCTTTAATGTCAGCGGTAAAAATGTTTTAACCGGAGGCATAGCCAGTTCCAACTGCGGCGGGAATTTTGGGAT
>PWFS01000112.1 GCA_003554145.1 Halobacteroidaceae bacterium | reverse complement strand
CAGGAAATCACAAGAAGGCTCAGGGCCAGGGCCAGGGTGAAGATGGTGATAAAAAAGAAGTCCCGGCCCCCGATTTCCGCCTCCAGCACCGATTTAAAAATCAGGGCTGGAGACAGCAGGTACAGAAACAGCCGGGTCAGGCTGTGAACATCAACTGCAGTGATCCGATTGAAAAGGTAGCCCAATCCAATAATTAGAAAAACTGGTCCAACTACTTCAGTTACAGCAGACATATTTGTATTTCCTTTCTCGTTTCTAAGTACTTATTCGCAGGCAGGGATTAATTTTCCTGCTTCAGGGAATACTGGGCTGAGTTAATCTCCATAAAATAGTTTTGGGATTTAAATTTTCGGCAGGAAACAATCTTAATGTAGCGAATTGTACAGGATAAAAGTGAGGGGATAGGTATGCGACTTTTGAAACCTGTCAGCGACAGTTACCTGATTCGAGAGATGGCCAAACCTCTCCTGGTGGCCTGCATGGGTATATCAGTAATGATGGTCAGCGGTTTTTTATTTGAACTGGCCGATTTGATTATAATTAAACAGGTGGAATTATGGCCGGTTTTAAAATTACTGGTTTACCGCCTGCCTTCACTAATGGTCCAGACTTTCCCCCTGGCGGTCCTTTTTGCCACCCTTTACTCCCTGGGTCGTCTGGTTAAGGATAATGAATATACCGCTCTTCGTCTGGGGGGAATGAGTTTTAAACGGATTATGGTTCCCTTTCTTTTTGTAGCCCTGATCATGGCCGGCGCCACCTATTTTATCAATGAAAAAATCGCTCCCGCCGCTACTCATCGTTCTCAGAATATTATCCGGCAGGTAGTGCTGCAGGAGGTGCCGCCGGGAGTGGAAGAAAACATTTTTTTCCGGGGCCCCGGGGACCGCTTCTTTTACGTGAGCAAGGTCAACGCTCGCGAGGGAACCCTGGAGGATATAATGGTTTATGAACTGGAGGGGGATGGAGAACTGCCCCGAATAATAACTGCCTCCCGGGGTCGGTTTTTCGATGATGTTTGGTACCTGGAGGAAGGTCTGTCCATTGATTTTGATCAAGAAGGATATCCTGCTTTTCAGGTCCGCTTTGATTCCTATGAAATCAATGTGGGACAGCAAATTGAAAGGTTTTTTGGCCGCCAGCGTACGCCTCAGGAGATGAGTCGATCTGAACTGAGAGAGGAGATTCAACTTTTTTCCCGGAGTGGCTTGAATGTCAATTCTCTCCTGGTGGATTATCATATCAAGCTGGCTATTCCCCTTTCTTCAATTATTTTTGTTCTGGTGGGAGTCCCGCTGAGCATTAATTTTGGAAAGGGTAGAGGGCTGGCGGTAGTATTGAGCATTGTATTAATTTTTGGTTATTATGTTATTTTATCTCTGGCTCGTTCTCTGGGCCGTAATGATCTTCTGGCCCCATTTCTTGCTGCCTGGTTGCCCAATGCTTCTTTTCTTTTGGTGGGTTTGATCCTGATTTTCAAAGGTGCAGGTCGGCGGCTATAGGAGGAATAATTTTTGATACGATATGTGGCTTTGTTCTTTTTGTTGTTTATAATTATGACCAGTGTTTCTGCCCAGGCGGTGGAACGCTTCAATATTAATGCGGAGCGGATGGAATATTTTATCACGGATAATCAGGCCCTGGCCAGGGGCAATGTGGAAGCCCGGTGGGGAGATAACCGTCTGACCTGTGATGAGATTTTTGTTGACCTGGATAAAGGCTTTCTAACCGCAACAGGAAATGTTTATTTTGTTCAGGGGGATACTGGATTTCGCAGCGAGGAAATTAAATACTATTTTGAACAGGAAAAGGTTATTGTTTTTGATGCTCGGGGGACTTTTGCCACCGAGGAAGTAGAGGGGTACGTTTATCTGCAGAGTAAAAAGATTGAGGGGGAGCGGGGGGAACTGTTTTTTGAGGAAGCCCGGGTTTCTACCTGCGAATTTGATGAGCCCCATTATTTTCTGCGCTCGCCCCATGTCGAGGTATATCCGGGGGATAGGTTGATTGCCCGCCATGTTTCCTTCTGGGAATTTTCGGGGCGAGTTCCCCTGCTCTACTGGCCTTACCTCTATATTTCCCTGAAAGAGAGGGAGCAGCGTATAACTCCGGAAATCGGGTTTTCCACCCTGCGCGGATATTTTATTAAGCTTACCTATAACTATTTTTGGGATAATTCTTATGGTAATGTCCTGTTTGATATTTATTCCCGGACCGGTCTGGCTGCTGGGATCCAGCATTTTTACCTGGACCGGGGTGATGATCTGGGCCGTCTGTATTTTTATATTCAGCAGGATCGAGCCAGGGTAGGACTGCCCCTGTGGGAGGCCCAGTGGGAGCATCGCCAGGAAACCCCCTTTGCTGGCCGGGGAGGGGCAGAAATAGGGGTGCAGTATTTTTCGGAAGACAGGGTGGATTTTGATACCAGTCTGGACTGGAAGGGTGAAGGAGGTCCCCTGACCCTGGATGCGGGCCTGGAACTGGGAGGGTCCTATCTGCTTGGGGAAGAAGAAAATCGGTGGGATGATCTGGAACCGGTAATAGAGGGGAGTCTGGATTTTCGTCCCGACTGGCCAATTGGAATGCGCCTGGGCCTGGAAGGTGAAGTTGAAGGAACCTATCTTTACCTGGACGAACAATACCGGTGGAGAAAGCTGGAACCTGAAATAAAGAGCAGACTGGAATTTCGACCTGACTGGCCAGGTGGACTGCGTTTGAATCTGGGTGTTGATCTGGACGGGGTTTTCGAATATCTGGATGATTATTATGAGTGGACCGAACTGGAATCTTCTTCAACAGGTCGGATAGATTACCGGTTGTCACCCCGGCACCGCTTTATTATTGATGGAGAATATGATCGGGGGATTGTGGATGAGGAGGTTCTGGATCGCTGGGCTGGTTCCGCCCTTTATCGGGGAGGAGATTCAGGGCTGGGTTATGACCTTCTGATCAAGCGAGAATTCCCCGAACTGGGGAAAACTGGAAGTTATTTCTATACCATACCCGAATTAAAGGTAAGCAGCAGGCCTGTTTATTGGGATGATCCTCCCCCCTATATGACCAACTTAACTCTGGAAGGCCTGGTCGGTTATTATGATGATCGGGATGTGGACCTGGCAGCTTTAAGGGGAGGGGCTCGCCTGGATTATAACCGCTATTTACGCCCTTTAAACTGGCTTAATTTGCGCCTGAATCAGAGGGCCAGCGCTTATGGGTATTCCACCGGGGATCTCTTTGCCCAGATTTTCAGTGAGAATCGCTTAATCCTGCAGCCCCTGGACTGGCTGCGATCGACCTGGACCTATACCCACCGGGAACCCTTTGGTGAAAGCCCCTTTGGTTTTGATTTCCAGGACCGGCAATCAGAATTAAAGTCAGATTTAAGGTTAAACTATGGTCCCTGGGAGGCTCGGTTCAGTTCAGGACGAGATTTTATGGATCAGACCTTTGATGATGTTTCCGGTCAGATTCGCTATCGGACTCCTCAAACCAGCCTGCGGCTGGCTTCGGGCTACAGCCTAGAAGCCCGGGAATGGAAAGACGTTGTGTTCAGCGCAGGTTTTAATTATGAAAACCTGGAACTGGACCTGGGCTATCGATTTAACCCTTCTCCTTTTACCCATATCAAACTGGAAAGCCAGGTGGCCTGGCAGGCTACAGAAGACATTAAGCTGGAGGGAGTTCTTTCCTACGATATAAAAGATCAGGACCTGGATACCGCGGCGATCCGTTTGTCCTGGGACCTGCACTGTCGGCAGCTGGTTTTTTCCTATGATCATAAGCAAGAGGAATTCCTGGTGCAATATCAGATCCTGGCCTTCCCCGGGCAGAAAATCCAGGTGTTGAGTACTCCTGAAGATCCCATGATTTTTGATCTTGAACTGGGGGATCTCTTTGATGACCTATTTTAAAATGAGATGGAAAATGATATTACTCCTGAGCATTTTCCTGATTCTAATAGGGGTCGGGGTTATGTGGTATTTTCAATCCCGGGATTTTGTCCTGGATTTGGGAGAGCAGGAGGAAATTCGCTTCCATTTCCGCCTGGGTGGCAATGAAGTAGTGGGCTGGAGTCGAGGAGAAATGATCTGGAGGATTAAAGTGCAGTCCATAATTGATCCCGAGGAAGGGGGTTCCGGCCAAACCGGGGAGGAATTAATACTCCAGGATATTGAAGAAGGTTATTTTTACCGGGAAGGAGAGGTATATATAACCTTTACTGTTGATGAGGCCCATTATCACACCCCTACGGAAGACCTTACTCTTTTTGGGGTTCGAATGGAAAGACCTGGCGGAGACTGGCTGGAGAGTGATAAAATGATCTACTCCAAAGAACAGGAATCATTACATTCTCCCGTTAAAGTAATAGGGGAGATGAGTGATACCAGTATTGAAGCAGAAGAGATGACCGTTTTTCTACAAACAGAAGAAATGATTTTTACCGGCGGGGTCCAAATGATTTTTGAACTGGAGGGTGAAACAGATGAATAGGAAAATAATTGGCCTGATGCTTTTATTGGTTTTGATTGCTGTTTCTGCTACTGCAGAGAGAAAGGTCTTTATCGACGCTGAGACAGCTCGTTTCCTGGAAGATGATGTGGTGCATTTTGAGGATGGAGTGCAAATAAGGTATGAAGAAATGATTATCAATGCCCTGCGGGGTGAGTACCTGGGAGAAGAAGAAGAGCTGACCCTGGAAGAGAACGTGGTAGCAGTTCAAAGAAAAAATCAGGTTAAGAGCGAGAAAATGTGGATGGATTTGCAAGAAGAATATATTTTTTTCAGCGGCGGCCGGGTTGAAACCCTGTATTATTTAAGAGGGCAGGAAAATGGGGAGGAGAATGGAGAGGAAAATGGGGAAGAGCGAATGGTAGAAATGTGGTCTGATACCTTGGAAATGTGGGAACAGCGGGGTGAAGTTCTGGCTAAAGGTTCAGTTGAAGCTCTTCATGATGACATGGAACTTGAGGCTGATGAAGTTTTAATTGAAGAGGAAAAGGACCTGCTCACTGCTATCGGCAATGTATATGTAATCAGGCCGGATGGGAGCTGGTTCCGGGCTGAAAAAGCCGAATACAATATGGAAGATGGCACAATGGTAGCTTACAAAATGGAAAGTGAATTCGAACTACGGGGGAGCCCCTGATCCGGGGCTCTTTTTTTTTGAACTTTTTTCAGGCGGAAAAAGAATAGGGCTACAGGTTTATGATGTTAAGGTTGGAGTAGGAGTGCTCAACAATAAAAGGTGTTTAATGGGCGCTGTTGTTCTTTCGAAAGTCAGAACTGGAGGCCGGGAAAAAGGATGGTCCCGGCAGCCCGCGAATTAGTAACTTATAGCCCGAAAAATGGAAAAAGGAGGTGACCCTTTTACACAATTTTTGGGGCTTTAGATTTTTATAGAGGAGGTTGAAAATGAAGAAATATTCTGCTCTGCTGCTTGTTTTGCTTCTGATGCTGGTCTTTACCGGCTGCGAGCAGGTTTTTGATTTCCGGCCAACGGGAAATCTTGAAGGTTATGTTACAGATGGCCGGGGAGGACCGGGCGTGGAAGGAGCCGAGGTAAAAGCCCTCGGGAGCAAGGTAAAAACTGATGAAGATGGGTACTTTGAGATGGAAGCCTGGGCTGATCAGTCCTTTGATCTGATAGTTATCAAGGACGAGCGGGGTCTGGTTCGGGTTCAGGACCTCCGCCTGGAAGAGGATCAAACTAAGGTGCTGGAACTTCCCTCCCGCCGGGCTTTCAATCCCGACTGGTCCAGAACACCTCCCAATATTGAAGTGGATGGTGTG
>PWFS01000241.1 GCA_003554145.1 Halobacteroidaceae bacterium | reverse complement strand
TTGCAGGAGAACAGCTATTCCTGATAACCGGGGATGGATAAAATTGCACCTAAACCGGGTCTATACCGATAATTTTAGAAATCTCAATCGAGAAGAGATATATTTACATCCGGGAATCAATATTATACTGGGGAAAAATGCCCAGGGTAAAACCAACTTCCTGGAGGCTATATATATCCTGGCTGCTGCCAGTTCACCTCGTTCGGCTGGCGAGGGGGAAATGGTAGCCTGGAATAATAATTATTATTATGTTCAGGGTGAAGTAAATAGCAGGGAGGATAACTTTTCCCTGTCGGTAGGCTACAGCCAGGGTCAGAAGAGAATAAGGCTCAATGATAATCCCCTGGAAAGAATCCGGGATCTACTGGGAAGGCTCCTGATAATATTCTTTGGACCGGAGGATCTGCAGTTAATCAAGGGTGGGCCCCAGATCAGGCGCCAGTTTTTAAATCGGGAAATTTCTCTTCTCCAGCCCCTTTATTATGATTATCTGCAGCGCTACCGTTCAACTTTGCAGCAGCGGAACAACCTGTTAAAAGCTATTGCCGAAAAAAAGGGTAATCCTGCCGATCTGGAGCCCTGGGATGAGCAGCTGGCTGCAGTCGGTGCCGAGCTGATCACCCGACGCCTGTGGTTTTTAAGGGAGATAGGCCCCCTTTTAAGCGAGCATTATCGTTCCATTTCTGGAGAGGAAAGCAGGCTGGAGATTAAATATGATTCCCGGCTGCCCCTGGATTTAAAAAGCAGCGGGGAGGACTGGAAGCGGGGTTTTCTTTCTGCCTGGCAGCGGCGGCGGGATGAAGAAATCAGGAGGGGTTTTACCCTCAGCGGTCCCCACCGGGATGATATATGTTTGGAACTGGAAGGCAGGGACCTGAAAATTTTTGGGTCCCAGGGGCAGCAGCGTACCGCCGTTCTGGCCCTCAAAATCGCGGAACTGAAATTAATGGATTCCCGAAGGGGAGAAAAACCGGTTCTGCTCCTGGACGATGTATTCAGTGAACTGGATGGAAACAGGCAGCAGGCCCTGCTGCAGTTAATGGGCAGTGATCAACAAACGATAATTACCACCACCGATAATAACTGGCAGGGACTGGATAAAGACTGCTTCTATTTTACGGTAGAACAGGGAAAAATAAAACGGGGGGAAGGGAGGAACTAAAGTGTACCTTCACCTGGGCAAAGGACACATGGTTTCCTGGAAGGAGATCGTTTTTATCGGGCAGATAGAATGCCTGGAGAACAGCGAAGAGACCCGCAATTTCCTGGAGAAAAAGGAGGAAGAGGGTCAGATTATTGATGTTTCCCAGGGAGAAACCCAGAGTTTTATAATAACCCCGGAAAACATTTATCTGTCGCTGATATCTGCAGGAACCCTGGAAAAGAGGCTTAATAAATTAAAATTTGCAGCGGTTAAAGAAGGTTGAGGAGGTAAAGATGGAGGATAAGAAAAGAAAAGGACCCGGGATTTATGAAGCTGAACAGATCCAGGTCCTGGAAGACCTGGAAGCGGTACGACGCCGGCCGGGCATGTATATCGGCAGCACCGGACCCCGGGGGCTGCATCACCTGGTTTATGAGGTAGTTGATAATAGTATTGACGAAGCCCTGGCTGGATACTGTGATCAAATTGAAATTACCATTCATGCCGACAACTCGGTAACCGTAACTGACAACGGACGGGGTATACCCGTTTCGGCCCACCCCAAGGTAAATAAACCGGCCCTGGAAGTGGTTATGACCATGCTCCATGCCGGTGGTAAGTTTGGTGGGGAGGGCTACAAGGTCAGCGGCGGGCTCCATGGGGTCGGTCTTTCTGTGGTTAATGCCCTGTCGGCCTGGCTGGAGGTAGAGGTCAGCCGCAATAATAAAATATATTTTCAGCGCTACGAACGGGGTGTTCCGGTTACAGAATTAAAGGAGATCGGGGAAACCACCCTTACCGGTACCCGGACGGTTTTTTATCCCGATCCGGATATTTTTGAGGAACTGGATTTTAAGATAAAAACCCTGAGCCAGCGTTTGCGGGAACTGGCCTATTTGAATGCCGGAGTTACTATTCTCCTCAGCGATGAGCGGGGGGAGGAACCCCATTCGGAAACCTATCGCTACGACGGCGGGATCGTTTCCTTTGTAGAAGAATTGAATAAAAACAAGGATCCTCTGCATGAGGTCCTTTTCATGCAGCAGAAAAAGGAAAATTGTGAGGTAGATATTGCCCTCCAGTATAACAGCAGCTACGTGGAAACCATTTTCTCCTATGCCAATAATATTAATACCGAGGAAGGGGGTTCCCATCTCAGCGGCTTTAAAAGCGGACTGACCCGGACCCTCAATGATTATGCCCGGCGGTTTAATTTCCTGAAAGAGGGAGAGGACAATTTTTCCGGGGATGATGTGCGGGAAGGCCTGACCTCCATAATCAGCGTCAAGCTGACCGAGCCCCAGTTTGAGGGTCAGACCAAGACCAAGCTGGGCAACCCGGAAATGAGAGGTATTGTTGATACCATCCTCAGCGAGGAATTGATTTCCTTTCTGGAGGAAAACCCCCCGGTTGCTAAAAAAATAATGGAAAAATGTATCAATGCCGCCCAGGCCCGCCAGGCAGCCAAAAAAGCCCGGGAAATTACCAGGCGCAAAAATGCCCTGGTTCACACCTCCCTGCCGGGTAAACTGGCTGATTGTACCAGTCGAGAGGTGGATGAAGCCGAAATATATATCGTGGAAGGGGATTCGGCTGGAGGTTCGGCCAAACAGGGCCGGGACCGCCATTTCCAGGCTATTCTACCCCTGCGGGGTAAAATACTGAACGTGGAAAAGGCCCGCCTCCACAAAATTTTAAATAATGAAGAGATCCGGGCCCTGATAACAGCTCTTGGGACCGGGGTGGGAGATGACTTCAAAATAGAAAAAGCCCGCTATGGGCGGGTAATAATTATGACTGATGCCGACGTGGACGGCGCTCATATCCGTACTCTGCTCCTGACCTTTTTCTACCGCTATATGAGCCCCCTGATCAAGCAGGGTATGGTCTATATTGCCCTGCCGCCCCTGTTCAAGGTAAGCAAGGGGCGCAAAGAACACTATTTTTATGATGAACGGGAACTGGAAAAGGGTCTGGAAGAAATCGGGCGCAAGGGGATTTCCCTCCAGCGCTATAAGGGTCTCGGGGAAATGGATCCCCATCAGCTCTGGGAAACCACCATGAATCCCGAAACCCGCAATATCAAGCAGCTCAATATCGAGGACGCCATGGAAGCAGACCGGATTTTCAATACGCTGATGGGTGATAAAGTGGCTCCCCGCCGCGAATTTATTGAAAATAATGCCCATCAGGTGGCCAACCTTGATGTATAGGGGTGAAAATTAGTTATGGATGAAAAAGGGGAAAGGGGACGGGTAATCCCCGCTGATATTGAAGATGAAATGAAAGTGGCCTACCTGGATTATGCCATGACGGTAATTGTGGGGAGGGCCCTGCCTGATGTTCGGGATGGTTTGAAGCCCGTGCACCGGCGGGTTCTTTATGCCATGCATGATCTGGGGCTGGCTCCCAACCGCCCCTACAAGAAATCAGCCCGGGTGGTTGGAGAAGTTCTGGGTAAATATCACCCCCACGGAGAAACTGCGGTCTATGATACCCTGGTCCGCATGGCCCAGGATTTTTCTATGCGCTACCCCCTGGTTGACGGCCACGGAAATTTCGGTTCGGTGGATGGTGACAGCGCTGCGGCCATGCGCTATACCGAGGTTCGAATGGCCCCCACGGCTACTGAACTGCTGGCGGACATTGATCAGGATACAGTAAATTACCGGGACAATTTTGACGATTCTCTCCAGGAGCCAGAGGTCCTGCCGGCCCGACTGCCCAACCTGTTATTAAACGGATCAGCCGGAATAGCGGTGGGAATGGCTACCAATATACCTCCCCACAATATTCGGGAGATTGTGCAGGCCATAAACTTCCTCCTGGATAATCCCGAGGCCACGGTGGATGAACTGTGCGATATTGTTACCGGGCCTGATTTCCCCACCGGGGGAATAATTATAGGGCACAGTGATGCTCGCCAGGCCTATAAAACGGGGCACGGCAGCGTGACCCTGCGTGGGGTGGCCGAAATAGAGGAAATGGGCGGGGGCAAGTCCCGGATCGTGGTTACCGAACTGCCCTATCAGGTCAACAAGGCGGCATTGATTGAAAAAATTGCGGAAATGGTTCGGGACGGCAAACTGGAGGGGATTCAGGATCTCCGGGATGAATCCGACCGGGACGGCATGCGGATGGTTATTGAACTGAAGCGTAAAACCCGGCCCCAGGTAACCCTGAATCAGCTCTACAAGCATACCCGGCTGCAGCTCAGTTTTGGTATAAATATGCTGGCCCTGGTTGACAATCAACCCCGGGTCCTTAATCTGAAAGAGTTCCTGGAAGAATATATCGGGCATCAGCGGGAGGTAATAACCCGCCGGACGCGTTTTCTTCTCAATAAGGCGGAGGAAAGAGCCCACGTCCTGGAGGGACTGCGAATTGCCCTCAATCACCTGGACGAGGTAATTGCCCTCATTCGCAGATCCCCCGACACTGATACCGCTCGCACGGGCCTGGAGGAAAATTTTGGACTGACCAGGGTGCAGGCCCAGGCCATTCTGGACATGCGCCTGCAGCGACTGACTGCCCTGGAGCGGGATAAAATTGAGCAGGAGTACCAGGACTTACAGGAAAAAATCTCCTATTACCGGGCCCTGCTGGCCGATCGATCCCTGGTGGATGGAGTTATCAAGAGCGAACTGGGAGAAAGGGCCCAGAAATACGATGATGACCGCCGAACCCGGATTGTGGTTGGTGAAGCCGACCTGGACCTGGAAGACCTTATTCCCAGCGAAAATATTTTAATAACCCTTTCTCATCAGGGCTATATTAACCGCATGACCCTCAGTTCCTACCGGGCCCAGCACCGGGGCGGACGGGGTATGCGGGGTATGAATACCAAGGAAGGGGACTTTGTTGCCGATATTTTCATGGCCAATACCCATGATTATCTGCTATTTTTCACCAACCGGGGCTATCTGTACCGGATCAAGGTTTATGAAATTCCAGAATCGGGGCGACAGGGACGGGGTCTGGCCCTGATTAATCTCCTGCCCCTGAAGGAAGAAGAATATATCAGCGCGGTTATTCCCATCCGCTCCTACAAGGAGGAGGGCGCCCATCTCCTGATGGCTACCCGGCAGGGTCTGGTCAAAAAGACCTCTCTCCAGGAATACGAATCTCGCTATACTTCGCTGCGGGCCCTGCAGCTCCGGGCCAGCGACGAACTTATTGCCGTCCGCTATAATTCTGCGGCGGAGGAAGAAATAATGCTGGTCAGCAAGAAGGGGAAAGCCATTCGTTTTCCTTCGGGAGCATTAAGGCCTATCGGCCGCTCTTCCCAGGGGGTCAAGGGCATTAACCTGGCTCCAGGGGATGAAGTGGTAGGCATGGAAATGGTGGATCCTGAAGGAGAGGTGCTTACCGTTTCCTGGGAAGGCTACAGCAAGAGAACCCTGGTCGGTGATTATCGGATCCAGAAGCGGGGAGGCAAGGGATTGATTGCCGCCCGCCTCCGGGATAAGAATCGAGATGGACTGGTGGCCTTTAAAATGGTGCGGGAAGAGGATGAAGTCATGGTGGTTACCCGCCAGGGGCGTTTGATTCGACTGCAGGTTCAAGAGGAAGTGCCCCGGCTGAGCCGTAACACCATCGGGGTTCGCCTGATGCGCCTCAGCGCCGGGGACCGGGTGGTTTCCCTGGTGCGGATAAATAAAGATT
>PWFS01000149.1 GCA_003554145.1 Halobacteroidaceae bacterium | reverse complement strand
TGGTGATGGAGCTCACCAGGGGTTCAAATACCCAAAATTGCACTAGCTGATGGCTCCTGCAGTTTTTACTGTAGGGGCTTTTTATTTTGATACATTGATGTTCGTTAAGGCGGTGATCTGGCAATGAGCATAGATTTTAAGTCACATAACAAGAATTTTTTACTGCCAAGGGTTGAGAGTCTGATCGATTTAGCTGAGAATAAAGGGTACAAAGATATTCATGCGTCTTTAAAAGAGATCAGGGACAAGATCCTCAAAGATACATTTTACCTGGTTGTGCTCGGGGAATTTAAGCGTGGCAAATCGACATTTATCAACGCTTTACTGGGAGAAGATTTGCTTCCAACAGCAGTAGTGCCCCTCACTTCTGTTATTACTAAAATAGCTTACGGGGATTATTCGGCAGCCAGGGTTTATTACCAGGATGGCAGGACTTGTGCAGTAAATATTGACAGTATAGATCAGTACATCACAGAAAAAGGTAATCCCGGCAATGAAAAGGCTGTAAAACACCTGGAGATTTCCCATCCTTCTGATCTTTTAGCCCGGGGAACTGTTCTTATCGATACCCCGGGAACAGGTTCGATTTTTGAACACAACACCATGGAGACATATGATTTTATTCCCAGGGTGGATGCAGCAATATTCTTGCTGACTGTAGATCATCCCTTAAGTCGGGCTGAGTCAGATTTCTTAAAGAATATAAGAGATCATGTTCCCCTGATCTATTTTGTTTTAAATAAAATAGATCATGTCAGCGAAGAAGACCGGGGGGAATCCATGAAATTTATCGAGGAGAACCTTTCCGATTATTTCAATCAAAGCGAAGGAGACAAATATAGTACGAAGCTCTTTCCCCTGTCGGCAAGGATGGCCTTGGAAGCAAAAACTACCGGAAACCGGGAAAAACTGAAAAAAAGTAAGTTTATAAGACTGGAAGAAGAATTAAGAAGCATGCTGGAAAGAGATAAGGACAAAGTGGTTTTATCATCAGCGATGGTTAAGACCAGGCAAAATCTAGACCGGTTATTGTTTCAGCTGGAACTGGAAAGCAAGGCACTGGCTATGCCCCTGGAAGAGTTAAAGGATAAGGAGCAAAAGCTTGAACGCTATATGGTTAAAGCCCGGCGCAAGGCCCGTGAGCATAAGCTTATCATTGAAGGCGAAGTCAAGGCATTAGTGGAAGAATTTATTCAAGATCTAAACCGGGAGAGGGAAGATGAGATCAGAAAGCAGGTCCGCTTGATGGAAAGCTGGTGTAAAGAAAACAGGCATTTGTCTAATTCTGAGTTTATTAGGCAGTGGAATTACCGGCTCTATGATCTTTTAACAAACTTTTTTAAGGCTAAAAAGCAGGATCTGGAAGAACAGCTGGAAGAAAAGTTGTGGTCCGCCCTGGCCGGTTTTTACGAACGGGCAGAAGGGCTTGTGGAGGAAGTGGAAACTGAAACAGCGGAACTGTTTGATTTGGAGCTGCCTGATAAAAGTAAAATAGATATTCTTCCTGAAAGAGAAGAGTTTCACTTCAAAATTGGAACCATTGTGGATTTCAATCCTGAACAACCGGATTTTTTTGTTCGTGAGAAAAAGTTTATCCTGCGCCTGATTCCATCATTCATTGGGCGTCAGTTGTTATTGAATGAAATGAAATCTATTACTGCTGAACAAATAGACCGCAATTATGGCCGGTTGAGAGAGGACTTTTCAAAAAGGGTTAAAACAGGTATGCAGGAAGCTATTAAAACCCTGGACGAGGCTCTTGAAACCCTGGCGGTAAACATAGAAAAATCGCTGCAGGCTGCCCTTGAACAACACAGCAATAATGCTCCCGGCATTGAGGCCAATATTAGCCAGCTGCAGGAGCAGAAAAAGCAAATTAGAACAATCCAGGAAGAAATTGCGGCCGGCTCTTGAAGCCGGTGGCAGCAAGCATGTTTGTTTTATTGGGTTTGCACATGATGAGGAGTATATCTAAATGCCAGGAATAAGTATATTATTCAAGAATGGAGAGGAGGGCAAGGCAACGCTGCAAAAAAATCAGGATCATGTTTCCGATTTGAACCTGGATCAAATTATTGATGAAGTAATATCCGGTTACGGGGACTATGACCTGGAACCTTTTTTCTATGCCCCGTTAAAAAGCAGTGAAGATATAAAATATCGCCAGGCTGTATTCAAGGACCTGGAAGATGATGATTTACTTAAACAAATCAAGTCTTTTGCTCAAAAAATGACGGATAAACGCCGATTCTTATCGCTTAAAGATAGGCTTAAATGTAAACAGAATAAGGAAGGCTGGTTCCTACATGCCGTAGAAACTTACTGTGAAGCAGTTGCCGACCTGGCGCAGAATTTATCTGAAAAAGCCCTGTCTTCTGAAGGCTTGATCTCTTTCCGTGACTATTTGCTGTCTTATGTTGACTCCGATTATTTCAACTACCTTCGTAAAGAAACAGCAACCATCAAGGAGCAATTGTCTGAAGTCAAGTACTGTCTTCATATAAAAGGCACCCGGATTTCTGTGCAAAAATATGAGGGTGAAACTGATTACAGCGCTGAGCTGGAGAATACTTTTCTGAGGTTCAGGCATGCTGATGTTGAAAGTTATCTCTCTAATTTTACTGAAGATGCTGGAATGAATCATGTAGAAGCACAGATCAGTGATTTTGTAGCCAGGTTATATCCTGAAATATTCAATAAGCTTGCAGAGTTTTGCGAACATAATAATGACTTTGTGGATGAAAAGGTAGCGGCTTTCGACCGGGAAGTGCAATTCTATATTGCTTACCTTGATCATATCTCGTCTCTAAAGCGCACCGGATTGAACTTTTGTTACCCGGGTATCTCTGTTGAAGCCAAAGAGATATACAGCTGCGATGGTTTTGACTTGGCCCTGGCCGGCAAGCTGGGTTTGAAGGGACCAGAAATTATTTGTAACGATTTCTATTTAACCGGTGATGAGCGCATCATTGTTGTTGCAGGACCAAACCAGGGGGGGAAAACGACATTTGCCCGGTCATTTGGGCAACTGCATTACCTGGCGGCTCTGGGCTGTCCGGTTCCAGGCAGAGAAGCACAGCTTTTTTTATTTGACCGGATCTTCACCCATTTTGAAAGAGAAGAGGAAATTAAGGATCTGCGGGGCAAGTTGGAAGATGATCTGGCCAGGGTTAGCCAAATAATGTCAGAGGCCACCCCGCAAAGTATCGTTATTTTAAATGAGATATTTAACTCAACTACTTTGATGGACGAGGTATTCCTGAGCAAAAAGGTGCTGGAAAAAATGTTGAAAGTAGACCTCATCGGCATTTTTGTGACCTTTGTTGATGAACTGGCAGGTATAAACAGGAAAACAGTCAGTATGGCAAGCTCCACCGACCCGGATGATCCATCTCTTAAAACCTTTAAATTTGAAAGACGGCCTCCTGAGGGTCTTGCCCATGCAATTTCAATTGCTGAAAAGTACGGGCTAACCTATGAGCGTATAAAGGAGAGAATGAGCCAATGAAAGTGCGGTTCCTCTTTTTAGATTCAGATTTTAATTTTAAAGAAGATCTGCCCTGGCAAGAGCAAATATTGAGACAAGACCTGGAGTTGGACATCATCTTGGAGGCCATGAGCCTTGGAGATGAACTGGTTGAAGAAGCGGCGAAAAAAATACTGGTTACCGGTACGGATGATTTGGAAACCATTTTTTATCGCCAGGAAATTGTAAAAGACTGCATGGATAATCCTAATATTGTTAGAGAAATGTATAAATTGGCGGTCGATACCGTTGAGGCTAGAAAGAAGCACCATTTCGGAGTTTTTACCAGGTATCCTTCATCAATCCTAACTTCTTCAGTCAGCTTGCTTCAAATGCTGTTTGAAATGGCCAGGGAATTAAAAAAGATTGCAAGAAAAAATGCCCACAATTTTGAATCGCGGGGGTTTAAAAATTTTTTTGCCATGCTTGAAAATGAGCTTGACGAAGCTTATTTCTGTAAAGTCCAGGATCATTTAAAAGAGCTTAAATTTAAGAAAGGTTTATTAATAAGCGCTGAATTGGGGAAGGGAAATGTGGGAACCGGTTACAGTTTGCTAAAACCTGCAAAGGATAAGCTTGGCTGGGCGAAAAGGATGCTCGGCCATAAAGGGCCTAACTATACTTTTCAGATTCACCCCCGCGATCAGGGCGGCCACCAGGCCCTTACGGAACTGAAGAACAAAGGGATAAACCGGGCAGCTAACATCATGGCCCAGTCAGCTGAACATATCCTCGGCTTTTTTAATACACTAATGCGGGAACTGGCTTTTTATATCGGTTGCGTTAATCTTTACGAGCAGCTGTCAAGAATTGATGTCCCTGTAACTATTCCCTGTCCCAAACCTGAGGGTGAAAGCTGTTTTTCATTTCAAGGGCTCTATGATCCTTGCTTAGCCTTAACCACCAGGGAAAAAGTAGTTGGTAATGCAATTGATGTCAGAGGCAAAGACCTGGTCATGATTACCGGTGCCAACCAGGGAGGCAAGACCACTTTCTTGCGCAGCGTTGGGTTGGCGCAGCTGATGATGCATAGCGGTATGTTTGTTCCTGCTGAAAAATTCAACGGTAATATTAGTTCAGGCCTTTTCACACATTTCAGGCGGGAAGAGGATTCCGAAATGGAGAGCGGTAAACTGGACGAAGAATTAAGCAGGATGAGTGATAATGTTGATGAGGTAAGGCCGGGTGCCCTGGTATTATTGAATGAATCGTTTGCTTCGACAAACGAGCGAGAAGGCTCAGAGATTGGTCGACAGGTTGTAGAAGCGCTTGTAGAAGAAGGAGTTAGAGTGTTTTATGTTACTCATTTGTACGAGTTAGCTAACACTTTTTATTCCAGTAAGGCAGAGAAGGTATTCTTCCTGAGGGCGGAACGAAAAGATGATGGAAAGCGTACCTTTAAGATGAAAGAGGGCAAACCCTTGCAAACCAGTTACGGGAAAGATCTGTATCGAAAATATTTCAAGTCGGACCAACAGAAACCGGTGATTGGCTGATCTATTGCTATATAAATAAGGGCTGTGCAAATAAGGGCTGTGCGGTTTGACAGTCTCAAGCAGTTTATATAAAATACGAACCATAAAATGACTATACCAGGTGATGGGGCTCACCAGGGGTAATTTCCCCAAACTGCCTAAGCTGATGGCTCCTGCAGAATTTACTGTAGGAGTTTTTTATGCGGTTTCTTAGTTGATAAATATTTTGTAATGGTTGATCTACGGGAGGAAGCACTTATGGATCCAGTGTTGGGTGTTGGCCTGATTATGCTGGTTGGCTTTTTAGGAGGAAGGATAGCATCACGTTTTGGTTTGCCTTCACTGACCGGTTATATCGTTTTTGGCTTGTTTTTAGGGCCTTACGGAGCCGGTTTGATTTCCATAGATTTGATTGAAGCGATCAAGGATCCGCTCAGTGTCGCCGCGGTCAGTATCATTGCTTTTATGCTGGGCGGGGATCTCACCATATCTGCCATTAAGAGTTTAGGTTCTAAGTTGCTTAAGGTCGCCGGCATTGACACCATCTGGACCTATGTCCTGGTTTTTCTGGGGCTTTATTACCTGGCCGGTCAGCCTGCTTACATTGCTTTACCGCTTGCTGCTCTCGCTACTTCACCTGCCCCGACGGTAGTAGTACCGGTGGTTAAGGAGCTAAAGGCCAGGGGAAAATTTACTGACAGCTTGTTGATGGTTTCAGCGCTTGAAGATATAACCTGTGTAATATTCATCTCCATTTCTATTGCAATTTCCAGGCCCTTGATTGCCGGTGGTGATGTTTCCCTGCAATCTGTCTTGATCAGTTTGT
>PWFS01000183.1 GCA_003554145.1 Halobacteroidaceae bacterium | reverse complement strand
ATGAGGGGCTCTGGAAAAAATCTCCCCTGGCCTATGCTCCCCGAATAAAAACCCCCACCCTTTTTATTCATGCCGAAGAAGACTATCGCTGCTGGCTGGTGGAGAGTCTGCAGATGTTTACTGCCCTGAAAAAAGGTGGCACTCCCACCCGGCTCTGTATTTTTAGAGGGGAAAATCACGAGCTATCCCGATCCGGGAAACCAAAAAGCCGCCTGCGGCGGCTGGAAGAAATAAGAGGGTGGCTGGAGCAGTACCTGTAGCCTACCCCCTATTTGCGGTGTTCTTTTTTAAATTCCCTTATGGCCCGGCCCAGGTAGCGGCCAATCAGGGGCAGTTTCTTCCCGGCAAAAATAATTATACCCAGAACCAGCAGCAGGGCCAGTTCCAGCACTCCAATCTGTCCCAGCATGAGGAGACCTCCTTTTTGCAGTTTTCAGGCCAGCAGGTCTGGGGCTTTAGCCCTGCGGGCTCCGATAATTTGACAGGGGAATACCTTTATGGTATTTTAGGAATATATTTAAGGGGGAGGTGGGCCAATGCTGATAGAAAAAGTCCTTCTGGCTACTGACTTTTCTGCTTCGGCCCGCAACCTGGAGCACTGTGTAAAGGAATTCCAGGGCCTGGGTTTGCGGGAAGTGGTTCTGACTCATGTGGTTGATGTTCAGGATTCGGCCATGGCCTCCACGGTTTTGCAAAGGCATAATAAAGAAGCCCTGGAGGAAGAAAAGGAAAGGCTGCTCCAACTGGGAGTTGAGGTTAAGGTCAGGGTAGAGCTGGGTTATCCTCCGCAGAAAATTGTGGACATTGCCCGCCGGGAGAATGTTTCCCTGATCCTGGTTGGCTCTCACGGCAAGGGCTTTTTACGGGAATTACTCCTGGGGAGCACCGCTTTTGATATTATCCGCAGCAGTGAGATCCCGGTATATGTGGAAAAATATCAGGCCGGGAAAGAGCAGAATGTTGAACCATTCAGTCCCCACCGCCTGCAAAATCTCCTGGTGCCCATAGACTTCTCCTACTGTTCCGAAGAGGCCCTGGAAAAGGTTCTGGCCCTGGGTCGGAATGTGGGACAGGTTAACCTGGTGGCTGTAATTGAAAGCAGCGAGGATCAGGAGGAACTGGAAAAAAACAGGAAAGAATATCAGTACAGCCTGGAGGAAATGTCCCGGCGCTTTCACGATCTGGATATACCGGTATATAGCCGGGTGGAGGTCGGGGTAGCTTCGGAAAAAATAATGGAAGTTGCCGGGGCTACCGGGGCTTCAATGATTGTCCTTTCTACCCGGGGAACGGGGAGGCTGCAGCGGCTTTTTCTGGGCAGTACTGCTGATGCCGTGGCCCGGCGCTCCCAGCAGCCCACCCTCCTGATTCCCTGCCGCAAACCCCATGGGTCCTGAGGAGAAGGAGGAACAGCATGGAAAGAGTTGAGATCCTGAAAGCCCTGGCCCATCCCACCCGCCTCTATATTATGGAGACCCTGTCCGGAGTAGGGATGGAAAAATGTGTCTGCGAACTGGTGGAAGAATTACCCTTTGCCCAGTCCACCATTTCCAAGCACCTGACCATATTAAGGCGGGCCGGGCTGGTCCAGACCCGCAAAGAGGGTTTGAAAGTTTTTTACCAGCTGGCTCACCCGGAATTGAAGGTTTTTCTGGGTGACCTACTACAACTCGAGGAAAAACTGCAGGAGGCCCGAACTGGCTGGCGCTGAAGATTGCTGGCCGGCACGGGTCATTTTTTTTCCTGTTCCAGGTAGTTCAGTATTTCTTCCCGGATGTTGCGGGAAGGATCCTCCAGGATCCATTGATGGGCCTTATCCAGGAGTTCTCCCACCCGGGGACCTGGTTCCAGGTCAAAATATTCCATGAGATCATGGCCGTCAATTGCCAGGTCCTCCCGGGTAAACTGTTGATCTTCCCCCAAAAGTTCCTGGATTCGGCGGAGGTAGGCCTGGATCTGGGGGCCGGCCCGGTGAAATTGCCGGGTAGTCCCGATTATGTCCGCCCGCCGCAGTTCCACCAGGTCCATTACATTTTCCCGGCCCACCCGGCTGATGAAGCGACGCAGGGCTCCATCACTGAGCATGGGATCCAGCTCAAACATGTGCCAGCGGATCAGGGTGGTTATTTTTTCCACCCGGCTGTGGGCCAGGCGCAGCCGGGTTAATATTTCCTCCGCCATCCGGGCTCCTTCTTTTTCATGATCGGGAAACAGGGGTCTGTTCCCCGGATTATAGGTGATGCCCTTGCCGATGTCATGCAGCAGGGCAGCCCAGCGCAGGTCGCGATCAGGACGGATAGCACCAACTGTGCGCCGGACATGTTCAACTGCCCCCGGCACCTGCAGCAGGGAATTAAATTCGGGAATAATGGATGTAAGGACTTCCGTTTCCAGCATGCCCTGCAGGGCTTTTTCCACCCCAATGCCCGGCAGCAGGCGGTCCATTTCTGCTCCCGTTCTTTCCGGAGCAACTCCCGGTAATAGGGTGGGATCAATGGCTGCAAAGAGGGAGGTGGTTCCCGCAAAATCCAGTTCGGCCTGAAAACGAAAAAAGCGAATAATGCGCAGGGGATCTTCCCGAAAACGGTCCCGGGGATTCCCCGTAGGCCTGATTATTTTTCGGCGCAGGTCTTTCTGCCCTCCGGCAGGGTCAATTAGACCCTGTTGGGGGTTCCAGGCCAGGGCATTAATGGTGAAATCCCTGCGCCAGAGGTCCTGGACAATGCTGCAGGATTCCAGGCAGGTCAGTTCCACGGTTCGGCCCTGCCAGCGAATAAGGAGGGTCCCGAACCGGCCTCCCGGGCCACGGTGATCGGGGAAAATTTTTTTTATTTCCTGGGAACTGCCCTCCACTGCAAAGTCCCAGTCCCCGGGTTTTTGCCCCAGCAGTAAACTGCGCAGGGAACCACCCACCAGAAAAGCGGGGAATCCTTTTTGTCCCAGGAAGGCGATCAAATCCTGGAGGGAGGGGGGAATATTTTTTTCAATGCGCCGCGCAGCCCACCATTTCCACATAAAAAATCCTCCTTAAAATGCCTTTTCCACGAGATCCCTGGGAATCCTTTCTCCAGCAGGAATTTGAAAAAATTTGCCGAATAAAAGAGGTGCTGGGAAACATCAAGAAAGGAGTTTTGGTTCCGATAACGAAATAATTATAAGCGGACAGAAATTAATTAAAGGAGGGTGTTATAGTGCGTAAATTTATGGCCCTGATTTTTGTGTTAACCCTGCTGGTGGCAATGCCCCTGGGGCAGGCAGCCGAGGCGAGTGAGCTCAAGGTTGGAGTGGTGTTTTCCATTGGTGGTCTGGGTGATGAGTCCTTCAACGACGCGGCTTATGCTGGTGCTACCCAGGCAGCAGAGGAGTTTGGCATTCGGTTGGATTATGTGGAGCCCGATGACATAGCGGAAATGGAAGATCATCAGCGGGCTTTCGTCGAGGAAGGCTATGACCTGATAATTGCCATTGGATTTTTGCAGGAGTCCGGCTTAGAAGCCGTTGCCATGGATTATCCCGATGCCAAGCTGGCTATCGTGGACAGCGATTACCTGGCTGATATGCCCAATGTGGCCTCCCTGGTCTTCAAAGAGCACGAAGGTTCTTTCCTGGCTGGCTACCTGGCCGGTAGAATGACTGAAACCAATGTAGTTGGTTTTGTCGGTGGAATGGAAGTTCCGGTAATCTTTAACTTCCAGACTGGATATGAGCAGGGAGTTCGCCATGCCAACCCCGATGCAACTATCCTGATTAACTATGCCGGGGACTTTGGTGATCCAGGTACCGGAAAAGAGCTGGCGGTAAGTCAGTTTGAGCGTGGAGCGGACATCATTTATCACGCTGCCGGGGGAACCGGGATGGGCGTTTTTGAAGCAGCAGAAGAAAATGATTTCTTTGCTATCGGAGTTGACGATGAGCAGGACGGAATTGCTCCCGGGTACATTCTGACCTCCATGCTCAAGAGAGTGGACACTGCAGTTTATGATGTAATTGCTGACCTGGTTAAAGGTGAATTCCATGCCGGTGTTCACCGCTTCGGTCTGGCTGATGAGGGTGTTGGCCTCACCGACTTCCCCTACACCGCTGATCTCATTCCCGATGAGGTGAAAGAAGGGATCGAAGAGGTCAAGCAAAAAATTATTGACGGTGAAATCAACGTCAAAAGTGCCCACGATTAAGCAGAGCTAAAGAATTGTAAAGACAGCAAAGGAGGGGCTCTCCCCTCCTTTGCTCTTTAGGAGGTAGTGGTTGTGGAGAATATCCTGGAGTTAAAAAATATTACCAAGCGTTTTCCGGGGGTAGTGGCCAATGACGATATTTCACTGGATATTCGCTCCGGGGAAATTCACGCCCTGGTAGGAGAGAACGGGTCGGGAAAATCCACCCTGATGAACATACTTTACGGGCTGTACCAGGCTGATGAAGGAGAAATCCATCTCCGGGGGGAAAAAGCTTCGATTAATTACCCCCGCCAGGCTATTGACCTCGGTATCGGTATGGTTTTTCAGCATTTTATGCTGGTGGAACCACTGACTGTTTTTGAAAATGTAATTCTGGGAGAAGAATTACACAAAAATGGTTTTATTGATTTTAAGAGGGCGGAAAAGGAGGTCAGTCGGCTTTCCCGGGAATATGGGCTGCGGGTTGAACCAGGATCCCGGGTGGAGGATATTTCCGTGGGTCAGCAGCAGCGCCTGGAAATACTGAAGGCCCTTTATCGCAAGGCTGATATCCTGATCCTGGATGAACCTACTGCGGTGCTCACTCCTCAGGAAACCGAAGAGCTGTTCCAGGTTATGCGCAACCTGAAAAAACAGGGGACTACTATAATTTTCATCACCCACAAGATTAAGGAAGTTCTATCTGTTTCCGACCGGGTAAGCGTTCTGAGGCGGGGAAAACTGGTGGGAACCCGCGATACTGAAAAAACCGATCGCCCGGAACTGGCAGAAATGATGGTAGGAAGGGAAGTTCTCCTGCGGGTGGAAAAAGAGAAGGCCCAGCCGGGAGAGAAGATTTTTTCCGTTTCCGACCTCCAGGTTCGGGATCAAAGAGGAACCCCCCGGGTGAAGGGAGTTTCCCTGGAAATCCACAGCGGAGAAATCCTGGGGGTGGCCGGAGTGGAAGGCAATGGGCAGCAGGAAATGGTGGAAGCAATAACAGGTCTTTTAAGGACCGACAAGGGAAAAGTAGTGCTGGAAGATAAAGAATTACAGAACCTTTCGGCGATGCAGGTAAAAAAGAAGAGAATGGGCTATATACCGGAGGATCGGCACAAGCGGGGCCTGATCCTGGATTTTGATGTGGCAGATAATATGATTCTGGGCCTGCATACTGAACCGCCTTTTGTGGGGAGGTTTTTTCTCCGGGATGAAAAGGCCATCAAGGACAATGCCCGGGAACTGGTCGAAGAGTTCGATGTGCGCCCCCCCAATATTCAGCAGCAGGTAAGTACTTTTTCCGGGGGTAATCAGCAGAAAATTGTTGCAGCCCGAGAAATTTCCCGCCGCCCCCGCTTTTTAATCTGTTCTCAACCAACCCGGGGCCTGGATATCGGGGCAATTGAATTTATTCACAGCCAGATAATTGAGCAAAGGGATAAGGGTGCAGCCATTCTCCTGGTTTCCGCAGAACTGGATGAAATCCTTTCCCTGAGTGATAGAATTGTGGTAATGTATGAGGGCCGGATTGTAGGGTCTATGCCGGCCGAAGAGGCCAATGAAAAGAAACTGGGCAGCCTGATGCTGGGTGGCGAAGCCCAGGCCGATGAGGGAGGGGATAAAGTTGAAACTGGAACAGAGTAGCCTGACCTCCAGGGAATTATTAACCCCAATTATTTCTGTAATTCTGGCCCTCCTGGTTGGTGCAATTTTTATTTTGAT
>PWFS01000218.1 GCA_003554145.1 Halobacteroidaceae bacterium | reverse complement strand
CCCGAACCGGTAACCGGGTTATGATGCTTACCCCTCCTGTTCACTATACTCTTCATTATTTCCCCTATTTTTTCTTCATCCCCCCCGGCCTCTTCTTCAATCTGGGTAAAACTGGCAGCATCAATATTCAAAGTTTCCACGTCTACCAGGATTTCATTATCGTAAATCTCCATGGTATTATCAATTACTTCTGCCGGCTGGGGTAAAACCCCTTTGGGCTCAATGACCCGGTGACTTCCATAGGGACAACCTTTTTTCATAGTTCATTCCTCCCTCCTTAATTGCCTGGACCAGCCCAGGCTTTCCAGCATCAGGTTCCGGGCCTGGACCGGAAATTCCCGGCTCAAAACCCCCAGTGCTGCCAGTAGATAGTTTTCATCAATCAAAACCCTGGCTTCCGGGGGCGGCAGCAGGCGCCTGCCCCTGGCGGAGCGCATCTCCCCCAGAATATCGGGGGCCTTTTCCAGGGAAGTTAAAGAACCTCCCGTACCAATAATCCACTGCACCCGGGTCAGATCCTTGCCCTGAGCCAGGGTGGTTTTCCCGGAGGGGCCGTAGAACTCCTTTAAATTTCCTGCATGGCGAAATACGGCCTGCTCGGTGGCATAACGGGTCAATTCCTCCAGGAGTTTTAATTCTTTTTCATTGCGGGGAATGGGGGCGGGCCGCATCCCGTCAATCTTAAAGCCCAGCCGTTCTTCCAGCTGTTCCCGGCCCATGTCTTTAATCACATTGGCGGCGTTAACAAAAACACCCAGGTCCCCCTCTACCGTCCGCCGGGCCCGGGGCTCGGGGGACACCAGGATATCCTGAATATCCGGGGATCCATCTGTGACCGAATGCACATCGGTGGTTGCGCCCCCCACATCAATAATCATCAGGTCCCCGATCTCCTCCTCCAGGAGCCGGGCCGCCTCCATAACGGCACCGGGGGTGGGCATAATGGTTCCTTCCACCATCTCCCGGATCCGGCCCATACCCGGTCCCCGGGTAATATGGCGGGCAAAAACCTCTTGAATCAGGCCCCGGGTCGGCTCAATGTTGAAGGTATCAATCTCCGGGTAGACATTTTCCCCCAGGAGCACCTCATAACCGGCCTCCTGGAGAATATCTTCAACCTCACCCCGGATGGCCTGATTGCCGGCATAGATTACCGGTATTTCCAGCTGCAATTGGGCCAGGGCTTCCGCGTTGTGCAGAATTACCTTTTCTTCACCGTAATCCACTCCTCCGGCCAGGAGGATAATGCTGGGCTGCAGCTCTTCCACTTCTTTTAACTGGCGGGGGCGCAGGGAGCCTGCCGTTATCATGCGCAGCACAGCTCCCGCCCCCAGGGCCGCCTCCCGGGCGGCTTTTACGGTCATATCATAAACCAGGCCGTGCACGGACATTTTCAGTCCCCCGGCCGCACTGGAGGTGGCCAGCATTCGCTCCGGATCGAAGGAACGGTTGATCCTTCTTTCCAGGTCTTTACGAGCCCCCTCCAGACCTATATTTACATCTCCTTCTTCCACCGTGGTAGGAGCCTGGCCCTGGCCCAGGAAATTCAGGCTTTCATTGCAGGGAGCAAAAGCATTAACTACCGTGGTGGTACTACCTATTTCTGCTACTAAGATTTCGCTGGCCAAGGCCATTTTCCTCCTTTACTGTTCCAGTTCTCTTCTTCTTTTTACCAGGAAGCTGGCCACGTGATGTCCCTTGCTGCCGCGGCCGAAACCGGCGTCCATGCCGCAATCCCGGGCAATATCATTGGTAACCTGGGTCCCGCCGGCAACCAGGATAATCCGGTCCCGCAGGCCCCGCTCCACGCACAGATCGTGCAGCTTTCTCATGTTCAAACGATGGACATCGCCGTGGGTAATGATAGTGCTGATCAATATGGCATCGGCATCAATTTCTTCCGCGGCATCCACTGCCTTCTGCAGGGGCACCGAGGTTCCAAGGTAGGTAGCCTTGACCCCGAAACCCTCAATTCCGCCGTGCTTGATATCGATAATTTCTCTCATTCCCACCGAGTGCTCATCTTCGCCAACGGTAGCTGCTACCACCCGCATGGGGCGATCTTTGACCTCCTGGCGAATTTCATCCTCGGGCAAAAGTTCCTCTTCTTCGGGAATCTCCAGTTTTTCAGGGTCAATATCAATATTGACCTGCCCCTTGAGCTCCAGGAAGGTGCCCTCGGCCGGATGCATGGTCTGCTTGTGAATAACCTCCGGGTTTTCCATGCCCAGCTTTTTAGCCCATTCCAGGGCTGCTGCTTCCGCTACCCGGGGCTCTGCCGGGAGGAAGAGGTGGGTGTTGACCCAGCCATCTCCATACCATTCGACCTCGGGCCGGATCATTCCTTTTTCCCGGTGCTCCTCCATGCTGTTCATGCGCTGCTGGACATTGTCCTCTTCATCCAGCTCATCAATATACTTAATTTTATCGGGATTACACAGGGTGCACTGTTCGATGGGATCGCAGGGCTTATCCAGGTCTGCCGGCAGTTTATTGTAGCCGAAATGATCGCAGACTGGAGCCATGTAATCTTTATCCCGTTCAATAATGGTTCCGGCGCTCACTCCACCATCGCTTTCTCGGGCAATTCCATCATCATTGCGTTCGGGATAGCGGCCGGAATCCACGAAAAATCCATCCTCCACGGCCTTAAAGTAGCCGCCGGTTTCCAGGATTTCTTCCAGGAACAGAACGGCCCTTTCCTTGATTTCCCGGGCCTGCTCCCGGAGCATGCCCTCTTCTTTCAATTCCACCATCTCCAGGAGCCCGTCCATGCCGTTTAAAGCCTGCTTGGCGGTATTGACCGCATGAATGCTGTTGTAATGCCAGGGAACATTGCGGCCCTCATCTGGAGTAATGGTGCTCTGAATGTGGGCATTGGTCAGGCGGGAGATCATCAGGTTAAGCACGTGATTAACCGTGGCTTCCCGGGTATCGGATTCCATGTACTTGGTATTCATCTGGGCCCGCATCCGATAATTCTTGAACAGCTCACGCAGGGCCACAGCATAGGGCAGGTCCATGCGCATTACCGGCCCCGGGGTGCCTGTAGGGGGCACTGTGGATAGATAAATCATGTCGGCAGGTATACCCACCATTTCTGAATAGCGGGAGTTCAGGGCATGCTGCACCAGGAGTTCGGGCATAACTTTCCAGGCCTCTCGGGCGGTAGCATTGGCATTGTGGGCCCCATCAATCTGGGCGATGCGGGCGCCGGCCATGAGCTTTTTGGCTACCGCGGCATCGACAAAACTGCGCAGCATATTAACATTGCGGTAGAGAACATTGTACTGGGGATCCTGATGGGCTCCATTTACTCCTTCTTCGGCAAAAAGCACCGCTATTTCCGGTCCGGCCACTCCGCTCACATAGGAGTGGAAATTGATGGGCCGCCCCACCTCATCTTCGATCATATCCAGGGCCTTGCGAGAGGCCCGGACCTGTTTCCTGGTTATGGGAACCCCACCAACTCCTTCGGGGGTACCTTCAATCAGGCCGTCATAATGGCTCTGACCGGTGGTGCGAATAACCATCATGTGGTCTGCCCCGTGCCAGGCCGCCATCCGCATCCGGCGAATATCGTCTTCAAAGCGCCCCGACGCTATTTCCGAGGTAATTACGGCATCGGGCTGGGGATCAATGTTCTGCAGGGCATGGGCCGCGGGCAGGGGAATGCTGTTTTTGAGGTTCTCCGAAGCCTGATAGAATTCGAAGGGGCCGATCCGGGTGCCCGGAGGCAGCAGTTTGCGGTCGGTCCAGCCCTTGCGGCGGGGGCGATATTGGTCCAGATCCTTAAAAATTTCTTCCAGATTCAGTTTCCGGTCTTTATCCAGGGCCATTATTTCCCACCTCCCCAGTGCTTATCCACCAGATCCCAGTAGCGATCATCAATCAGGGCCTGGCCTGCTTCTTTGACAGTAATACCTTTTTCCTGGGCCACTTTAAGGACTACATGGCCCGCACCTTTACCCAGTAGTTCCCGGTCCCCGATCTTTTTAACCAGTTCCTTGGCCTGCAGACTGTCAAATCCCATCCGCAGGAGAACTGAACGTTCAATGGACGGGGAAGTATACTTCCGGGCCATATCCACCAGCGGAGACATGATGTCATCGGTCAGCTGCCAGAAACGCTGATAGAGCTCCTCTTCACTCAAATCCTTCAGGTGTTCGCGTCTACGCGCAAAATCATCCTGCCTTTCCATCAAAACTCCCTCCTCTTTCTTAAAACAGGAGGCCCCCTGGGGACCTCCTTATTTTTATCCTTCCTGCACCTGCTGCAGGAGTTTTTCCAGGTGTTCTGAATCTACCTTAAGTTCCCGGGTTAAAAATTCTACTTCTTCGTCAGAATAGGGGGCAGAGTGGTTTCTCTGCAGTGCCTTGAGATAGGAACGGCGCAGCTTATCCAGGTCCATTTCCCGATAGAAAAGATCGTCGGTTCCCCGGGGGATAATGATATTCTGACCGGGCTGTTCTTCCCGGGGATCGCCCCGGCGGACCTCTATTCCCTTTTCCCGGGCAAAGGTCAACTGGGCAGTGGGATGTTTACCTGCTCCAGTGTATTCGGTTTCCTGCACCACCAGGATCTGATCCTGATCCATTTCTCCGGCCAGGGTCAGGGCAGCGGCCAGCGAAGTATTGCCAGCAGGCCCCCTTTCCAGGCCTTCCAGCTGGGCCAGGGCCTCGGTAGCATAGAAAACCTGCCCCTGCTTCACCGTCAGATAGCGGTCCATATAGCGCAGGGGTCGGGCTGCATTGCGGGGAACATCGGCCCGATCCGGCCAGGTGGTGAAGGGCACCCCGTAACCAGTATGGCCGGTGGTAAAGGACTTGCGATTAAAATCGTGGTCGCTGGCGGAATGGAGGCCGGTCAGATCAACGCTGACCCCGGTAATTTCTGTATCCCGGGCCCCCGCCTTCTGCAGACCCCGGGCGGTGCCGGTTAAATTGCCTCCTCCAGCATGAGTTATGAGAACGGTATCGGGGAAGCGCCCCTCCCTTTCCTTCATTTCCGTGGCCACTTCATAACCGAGGGTTTCCACCCCGGCAATGCCAAAAGGAGTGTAGAGGGAGGCGTTGAAGAAACCGGTTTCCTCCAGGACCCGGAGAAAGGTATAGAACAGTTCGGGCCCCACACTTAGCTGCAGCACCTCGGCGCCATAGGCCTCGCACTTACGACCTTTTTCCAGGATTTCCGGCTGCCCGTCTCCCTTGCTGTCAAAAACCTCCTGGACCACGATACACTTCATATTGCGCCGGGCGGCCTGGGAAGCCACTGCGGCTCCATAATTACCGCTGGTAGCACAGACCACCCCTTTATAGCCCTGCTGCTGGGCCCGATATACTGACACTGAAGCCCGCCGGGCCTTAAAACTACCCGAAGGGTTGGCGGCCTCGTCTTTTATGAAAATACGGGCCCCCTTACCCGGCGGAGCCATGATGCGGGCCAGTTTGGTCAGGTTTTTCAGTTCCCAGAGGGGGGTGGAACCCACGTCCGCCTCTTTTTGAATGGCCCGGATCTCATCCAGGGTATAGCCGACCTTTTCCATCATATCCTCGTAGGCAAAGGCCAGCCGTCCCCGGGTGAACTCATCATAATCAATGCCCACTGCTTCCTTCATTGTCTCGTTGCGGCGTTCCATGACAGCGGCAAAACTCATATCTCTCATTATTCACCCTCCTCTTCCAGAAGGGCCCGGAGTTCCGGTCCCAGGGCCAGGAGTTCGGGTACCGGCCGGCCAAAACCATGTTCAAAGGGAGGATTTACGGCTAAAAGCCGCCCTTCCAGTTCCCGGCCTGCCGGTGTCTTAATTATCGCATCCTCGCCCACCTGCGCTTCCGGAACCATTAGCCAGCCCTTAACCCTGAGTTCCAGGGGTACTTTTTTGGTCTCTTCAGGTAT
>PWFS01000063.1 GCA_003554145.1 Halobacteroidaceae bacterium | reverse complement strand
CAGTATCCGTAACCAGCAGGGTTCTCTTGGCCATGGGCATTATACCTCCTGAATATTTTTTCCTGGTGAAAATATTTACAATAACAATATTATACAATAATAAAATATACTTGGCAAAAAATTCCCCAATTTTCCCTGGACCCTGAGGTTTCAGGCCGGGAAATGAATTGGGGAGCTTTCCTGCCCCCAGTTGTAGTGCAGGACCCTTTCCCCTGGAATTTGAGTAAAAAAAACATGTTTATGGGGGTATTTTTGAGAAAGGAAAAGCCAAGGGAAAGGGCAAGGGAAAGGGCAGGGGCAGGGAAAAGGGAAGGGAAGGGAAGGGAAGGGAAGGGGGAGAAGAAAAAGGGAAAGGAATGACTCTTGTTGATTATATTCTGGGGTAATTAATTTAATTCGTTAATTTTTTTTCTAAACCGGATCAAAAGCCAGGGGGATAAGGGAGCAAAGCAGCAGGCAGGGCAAAAAATAAATAAAAAGAAATACCTGTAATTAAGCCAGGATAGGATGAGATTTTGGATTGGGACTGGAGGAACCTGAAGGTTAGCCCTTAGGTTTTTGGGCTTCCTTTATAGTAGCAACTCTCGTATTATAATAGTTTCTGCGGGGACCGATCACAGCTAAAACTGTCCTGATTTTTTTGAAAGCAATACCCGGTTTTGAATCTCAATTATTTCGCAACAGCCGCCTGCAATAATAAGCAAATAACTGAAATCGGGGGGTAGAAGATAAAAATGGCTAAAAATAACAGATATTAAACCCTTTTTATATTTGGCAGGAGGCTGGTTTTAAGTTATTATGCTCATAATTATTGTTAACCGAAAAGAGTAGCATAATCTTTGCCTGAACTATCCGTTTTATTTTACCGATAATAGTACTGAATTATACAGTTTTATTAGAAAATTTAAGGAAGATGGGTTTTGGGGGGTCAATGGAAATTTAATCCTCTTTTTTAGAGGATTTTACCTGCTAGTGTAGAATTTTTTGTAGAATGGTTCATTTGGTCTTTAACTCGTTAAAGAAAAGCTGGCAAATGGCGAGCCCATGACTTTTTGCTGTGCAGTTGGGAGGAAAGGATGAGTTTATGACTGCAACTAAATTTAAACTGGGAGATTTACTGGTCCAGTATAATTATATCAGCCAGGATGAGCTGGAAAAGGCGTTACAATACCAAAAAGAAGAACGTCCGGAAATGAAGCTGGGGGAAATCCTGGTTGAACTGGATATGATCCAGGAAAGTCACCTGATTCAGGTCCTGGAATTTCACCTGGGTTTCCCCCACGTGGAATTATCCAAGTATATTCTGGACCCCCACCTTGCGGATTTAATCCCGGAAAACCTGGCCCGCCGGGCCATGGCGGTGCCTTTGGATCGGGATGGTCGAACGTTAAAGGTGGCCCTGGCCGACCCTTCGGATGTGGTGGCCATTGATGATATCAGCAGGGCTACCGGTCTGCGGGTAGAACCCTATATAGCTTCTTCCCAGGAGATCAGGGCCTCCCTGAATGAACTCTATTTTGGGCCTACCGGGGATGATGATGTTTTCCGCCAGCTAAATGAATTTGAAATGGAAGAATCCCAGGACGAGATACAACTGGAAGAGCTGCAGCAGATGGTGGAAGATGCTCCCATCGTGCGCCTGGCCAACCTGATAATCAATCGAGCCATCCAGGAAAGATCCAGCGACGTTCATATTGAACCCCTGGAAAGACAGGTTAAAATTCGCAACCGCCTGGATGGGATTTTAACTGAGAGGATGTCGGTTCCTAAGGGCAGCCAGGCGGCTTTAATTTCTCGCCTCAAAATCATGGCCAACCTGGATATATCGGAAAGACGCAAGCCCCAGGATGGGCGGATTAACCTGCGGCGGGGAGAAGTAGAATGGGATATTCGGGTTTCCACCTTGCCCACGATATATGGAGAAAAGGTGGTTATCCGCCTTCTCAACCGGCAGGCTATCCCCGGCCTTTCAGAGCTGGGTTTTGGGGAAGAAAATGAAGAATTGATCCGCCGCATGATTAAAAACCCCTACGGTATGATCCTGGTAACCGGACCCACCGGGAGCGGCAAAACAACCACCCTTTTTTCTGCTTTGAAAGAAATCCACCAACCCGGAGTCAATATTACCACCGTAGAAGATCCGGTAGAATATGTTCTGCCCGGGGTTAATCAGGTTCAGGCCAATCCCCGCATCGGTCTGACCTTTGCCAACTCTTTGCGGTCGATATTGCGCCAGGACCCGGATATTATAATGATTGGGGAGATCAGGGATTCGGAAACGGCATCCATCGGTATCAATTCTGCCCTGACCGGGCACCTGGTTTTAAGTACCCTGCACACCAATGATGCTCCTTCGGCCATCAGCCGAATTCTGGATATGGGAATTGAACCCTTCCTGATTGCCTCAACTTTAATCGGGGCCCTGGCCCAGCGCCTGGTGCGAAAAATCTGCCAGGAATGTAAAACCGAGGTCGCCCTGACCGAAGAACAGCAGGCTTTTCTCGCGGATCAGGGTATTCACAAAAAAACCCAGGAAATTGGCCAGGGTTGCCGGGCCTGCGGCGATACCGGGTTCCGGGGTCGGATGGCCGTTTCTGAAATCCTTACAATTAATAGACCCGTACGGCGGTTGATTGTTAAAAGACGGAGTATTGATGAAATAAGGCAGACCGCCCTGGATCAGGGGATGAAAACCCTGCTGCAGGATGGGCTGGATAAGTTCCAGGCGGGCAAAACCACCCTGGAAGAAGTATTGAGGGTTGCCATTCAGTAGGAGGGGGGAAATCACTTGTTTATTGACGACATTCTGGAACTCATCGCCCAGCGGCCCGATGTCTCCGATTTACACCTTACCGTTAATATGAAACCTATTATCCGGGTTAACGGTGAACTCCAGCCCCTGGATGGAGACTGGGAAAAAATGACGGTCCAGGACCTGCAGGATATCAGCAGGCATTTAATGAATGATCAACAATATCAGGCCTTTCAGGATGACATGGAAATTGACTTTTCCCACAGCCTGGGGGGAATCGGCCGATTTCGGGTAAATGCCTATCATCAGCGGGGCAGCGTGGCCCTGGCCCTGCGGATAATACCGCCTTCGGTAAAAACCCTGGAGGAGCTCAATATGCCTCCGGTCCTGAAAAATTTATCTCGAATGCGCAGCGGGCTGGTCCTCTGCACCGGGCCCACCGGATCGGGTAAGTCTACCACCCAGGCCGCAATTGTGGCCCAGATAAACCGGGAAAGAACCTGCCATGTTATGACCCTGGAGGATCCCATAGAATATCTGCACCGTAATAATAAGGCCATTGTTCATCAGCGGGAAATTGGGGGAGACAGCCGGAGCTTTTCCCGGGGCCTGCGCTCGGCCCTGCGCCAGGATCCGGACGTTATTCAGGTAGGGGAGATGCGGGATTTAGAAACCATTTCTATTGCCATGGAAGCGGCAGAAACCGGACACCTGGTCCTGGCCACCCTGCACACCAATGATGCACCCCAGGCGGTGGATCGGATAATAGATGTTTATCCACCCCATCAGCAGAATCAGATTCGCTTTCAGCTGGCGGCTGTCCTGAAGGCGGTTCTGGCCCACGATCTCCTGCCCACCAAAGATCGTCAGGGCCGGGTTTTAGCCATGGAAATACTGCTGGGCAATTCCGCAGTGAAAAATCTTATCCGCGAGGGTAAAACCTATCAACTCTATTCTGTGATGCAGACCAGTTCCGAGCAGCACATGCAGACCAGGGATGTGGCCCTGGGCAAGCTATATGAAAAGGGACAGATTGAACTGCAGGAGGCCCTGGACCGCTGCAGTAATCCGGAGTTTATCAAGCGTTATCGGCGCTCATAAAGGGGGGTTGATGGATGGCCAAAGTTTTCGCCTATAACAGCCGGGATCAAAAAGGAAATCTGATCAAGGGAACCATGGAGGGAGAATCCCGGGATCAGGTGGCCCGCAAATTAAGGGAAGATGGTTATATTGTTCTGAACATCAAGCCCAAACAGCAGGCCCAGGAAGTTTCCCTGGATTTTTTGCAGAAGAAGAAGGTAAAAAAGCCGGACCTGGTAATATATGCCCGGCAGATGGCTACCATGTTTGAAGCCGGCCTGACCCTGGTTGAAATTCTGGATATTCTCAATGATCAAACCGAGCACCCGGCTTTAAAGGACATTAACCGCCAGATACAGCAGGATGTGGAGCAGGGCAAGACTTTTTTTGCTGCTGTTTCAGCCCATCCCAAAGTTTTTCCACCCCTTTTTCGCCAGATGATTAAAGCCGGGGAGGAGGGTGGAGTTCTGGATGAGGTCCTGAACCGCCTGGCCGATCACCTGGAACGGGAAAATGAGCTCAATCAAAAAGTGAAATCAGCCATGATGTATCCGGCGGTAATCGGCGTGGTGGCTGTGCTGGTGGTGATTTTTCTCCTGACCTTTGTAATTCCCCAGTTTGTGGGAATTTTTGCCGGGGCCGGAGCTGAATTACCCTGGCCGACCCGGATGATTATGGCCATCAGCGAAGCATTTCAATCCTACTGGTGGGCTATTCTGGGTGGCCTGCTGGCTCTTCTGGGAGGGTTAAAACTTTATATCAATACCGAAAACGGCAAGAAAGCAAAAGACGCCTTATTATTAAGATTGCCCGTTTTTGGTAAGCTGGCCCGGAAGGTATCCGTGTCCCAGTTTTCCCGGACCATGGCTACTCTGACCACGGCCGGTATTTCCATTTTTGACGGCCTGCGCATTGTGGAGGATGTGGTTACCAACAAGGTTATTTCCCGGACCATCGGCGAGACCTATTCCCGACTGGGAGAAGGGGCTACCCTCTCTCAACCCCTGATCAGTAGTAAGCAGTTTCCCAAGATGGTGACCCAGATGATTGCCATCGGGGAGGAAACTGGTAATGTGGATACCATGCTCAATAAGATTGCGGACTTTTATGATAAGGAAGTGGAGCATGCCGTGGAGGGTATGATCAAGATGATTGAGCCCATGCTGGTAGTTGTGGTGGCTGTCGTGGTTGGTTTTATCGTTATATCTATTGCCATGCCCATGTTTGAGATGATGACTGTAATTCAGTAGTCTAATGGGGGGAGCATTTTGCCTTGATTATTTTCATTTTTATTCTGGGTCTTTTCCTGGGCAGCTTTATTAATGTCCTCATCTACCGGCTGCCCAGCAAGGGAAACATTTATTTTTCCCGGTCAGCCTGTCCTCACTGTGAAAAAAATCTTTCCGCCCTTGACCTTATACCTGTTGTCAGCTATTTATTGCTCCGGGGCAAATGCCGCTACTGTCAGGGAAAGATTTCACCCCGTTATCCCCTGGTGGAACTCTTAACCGCCCTGGGGCTCAGCGCCATTATTCTGGCCCTGGGCTTGACCTGGCAGGGCCTGGCCTTATCCCTTTTATTCCTGTTACTCCTGCCCGCGGCAATTATAGATTTTTACCACTTTATTCTCCCGGACGAGATTACCCTGGTGGGGCTGGGCCTGGGACTGGTTCTGGCCCTGGTGGGAGATCACCTGGGGATTGGGCAGGCCCTCTTGGGGGCTGCCCTGGGGGGAGGGTCCCTTTTTCTCCTGGCCCTGGTTTATCCCTCGGGAATGGGAGGTGGCGATGTTAAGCTGATGGCCATGGTCGGCAGCTTTATTGGCTGGCAGCTGGCCCTGGGAGCAATTTTCCTCGGCGCTATCCTGGGAATCATCTATTATATTATTGCCGGGAAAATTATGGGGAACATGGACAGCAATACCCCCATTCCCTTCGGTTCTATGCTGGCGCCGGCCAGTCTGATTGCCTTTTTCTGGGGCTATAAAATATGGGAATGGTACCTGAACCTGTTCATTTAGAAATAGATCAAGCGGTTGAGGGAGGGAGGCTTTATTGATGCAAAAAAGGATTATTCTTTACTGCCT
>PWFS01000175.1 GCA_003554145.1 Halobacteroidaceae bacterium | reverse complement strand
GAGGGGCCACACCTGTTCCCATCTCGAACACAGAAGTTAAGCCCTCCAGCGCCCATGGTACTGCGGGAGAAATCCTGTGGGAGAGTAGGTCGCTGCCGGATACTTTTTTACCCCCGTCTAACTCTGGCGGGGGTTTTATTTTTTCGGGTTAAGAATTTTGTTTTGGGAAAAAAAGAGACTGTTAAAAGGATTTAACAGCCTCTTCTATCCTAATTAAGGCTCCCCGGGTTAGAACTTGCCTTTAAAGGCGGATTTTTTGGGGAGGCGGAGGGAAGAACCAACCCCCAATTAATTGGTGATGGAAAGAAAAGTTCTCCCCGGGGATAATTAAACCCAAAAAGGGTATTATATTAAGGGTTAAAAAAAGGAAATAGTTACAATCATGTTGAAAACCTTAGCTTTGATTTAATTTTCCTCACTGTTTTTGAAAGGAATAATTTGGGGGGGTTCTGGAGAAGATTTACCTGGTGGGGTTCGATAGTTAAGGCCCAGATATATTCGGGGAGGTAATAGGAGAAATGAAAGGAGTTATCAGAGCTCCTTCTTACAGCCCAAAAAAACATCATGGCTCCCATAAAAAGAATGGCCATAGAAGTAGAATCCATAAAGACAAGAAGAGGAAAGATGGTGATAAGTTTCCAGAATTCTGAGAAATAAATAACTCCAATCCAGAAGGTAGCCACAAAAAGGCTGGCGAAAGATATTGTATTTGCGTAGAAGTCGCAGTTCATCCAGGTAGAGAATCGCTTAAGTATTCATCGATCTTCACTCCGGTTATTTTTATAAAAATACCATCAAGATAGGTTTCGCTGCTGTGAACTGTTATCACCGTTTTGTTCTGGATGATGTCCAGGAAATTCTTGATTGTTGCCAAAAGTATCCAGGTCAAAAGTAGTATTAAGGGTCTTATCATTCTCTGCATACTGTACTTCGAGAGTCCTGCCTCCGTATTTTAGCTTTAAGTTTTGGGGAGTGTCAATTTCAGCGGTTTTATCTTCAGCTATAAAAACAACCTTGGCGCAGAGTTCTTCAACATCATGCATAGGGTGAGTTTTCAGCAGGACTGTTCCGCCTTTTTCCCGAAATTCTTTAATGATATCTTTAATTATGCGGGAGTTCTTTGGATCCAGTCCCATGGTCGGTTCATCCAAAAATAAAATCCTGGGAGTATTAAGTAAAGTCCGGACAAAGTTAAGAAGCACCTTCATTCCCTTTGAGTATTCGGCTACTTTTTTATCTTTGTCATTATTTAATCCAAGTATAAACATAAGAAAGCCTCCTCCTGTTTACCTTTTCAGGTTATTTCCAAAAATATTGTGCAATTAGTAAATAGCTTTTTTAGTACAGAAGGTCCTAAATCTGGAACCTTAATATCTTTTCATCAGGTAAATTTAAAATAGACTTTTCCCCGGAAATTTTTTATTTATGACCTTTTTAACTTGGGATCAAGAGCATCTCGAACTGCGTCTCCTACAAAGTTTATGGAAATCAAGGTTAAGAAAATGCATAGGCCGGGCCAGATAGCAAGCCAGGGAGCAGTTGTGAGATATTGTCTTGAATTCATTAACATATTTCCCCAAGAAGGGGTGGGAGGTTGAATTCCAAGTCCCAGAAAACTTAGCTGAGATTCTGAGAGAATTGCTCCGGCTACCTGTAATGTCATTGCTACCAGAACTGGAGCGAGTGTATTGGGGATTATATGGCGGATTATAATTCTTCGATTTGTGGCTCCTAAAGCTTTGGCAGCCTTGGAAAAATCCTGTTCTTTTAGAGAAAGAGTCTGGCTTCTAACAACTCGAGCAATGGACATCCAGCCGATAATGGAAAGAGCGATAATCATGGTTTCAAAACTTGGTCCAAGAATATAAGTAAGAAGCATTAAAATTGGTAGTGATGGAATGGAAAGCATGAAATCTACAAATCTCATGATAATAGAATCGACAATTCCACCAAAATAACCCGAAGTTGCCCCAACAATGGTTCCCACAGATACGCTGATCAAAGCAACTATTACTCCCAGGGAAAGTGAAATTCTGGCCGCAGCAACGATACGGGAAAAAACGTCCCGGCCCAATTCATCAGTTCCCAGGAGGTGAATGTCAGAAAAGCCAGTAAATGTCCTTGATGAAGTAATACCACCCGTTTCTAAATTGATTATCCGGTGACGTCCGTTATTCCAATAAGTGTGAATACGAGATTCTTCTCCGGAACGAGAGGCAATAATTTCTCCTTCATGAGTTCGCTCCCAGACTTTTTCTTTTTTTTCCAGGTCGAAACCCATGGTTAGTCCGCCTTTGAAAGCCAGGAATACTGTTTCTCCAACAATATTCATGTAGACTGGTTCGCTGGGATTTCTCGGAGTTAGGCCCAGTTTTTTTGACTCGGAAGAAATCAGGTTATAAGAATAAAGGTAGCCATTGGCAAAATAGTAGACTTTTTTATCTTTAGAGAAAGCTATTTCAGGGGAAGGGTTTTTAAATTTAGATAGAACTTCTTTTTCACCATCCCAACTGAAGGAAATTAATTCTCCAGCACCATTAATAATCAGGGGGGCATTCATTTCGCCAAAAAATCTTTTTAATGTTCCTGCAACCACCACCTCGGAGATTTTTTCCCCATCTTGATTGAATAAAGCAAATTTTTCTCCGCTCCTGATGAGGATTCCTTCGGAGGTTTTCCATATTTTTTCCAGGGGGCTTTCCAGATCAATTTTCCACTCTGTTGTTCCATTAATGAGATTTAATGCTTTAAGGTTATTTTCCTCAGTTCCAATAAACAAATATTCATGAGCAATTATTGGAGGAGTTGTAATTTGTTCTTCGAGATTTTGATACCAGGAAGGAATGCCAAAGACTAAATCCTCAGAGTATATTTCCCCGTTATTCATGGTGAGAACAGAAATAGAGCTTGAAGCAGAGATCCCCGTAGGAATTACCCTCCTGATTGTTGGTGGAGAAAAGCGATTACGCAGATTCTGTTGAGCTATTGAATGGGGGGTTATCTGGTTACTTAAGATAGCAGCTAAGGAAAAAAGAAGAAAGATAGCCAGCCCAAATACCCCCAGTTTATGGCGAAAAAACCGGCTAAAAGCCATTCTTGAAAAACTGGGGGAGGGTTTTTCAATCAGCTTTTTTGGGCCCTGCCAGTTATTGTTATTGGTCATTTTAACCCACCTATTCCCTTGGGGTTTAGTCATAGCGGATCCTGGGGTCGATCCAGGCATAAAGAATGTCAGCCAAAAGGTTAAACAGGACGACAAGAACAGCAATAATCATTATGATAGCCATCGAAACAAAATTATCCTGGTTAATTAGAGAATGCCAGAATAAGCGTCCCATTCCCGGGTAGACAAAGACTGCCTCGGTAATTACAGCGCCCCCCAGCATCATTGGGATTGCCATCATAACCAGTGTAATAACTGGCAAAATAGCATTACGGAGAGCATGCTTATAGATTATTTTTCGCTCGGCAATTCCTTTTGCTCGTGCGGTCCGAATATAATCTTCCCGGATGACCTCTAGCATGGTTGAACGCATGTAACGCATCCAGCCTGCAAGTGAACTCATTCCCAGGGTTATCATAGGAAGTATTAAGTGGTGAAGCCGATCCAATAATTGGCTAAAAAAATCAGGAGGAACGCGAATACTTTGAAATCCCCCCACAGGGGTCCACTCCAGTTGGACGGAAAACAAAAATAGTAATAAAAGTCCCAGCCAGTGATTGGGCACAGAAAAGCCGAAAAAAGAAAAACCTGTCCAGAAGTAATCTGCCAGGGAATACTGGCGAAGTGCAGAGTAAATACCGATGGGAATAGCAACAAATAGGGATAGAATGAAGGAAGAAAAAACCAGGTAAAACGTGTTTTCAACATTGCGAGCAATCAGGGTGGTAACCGGAACTTTGTATTGTTGTGATGAGCCCAAATCTCTCTCAAAAATAACCCCTTCCATCCACCGTAGATACCGCATTTGGAATGGCTGGTCCAGTCCGTAAATTCGCCTTAAATTGGCAAGATCTTCCTCACTCATGTCTGGATCTGCCATCATTAATTCTGCCAGAGGATCACCGGGCATAGCATTGAGCAGAGCGAAGGTTGCAAGAGAAATAAGGAAAAGTACAGGAATAACCTGTAAAATTCTCCGAATTACATAAACCCACATTATATTTCCACCTCATTGGAAAATACTTTTGGGTAAAGGATCGCCAAAAAGGCGATCCTTTACCAAGGAGTTGCCTAGTGAATGTCCCATTGGTGAATATTCCAGGTATCAGGGGAGTTGCATCCCGTGGGCTTGATTCCTGAAATATTGTTATGCCAGATTGTAATGTCTAAGTTGAAAAACAGAGGAAGTGAGGGGAGGTCCCTGGTCCAGAGTTGTAAAAAGCGTGTATTGAGTTCCTGTCTGCGACTTTCATCCATTTCTTGCAACATTTCATCCAGGATTTCACTGGCCTCTTCGTTTTCCCAACCTGAAACGTTTTGACCTTCCCAGTTATTTTCTTCTCTGGGTATGGCATCCATGTGCCAGATAGTATCGCCCATTGAGGTAGGAGAACTAACCCAGGCAAAAAGTATCATATGGGGCCAGGCCCTTTTGTATAGATGTCCGTGGTCGAAAAGAGCTGTGGAAACCATATTGTTAATCTCTACCTGGATTCCAATTTCAGCCCATTGTTGAGCGAGAATCTGCTGGGCAAGCTCCCGGGAAGAGTTTCCTGCAGTAGTTCGGATATCAAGAATCAGTTTTTTGCCTGTATCCTGGTGGGTCATTATCCCATCCGGCCCCCGAGCAAAACCGGCAGCAGCAAGAAGCGCTTCTGCTCTTTCAGGGTTGTACTCATAAACCGTCATAACATCATAGGCGTCATCAACCAAATGAGGGTGGCGTGGAGACATGGGCATTTCAGACGAAGATATAACTCCTTCATATACTGTTTCCAATATTTCTTCTTTGTCTGTTGCATGCATTAAAGCCCGGCGAACCCGAACATCCTGGAAAGGTTCGAAATCTCGGGTATTGAGATCAATATGCTCCCAGGTAATTGCTTCAATGAAATCAACATGAATTTTTTCCGGGTCTACTGAACGTTGCAGGGCAATTGCGCTGTCAAAATGGAGAGTGGGGTTAATACTGGCCTGGACCTCTCCGGTTTCAATCATGAATCTCAGGGTTTCGGTATCTTCAACAAAGCGGAAAACAATGGTGTCAATTATTGGTTTTCCCCGATAAAAATCTGGATTTGCAGCCAATTCAATATGGCTTCCGGAGACCCACTCTTTTAATTTATAAGGACCAATACCAAAAAACCCTGTTCTCCAGTAATTATGTTCAACTATGGCTTCAATATCGTCCTGTTCGTATGGCTCTGAGAAAATATGGGCAGGCATGGGCATAAAACCCAGAACTTGCCCGTCTGCGAATGGGTAGAGCTGGTTATAATGCAATTTCATTTCATAATCGCCAAGTACTTCAATTTCTTCAATATAACGGGCGACGGTCTTAGTGATGGCAGGATAATCATCGTGCATTGTTATATTGTAGCCTATTACAAAATCTTCAGTTGTGAAGGGCTCTCCGTCGTGCCAGGTAATATCTTCGCGTAGCTTCCAATGGACCACCATGGCTTCATTTTCCTCGTCAACAACCCAGGTTCCGTCCTGGACATTGGGGCGGTATTGAGTGACATTGGGGTGAAGATCCCAGTTGTTATCGCGATAAAGCATAGGCATTGTGGGATTAATTGTGTTTTCAACCTGGGTTCCTGCAGCCATAGAAAACATGGTTCCAAATCCATCGGGCTCCTGGGATATTCCTATTTCCAGGATTTTTTCCTCAGCTGTAGCGACTGCAGTGGTCAAAATTAGGGTCAGCACAAAGAAAATAATAAGTTTTCTTTTCACTTAAAAACCTCCTTGATTTATGATATTGGGTTTGCAAAACAAGATTAATCTCTTTTTATCACCTCGCTTTCCTAGTTCCTTGTTTGAATGTGTAGAATAAAAGTCTGTTTTTTCCGAAATTGAAGGTCAAAGTTTCTATGATTTCGAGCATATCCAGGTAAGTAGATGGGTGTTCCCTATCTTGACTATTCAGAAATATAAGAAATTTCCGGGGCTTTTTCTGGCGGGGTTTGGGGCTGATGATTTCCTGAATTTTCATTTGTCCCAGGGTGCTTTCCATTGGAGCGCCTACTGCAGGTTTTTTTACCCTTATGTTCTCTTAACAGCGAACTTGTTCCGGCTTTTACCTTATGATCGTGAAGTTTTTGGGCAATGTAGGCCAGGCTCTTGTCGAACATTTTATCTTCCCCTTTCTATTTTATCTGACTTTTTTCTAGCGGGGATAAGGGCTTCTTAGTTGCAATTATTAGTTACCGTAGTAACTATTATATTTTAGCGTCGCTTTCCTTGTCAAAGGATAAAAAAAGGCAAAATAATGTGATTAACTTGACTGAGCTTCTTTTAGAGTGTATAATAGTTACCATAGTAACTATTAATTGATTTTTTGGGGGTATTCCATGGACTCAACTTATAAAGATCTGCAAAAAATTGGTTTTACGGAAAATGAAGCGCGGGTTTATGTGGCTCTTTTGGAAAAGCCAGATAGTACCGGTTATGAAGCCAGTCGGGTTTCGGGAGTACCCAGAGCTAAAGTTTATGAGGTTCTGGCTTCAATGGAACGAAAAGGGCTATTAATGGTAACCTCCAGAGAAGATCGACAGCTTTACCGGGTAATCCCCCCGGAAGTTTTGCTGGAGAATCAAAAAAGAGAAATGGAAGAAGTAATTTATAACCTTGAAACCAATCTGAAGAAAATGGAGAAAAAAGACCAGGCAGAATCCATGGTCTCTCTTCAGGGTAGGGAAAAAGTGCTTGAGATGGCACGAACAATGGTTAAAAAATCTGGGGTTAGAATTTTTGCCTGCGGGTGGCCTGAGGAACTGCAGGTGCTGGAAAAAGATTTGATTTCTGCCAGTCAAAGCGGGACACGGGAGTATATTCTTAGTTTTGGAGAAGTGGATTTTCCGAATTTAAATGTTTTTCAACACCCCATATCTCCAATGCTTTTATTGAGGGTTATTACTATTGGACGGTGGTTAACCCTCGTAATTGATAACCGGGAAGTTCTAATTGCGCAGATTCACGATAAACAGAAAACAAGGGCCCTTTGGACCAAAAATCCTGCCGTTGTTCAAACGGCAGGAGGATGGGTAACAAACGATATTTCCTTTCACTTTGTAATGCAAAAAATACGGGAAATTATTCAGGATAAACCCAAAGACCCAGGGGAAAGATTGAAAGAATTGCGCGAGGAAGCGCGGGGACTGTGGAAGGGAATGTGGTCCCTTGAGGAAAATGAAACTGGAGCTTTTGAAGAAACAGAAACTGATTTAGACCTGGGAGAACTCTGGGAAAAAATAGAACGAAGGAATAGTGGGAAAAGTTTTAATCAGTCCGGTATTGTTCAGATTAACCTGAAAGGAAAAGAGCAGAAGACCTGGCAATTAATAATTAAATCTTTTGGCCTCGAGGTTGTTGACGGGAGAAGTGAAAAGCCGGATTTGCTTTTGGAAATGTTTCCGAAGGATCTGCAAGATATAATAGAAGGAGATCTACCTTTTAATGCCCTCTTACCCCGGATAAGGGTGATGATCGAGGGGGATTTTGAGCTGGCCAGAGTTTTACCGGAAATATTTGGTTAGTTTTTATCAAAGGGGAGATATTGATCCTGAGCTGAGGCTTGGAAGCAGCCACCCCAAAAATATCACACTGTTATGCTGGAATTCTAATCTGTGCCCTGATTGGGTCAAGGGACAGTATAGTATACGGGCGCAGTTTTCGCCTGCAAAAAAAGCAAAGGAGGTGCCCAGGGGGTTCTAAATGCGGTTAGAAAATGGATGGAGAGCGAAGAGGCATAGAGAAGCTTGACTGGACAAGTACAGGTCAAGCAGGTGCAAAAGTGGGGTAATTTATCCAGCGGGGAATAGCGGTATCCTGGTTGCTCAAGGGAAATAAACAAATTCTGGGATAACAGGCATATCTCCTCCAGGAGTTCACATCTAAGGCAGGGGATTTATACTTTCCAGAGATAAATTTTTTAAACGATTTCAGACAAACTATTTCCAAGGGGGGGGGAGAAGATGGAAGAAAAAAGGAAGCTCCTTTATGTGACCAGCAAGGTTGGTCTATACTTTGCGGGTTTTATATCGGCCTGATGGGGTTGGTTTTATTTTCTTTCCCGGGGATAATTTTTGGTAAAATTATCTCTGAAGAAAACTTGCCTATTGTTTCGGGAATGCTGAAGGGTGCAGGGGTAGCCACCCTTCCTTATGTGGTTTTGTATTACCTCTTTATTATAGAACCTCGAAGAAACCTCTGGGCTGGTTTAACCATTGTTATTGCCAATATCTTTGCAGTTATGGTGAATTTTTATTCTCTGGTGCAAAGAGAATACGAAATTATTCACCCCCTGGTAGATTTGCCAATGGAAGTTATTAGTATCTTTGCTGTACTGGTTTATTTTATGGTTAATCATTTTAAATGAAAAATTTTTAGCTTGACCTGGAGTTAACTACAGGTTTAGTTTTTTAATAAGAGGTCATAGTTTTTAAGATAGGAGAGTTTCCTCAAAGACCGGGTTTAGCACTATTGTTTTGCGTAATTATGATAGGCTGGGAGTATTACAGGGAAAATGGGATGGAAAAGACAGAGTATTTTCCAGGGAGGAATGGGAAGAGCAACAATGATTGTTAGTTTAAGGGAAATAAGCTTTGGGTTAAAGGAAATAAAAGAACTACTGGTGCTGGATCAGAAAGGGAAAAGAACGCAGGAAGAAATATTCCAACCTCCGGGCCTCGCTGGAGAAATCCTGTGGGAGAGTAGGTCGCTGCCGCATACTTTTTTACCCCCGTCTAATTCTGGCGGGGGTTTTATGTTGCGGTGGAAAAAGGTTTTTTCAGTTTGGCCGCGAATCCCTTTATATCCCTGGAAAGGAGCGGTAAGCATGGTCTGGATTCGCCGGGGGAAACCAGGGGATAAAGCAGCCATTGCCCGCGTCCATGTTGATACCTGGAAGTATTCCTACCAGGGCCTGGTCAGGCAACAGTTTTTGGAGTCCCTGTCCCGGGAAAAAGCTGTGCAGACCTGGCAGAAAATATTTGCAGAAAAAAATCCAGGTCAGTTTATATTTGTGGCAGAGGATCAAAAAGAAGGAATAATTGGTTTTATTAGCGGTGGAAGGTCCCGGGATGAAGAAAGTTACTGTGATGCAGAAATATATGCCCTGTATATAATGCCCCACTGGCAGGGGCAGGGTGTGGGGAGAAAATTAATGGAAAAGGTTAAAAGCTTTCTCAAGGGCCAGGGATTAAAATCCTTTTATCTCTGGACCCTGGCTGCAGGCAAAAGCCGCAGGTTTTATGAAAACCTGGGAGGGAAATGGATTGCCAGTAAACAGGAAGTAATCGGAGAAGTAGAATATCCCATGGTGGGTTATGCCTGGGAAATAGAAAGGGCAGAAGAATAACTCCTGAGTGTTCTATTCAAGGGTCAGGTTGTTCTCAGAGGGCTTTAACTGAGCGAACAGGCATCCACAATATCTGATAGAAGGGGGAAAAGCCTGACACGGGCAAATCTTATCCGGATAATACATAATTATCAAGAAGGGTTAAAGGTTTAAAGGAAAAGCTGGAGAACAAGAAACAGTAGAGAGGGGGTCAGGAAAATTGTACCTGGTTTTTTTCGCTCTGATCATTATCGGCTATTTGCTGGGATCCATCCCCTGGGGCTTTATTGTTTGTAAGCTGAAAAAAATCAACATCCGGGAAATAGGGAGCGGCAACATAGGAGCTACTAATGTTTACCGGGCTCTGGGTTTTCGGTGGGCTGCAGTTGTGGGCGCTCTAGATGTTTTAAAAGGAGTGGTTCCTACCATTATTGCCCTGCAGATACTTGATACGGATCTCCTTATTTTGGTTGTTGGAATGGCCGCGGTTGCCGGTCATAACTGGTCAATTTTTGTGGGTTTTAAAGGGGGCCGAGGGGTGGCTACCACGGGCGGAGTGGTTCTGGTTTTAATGCCCTGGATTTCCCTGTTTGTTGTTCTGGTCTGGGCGTTAATTGTAAAATTAACCCGGTACGTTTCACTGGGTTCAATTGCTGCTGCTGTAATATTCCCTATCCTGGCTTTTTTCTATGCTTCTTTACCCTACTTTATTTTTACCCTGCTCCTGGCTGCAGCCATAATCATTCAGCACCGGCCCAATATAAAGAGACTGCTGGCAGGGGAAGAAAACCGGGTATGAATGGTTCCCCTGCATATCTGCTTCAGAAATAAGCCCCCTCCAGGTTTTTTAAATAAAAAAAGCCCTGTTAGAAACAGGGCGTGGTTTTAAAGGAAGGCCGGGTGAAAATAAGGGGTTTTATCTGGTGTCTTTATCCGGGTTAAGGGGAAAAAACAGATGTCATAAATTACCTGACCCCAGGCCCGTGAAGCCAGGGCAGGAGGGATATCCTGAGCAGAGCTGAAACAGGGGGCAATAAAGGAGACGCCCTGCTGACGGGCTTTCAGCCGAGCTCCCTCCAGGATTCCCGGTATTTCTCGGGCTTCGAGCTGCTCCAGTTCATAGATCAACCAGCCCCTTACTTTTTGTCCTGGAGCAGGGCGCTTGGAAAAGGGAAGTTCTTTTTTCAACAGGTGGGGTAGAAGACGGGGCCAGGCGGTCTGATAATCCAGGGAAAACTGGAATTCCGGGCCTGGTTCCCAGACTTTAGCTGCTCGGGAAGGACCCTGGACCTCCCCCTGATATCTATCCAGAAAGGCAGGGGGGATTTCCAGCGGGAACAGTTCCATTTCTCCAGCCCCACTGATGTTTACCGTATGCTCTTTAGGGGTTTCTTCTTTTTTGGGGGTGAAATGGCCGGCCTGACCCCGGGGAGCCAGGGGCCTGTGGACCGGTAGAAAGTAGATAACCTGTTCCCCGATAATCTCCGGTTCAGGATGCTCATCCCATTTCAGGTAATGCTGCTCATTACGGGGTTGATAGCAGAAAAAAAAGGATAATTCCTGTTCTTCAGCATGAATTGAGAGGGCCGACCACAGCCGAGAGACCACCTGGGGGCGGTAATTTTTTACCTTTAGATCATAAAGAATACCCCCCAGAACATTGTCGCCTCTAAAGCATAGTTTAAATTGTCCGGATCCAATGGAGGCCAGCACCTTTTTTTCGTCTACATCCCGGGCTATTAATTCCAGGTTGTTGGGGAAAAAGCTTTCTGCTGAAACCAGAGGGTTTTTTTCCACTTGAATCTGAATGCGGTCTCCGGGGTTCCAGGGCATATTTATAATTTCTTTTTGTTCTCGATCCCCGGGGCGGGGTTCCCTGATTATCATCTAATAGCCTCCCTGGCCTGAAATTTTCGAGGATTTCTCTTAAATAATTCGGTTTAAGGAGGCAAAAACCTTCAATAAAGGGGTGTGGTTTTTGTGGAACAATTATTTCAGAAAGGCAAACCATTGAAAGACTACCTCCAAAGCGGAGATAAAGGCATCCAGGAAAAGGTGAAAAGGTTATATGAAAGAGCCCAAAAGGTCGAATTCCAACAGGAGGGCCTGAAAATGAAAAAAATTCTCCTGTTTTCCGAGTTCTGGTGTCCTGATTGTCTGGTCCTCAGCGGGGCGTTAAAGGTATTTAAAGAAAATAATCCAGCCCTGGAGGTCAGGGTTCTACCCAGGGATGATTATCTCCCTATTCTCTCGGAACATTCTATCGATGGTAAAGCTCGTATTCCCCTGTTATTAGTCCTTGATGAGAAGGGGCAGATTCAGGGGAAAATTTCCGAAGTCCCCTCTTCCCTGCGGGAAAAAATAAAGGATAAAAATCAGCACCGGGATTACCGGGCCGGGAAATTAATGGAGCCATTAATGGAGGAACTAAAAACTCTGCTGTATTAAAATCCCATGTTTTAATTAAAATTTCTGGAAGGGAATATGTTTGTCGCCCCCATCCTGGTCCAGGGTAAATTTCAAGTGATATGGTGGGGAAAAGAAGCAACAAGTTCCAGTTATCTTTAAACTGCAGGCAGGCCAGTTGAGAGAGAAGTTTTGAGGGCACAGGTATTGACAGTGGACCTCAGGGTCGATATAATATTAAGGGAACAATGATCCCCGATAGCTCAGCCGGTAGAGCAGGTGGCTGTTAACCACCGAGTCGCAGGTTCGAGTCCTGCTCGGGGAGCCAGATGACTGCAAACGCCATCGAAGTAAAGATGGCGTTTTTTTGGGAGTTGGGAAAATGGCCGGCATGGGGACCCTGTACAATGTTATCCTCATAATAATAGGGACTTTGCTGGGTGTGAGATTCAAAAAGTTACTACCCGGCCGGTTCTCGGAAATTTTGTTGCAGGGAGTAAGCCTGTTCATCATTTTTGTGGGCATTGCTTTGCTGCGGGAGGGACAGGAGGAAATTATTTTACTCCTGAGCCTGATCGGGGGGATCCTCATTGGAGAAACCCTTGACTTATCGGGATTCCTCAATCGGTTAGGAGCACGCTTTGACGAAAAGGCTGCTTCCCCATTAGCCCGGGGTTTTATCACCGCCTCCCTATTATATTGTATAGGTCCCATGGCCATTATCGGGAGCCTGGCCGATGGTTTGACCGGGGATAGCCATATTCTGGCTACCAAGGCAGTAATTGATGGTATTGCGGCAATTCCCCTGGCCGCAGCCCTCGGAATAGGGGTTATGTTGTCGGCTGTGCCCCTGATTCTTTATCAGGGAGGTATTACCCTGCTGGCTGTTTTCCTGGAAGGTTTTTTCAGCGAAAACGCGATTGGGGAAATTTCTGCCCTGGGAGGCATAATAATGCTGGCCATGGGCCTGGATTTACTGGGGATAAAAAAAATCAGGGTAGCCAACTTTTTGCCTGCTCTGCCTCTTTTGATGATTATTTTGTACTTTCTCGACCTTTAGGAGGGTAAAAGATGAAAGAACTCCAGAGAAAAATCCAGGAACGAATAGATAGTTTCCCGGGGCGGGCTGGCCTGGCCCTTATGCATCGGGAAGAAAAAAGGACAATTATTATCAATGGGGAGCAGCGTTTTCATGCAGCCAGTATAATCAAAATCCCCATCCTCTACGAAGCCCTACAGCAGGTGGGTCAGGGCCGATTGGAAATGGATAGGGAATATCCCCTGCCGCAAGAAGAAAAGGTAGGCGGTGCAGGAGTTTTAAATTTGCTCCATTCCGGGCTGAAACTTTCCCTTGCTGATCTGCTGCATTTAATGATTGTTATCAGCGACAATACTGCAACCAATATGCTTATTGATATTGTTGGCCGTGAAAATGTGAATAAAACCCTGGATGAAATTGGTTGCCCGGATACTTTCCTGGCTCGCAAGTTAATGCGCCCCGTTTCAGACCTGTACAGCTATACTTCTGCCCTGGATACTGTTGGTATTCTGGATCGGATATATGAAGACTTTTATGAACTGGGTATGCCCATTTTACGGAAGCAGCAATTCAACGACTGCCTGTCCCGGGATATCCGGGTTTGTAAAAAGTGTAAAGAATGGATTGGCTCTGCTTCTCACTGCCCAAAATGCCGGAGTGCGATCAATCAACTGCAACAGGAAAAAGTTGTTTTTGCCCATAAAACCGGGGAGATAACCGGGGCTGTCCATGATGGCGGGATATGGGAATTCCCAGGGGCTACCGTAATAATTGCGCTACTTACAGATCAACTTCCCGATAATAGAGATGGAAAATTTCTCCAGGCCCGCCTGGGAGCAGATTTATTCCAATTTTTTTCTTAAAAAAGAAGGAAAACCACTATTTTAATAGAAAAAGTTTTTGGATAAGAAACAATCCAAAATAAATTAATTACAAGGAGTGATTTACAGATGAGAAAAGGGATTTTAGCAGTATTAGCTCTGAGCCTGGTCCTGGGACTGGCCTTTTTTACCCAGGGTACAGGGGCAGGAAGCAATGTTTTTGAAGATGGTACTTTCATGGGTTATTCTGACGCCACTGACCGTGGTTATGTGGATGCAGAAGTCACTCTTGAGAATGATCAGATTGTTGATGTAGTTATAAGGGGTTATGGTGATCTGGGAACCGAAAAACCCGAGGACTATCCCTGGGCAGAGTACCACGAAGCCATTGAAGACCTGCCCGAGCTTTACGTGGAAAGAGATCACTGGGATGTAGATATCATTACCGAGGCCACGGGAACTTCTCTGCAGGCCAATCAGGCTGTATATCGAGCCATGGCCCGGGCCCGAGTTGAACCAACCAATCTTACCAATGAATACTTTGAAGGAACTTTCATGGCAATTTCTGATAAAACTGAGCGGGGCTGGGTTATTGTCTGGGTAACCATTTCCAATGATAAAATAACTGATTTCCGCCTGCATGAAACCCAGCAGGACAATGATCGCTGGGTCCGTAAAGGTGAAGACTATCCCTGGGATGAGTACCATGAGCTGCTTGAAGTTCTGCCCGAGCAGATAATTGAAGCTCAGAGCCTGGATGTTGATGGATTAAGCGAAGCTACCGGCACTTTTAATCGTGCTATTCAGGCAGCAGAGCGGGCGCTGGAAAAAGCCCAGCGATAATCACTAATTTCCCCGGGAGCTGATTGCTCTCGGGGTTGTTTTTTGGTGTAAAAAGCAGGGGAGGCTGATGCAGGAGAAAAAAGAACTGAATAAAAGAATTCTCCGGCTGGGAATTCCGATAATGCTGGGCAATCTTTCCCAGACCCTGATGAGTACAGCAGATACTATTATGGTGGCCAGGTTGAGCCGGGAGGCTCTGGCAGCTGCAGGGTTGGGGAATATTTTTACTTTTACCTTTTTATTTCCCCTGGGTCTTCTGGCCATGGGGACCAGGATAAAAGTTGCTCGCCGGGTAGGAGAAAAAAAATTGCATCAGGTGGGTATGGTGGTAGATAACTCTCTGGCCCTGGGATTGGGCCTGGGAATGGGAGCCACCTTAATTTTAAGTTTTGCAGCCCCCCTGATTATGATTTATATCAATCCCGATCCGGTGGTGGCTGAACTGGCCAGTAATTTCATCCGGATTCGCTTTCTGGCAGTTCCTTTTTTCATTTTAATTATGTGCGGCCAGGCTTTTTTTGAAGCCACTGGCCGGACCGAAATAACTCTATATTCCTCGGTGCTGGTCAATGGCCTGAACGTTGTTTTTAATGCTGTTTTGATCTTTGGTCTCCTGGGTTTACCAGCCCTGGGCTTGATGGGAGCAGCCTGGGGCAGTGTAATTGCAACCTTTCTCGGTACAGTTTTTATCTGGTTCTATTTACGCCATCAACGGGAAAAGGTTAATTACGGTGTTTTCTCCTGGAAGCTGAACCGGGAAGAAAGCCGCTCTATTCTCGGGCTTTCTATTCCGGCCATGCTGGAAGGGTTTGGCAGTATTTTCTCTTATTTTATTTTTGTCTGGATTCACTCTTTGATTGGAACAGTGGAGCTGGCTGCGGCTTCGGTTTTAAACGCAATTTATAGCCTGCTTTTTCTGCCGGCCATTGGTCTGGGTAAAGCCACCGGGATTCTGGTAGGACAGTTTCTTGGCGCTGGGGAACAACTGATGGCCAGAATGAGCACAATTCAGGGAATGAAAATTGGTGCTGTTTTTTCCATTTTGATTGCGGTCCTGGGAATTGCCGGGGCCCGTCCTCTCCTTTCCCTTTATACTCCAGATGCTGAAGTGATCCAGACCGCTTACGTGCCGCTGATTATTATTTTGATTGGAACCAGTGTTAACTCCATGGGGATGGTTGCCCGCCATACCATAATGGGGGCGGGAATGACCCGCTGGACTTTTAAAATGCAGATTATAATCTGCTACCTTATTTACCTGCCGGTGGTGTATCTTCTGGGAATAAGGTGGGGGCTGGGTATACAGGGAACATATCTGGGTGAGGCCCTCTATTTTTTCCTGGTCTTTGCTACCCATTTCTGGAAGTTTAGAAAGGGAGACTGGCAGTTTCATCAGGTATAATACAGGGCTCTCTTTGAGGGAAGCCCTGCAAAGAAGAGAAGAGAAGAGAAGAGAAGAGAAGAGTAGAGTAGAGTAGAGTAGAGTAGCAATTAACCCTCGATGAGCACTGGGCCGGAGAAAAGTTATTAAATGAAGAGGGATAGGGAGAGGAATAGAATTCCCGGAAAAAAGTAGTCGGGGGTTGTTGCGGTTGACTTTGGGCAACCCCTTTGCTATAATTATTAAAAATATAGGGGAAAGGTAATGATGGAAAGTAGTAGGATCCGATCCTCTTCAGAGAACCGCTGGCTGGTGGAAAGCGGTGCTGGATCTGATTTGAACTCGTTTCTGAACTGCAGCGGTGAAAAACAGTAGCCGTTGCCGGCCGCAACCGTTATCTGCTGGAGTGGATGCACATTCGCTGCATCAAAAAGAGTGGTACCGCGGGAAACCTTCCGTCTCTTTATTGGAGACTGGAAGGTTATTTTGTTTCTGGACGGGATTGAGGCTGATTGAAAAAAAATGATAGCCAGCTTGATTGATAATAACCTTAAATGAGGAGGATGTTTATGAAAAAAGAGGAATACCGGCCCCAGGAAATTGAAAAGAACTGGCAGGAGAAATGGCTCCGAGAGGGCACTTTTTCTGCTGAACTGGATCCCACCCGGGATAAGTATTATATCCTGATTGAATTCCCCTATCCTTCGGGCGAGGGATTGCATGTGGGGCATCCCCGCAGTTATACTGCCCTGGATATTGTGGCCAGGATGAAAAGAATGCAGGGCTATAATGTCCTTTATCCCATTGGTTGGGATGCCTTTGGACTGCCAACGGAAAATTATGCCATGCAAAATAATATTCATCCCCGCCGGGTAACAGCAACCAATGTAGCCCGCTTTAAAAGTCAGCTGCAGTCCCTGGGTTTTTCTTTTGATTGGGAACGGGAGGTCAATACTTCCGATCCGGATTATTATCGCTGGACCCAGTGGATTTTTCTCCAGCTTTTTAAACATGGCCTGGCCTATAAGGCGGAAATGCCCATCAACTGGTGCACCGACTGTCGGATAGGACTGGCCAATGAGGAGGTCGTGGGCGGGGTTTGCGAGCGCTGTGGAGGAGAAGTGGAAAGCAGGGTCAAAGAACAGTGGATGTTGAAGATAACAGAATATGCGCAAAGACTACTGGATGACCTGGATACAGTAGATTATCTGGATAAGATTAAAGCTCAGCAGCGGAACTGGATCGGGAGGTCTGAAGGGGCCCAAATTAAATTCCCTATCCCGGGAACTGACGAGGAAATTGAGGTTTTTACTACCCGGCCCGATACCCTGTGGGGAGCTACCTACATGGTTGTTTCTCCTGAACACCCCCTGGTAGAAAAATTGCAGGATAAAATAGAAAACCGGGAGGAGGTTCTCCAGTATAGGAAAGAAGCTGCGGCCAAATCTGAATTTGAAAGGACAGAGGTAGAAAAGGAAAAAACAGGAGTTCCTCTGCAGGGAATTCAGGCCCTGAACCCGGGAACCGGCGAAAAAATACCGGTTTGGACCGCTGATTATGTAATGATGTCTTATGGGACCGGGGCCATCATGGCTGTTCCAGGCCATGATCAACGAGACTGGGAGTTCGCCCACCAGTTTAACCTGCCGATAGTGGAGGTTATCAAAGGGGGGGATGTAACTCAGGAAGCATATGCCGATACAGAATCAGGAATACTGATCAATTCCGGTTCCTTTGATGGCCTGACTGTAGAAGAGGCCATTCCCCGGGTTATTGACTGGCTGGAAAAAGAAGGCCTGGGTAACCGACAAATAAACTATCGTCTGCGGGACTGGGTTTTTTCCCGCCAGCGCTACTGGGGAGAACCTATCCCCCTGGTGAATTGCTCCAGTTGTGGGTGGGTACCCCTGCCCGAAGATGAACTGCCCCTGGTTTTGCCTGAGCTGGAAGAGTTCACACCCACTCATACCGGCGAATCCCCCCTGGCCCGCATAACAGATTGGGTTCAGACAGAATGCCCTCGTTGTGGTAAAGAAGCTGAACGGGAAACAGACACCATGCCCCAGTGGGCAGGATCATCCTGGTACTTTCTCCGCTATACCGACCCCCATAACGATCAGGCTCTGGCTTCGCCGGAGGCCCTGGACTACTGGATGCCCGTCGATTGGTACAATGGAGGGATGGAGCATACCACCCTGCACCTTCTTTATTCCCGTTTCTGGCATAAGTTTCTCCATGATATAGGAGTGGTTCCTACTTCTGAGCCCTATAAAAAAAGGACTTCCCACGGGATGATTCTGGGGGAGAATAATGAAAAAATGTCCAAATCCCGGGGTAATGTAGTAAATCCAGATAAGGTGGTAGCAGATTTTGGGGCAGATACCTTCCGGGTTTATGAAATGTTCATGGGAGCTTTTGATCAGGATATACCGTGGTCCCAGCAGGGTGTTCGGGGAGCCCGTCGTTTTCTGGAGCGGGCCTGGAAAATGAGGGAAATTATCAATTCTGGAAAAGGTTATTCTGAGGAACTGGAAGTAAAAATTCATCAGACAATAAAAAAAGTAACTGAAGACTACAACCGGATGAAGTTCAATACTGCTATTGCTGCTTTGATGACTCTGCTCAATCAGTTTTATGATCAGGGGGAAATAACCCGGGAAGAGGCAGGAACTTTTCTTCTGCTCTTGAACCCGGTGGCTCCCCATATGACTGAAGAGCTGTGGCAGGATATGGAACTGGGCGGGCAGTTGAATCAACAGCAATGGGTTCAGTGGGACGAAGAAAAAACCATTGAAGATACAGTGGAAATTGCAGTTCAGGTAAACGGCAAAGTCCGGGGTACAGTAGAAGTTTCCCGGGAGGCCGATCAGGAAGAAATAAAGGAAGAACTGATGCAGGTGGATTCCATTCGACGACACCTGGATGGCAGGGAAATTATTCGGGAAATCTATATCCCCGGCCGAATTATGAATATAGTGGTCAGGTAAAAAAGCCGGCATCAGGAAGGTGCTGGCTTTATCCGGGAGGGAGGGGTAATAATGATTCGGCAGGTTATTCTGGTGGATGGCCATATTGATGAGCCTTCCTGCCTGGGAGTCCCCCCCTATATTTCTCCTCATATCAGGTATCTTTATGGGGCCCTCTTAATGGGGGGAGTGAGGGAAGAAAACATAATATACCTCACCGCCGAAGAGGCCCGGCAGCAACTGCCAGCAGGGGACTGGCTTATTGTGCTGGGAGGAACCACTGTTCCCGGAAAGTATCTGGGGGGACAGCCCCTGTCCCGGAAGGAAATGCAAAAAATGGCTAACAATAATCCTACCCCGGAAAAATGGCTCTTGGGCCCCATAGTGGAGGCGGGGATTCGCCCCGGGGGCTTTAACCATTATGTCGGGGAAGGGGTCGCCCATCAGGTCCTGGATAAATTGCAGGGCACCGGGGGATTTTCCCGGGACCTGTTGCAGGGAATGGCTCTTCGGGGAGCGAGTTTGATACCCCGCCATCCCCGCTTTCCGTATGTGGTGGCCGAACTGGAAACCTATCGGGGATGCCGCCGTCCTTCCCAGTGTTTTTTTTGCAGTGACCGCTGGAGAAAGCTGCGCTATATTCGCCAGGCAGAAGAGGTTGCAGCAGAGGTTGAGGAGCTTTACCGCCAGGGAGGCCGGTATTTTCGCCTGGGTTCTCAGCCGGATCTGCTGAATTATGATGATGGACAGCCCAATACCCTGGAACGTCTATATAAAGGGATCCGAGCTGCAGCACCTGACCTGAAAGTGCTTCACCTGGATAATGTTGAACCAGGCCGGTTAATCCGGAGTCCCGAAGGTCCCCATTTACTGAAGATTATCGTGCAACATAACACCCCTGGAGATATTGCCTCTTTTGGCCTTGAATCTGCTGATCCCCAGGTAATAGAGGCCAATAATATCGCGGTTTCTCCTGCTGAATGTAAAAAAGCGGTGGAGTTGGTCAATGAAATCGGGGGAGTGCGGAAAAATGGTCTGCCCGCTCTTCTGCCCGGACTGAACTTTTTACATGGACTGCAGGGAGAGCGCCGGGAGACCGTGGAAATTAACCTGGATTTCTTACGGAAACTGGTGCAGAAGGGCCTGCTTTTGCGCCGAATTAATATCCGACAGGTTATTCCCCACGGAAATTATAGGAAACAACCTGTTGCCCGGGGAGCTTTTGATCAATATAAAGAACAGGTAAATCGGGAAATAAACCGGCCCCTGCTCCAGAAGGTTTTCCCTCGTGGTTTGATTTTCCAGGAAGTTATTCCAGAAAAGATCCAGGGGAACCTGACCTTTGGCCGGCCCCTGGGGACCTATCCAGTTCGGATAGGACTCCCCGGAAAAAAAGAATTGTTCCGGCCGCTGCAGGTTAAGATTATTGAACATGGGTACCGGTCCCTGACCGGGCTTCAATATCCCTTCAATCTTAATCGAGCCAGTCACGAAGAGTTACTGGCCCTGCCGGGTATTGGCCAAAAAAGGGCTGCGGAGTTAATTTTGCAAAGACCTTTCCGGGGTCCGGAAGATTTAAAAAACCGCCTGGGAAATGAAGTGGCGGAAATAATGGAAGAATATATTGATTGCTATCAGGAGGTGCGGAAATGAACAGAGATATTGATGCACTGCCGGGGGAAAGATGGTTCCCTGATGCAACTGATTTTGCCGCAGAAATTGAGGAGAACTGGGGACCCTGGGGTGTTGCTTCTGAGGTAGCCCCCTTAAAAGCGGTTTTGATGCGACGTCCGGGGCCGGAAATTGATAACTTTTCTTATCAGGAGGTAAGGTTTCGGGAGGAGGTTTCCCCGGAAAAAATGTGGGCGGATCATGATCGATTGACCGGCTGCTACCGGGATTTTGGGGTGGAGGTTTTTTATGTGCAAAAACAGCGTGCTGATCGCCCCAATGCTTTTTTTATGCGGGACCTGATGTTCATGACTCCCGAAGGAGCTATTATTGGCCGTCCTGCTATCAAAGCCCGGCGGGGGGAAGAAAGGTATGTAGCCCAGGCTCTGGCCGAGCTGGGAGTACCCATCCTGAAGACCATTAACGGCCGGGGTTACTTTGAAGGGGCCAATGCCATGTGGGTAGACCGCAGGACCGTTATCCTGGCCTCTGGATCGCGGGCCAACCAGGAGGGCTTAAATCAGGTCAAGCTGGAACTGGAAAGACAGGGAGTGGACAATTTTATTTTCATGCAGATTCCCTATGGTCATGCCCATATAGACGGGATATTGAACATGGCCCGGGAGGATTTAGCCATGGTTCATGCTCCCCAGGTGCCCTTTGATGTGTGTGCTGCCCTGCAGGAGCGAGATATAAAGGTAATAGAAGCGCCCTCTCGTAATGAAGCAAAGGAAACCATGGGCATCAATTTTGTGGCTATCAGGCCCAACCTGGTAGTTCAGCCTGCTGGTAATCCCCGCTGCCGGGAGGAACTGGAAAAAAACGGAGTCAAAGTTATTGCAATTAATGTGGATGAACTTTTGAAAGGCTGGGGGGGCATTCACTGTGCAACTGCCTTCCTTAGAAGAGAATAGGGGCCCGCGGGCCCCTATTCTAATTTATATTCAATTTTCGAGTCAGTTCTTTTACCTCCTCGGCCGAGCTGTGGAGTGCTTTGAGATCTCCATTATCCAGGGGTAACTCGATAATTTCTTCAACCCCTTTTTGCCCCAGCAGGACCGGGACGCTGAGGAAAACATCGGAAAGCTTATACTGGCCCTGAAGATAAACCGAGCAGGGCAGAATCAGTTTTTCGTCCCGGAGAATGGCCTGGGCCATTTTCCAGACTGCAGCAGCGGGGGCATACATGGAGCTCATGCCCATCAGTTTAATTATTTCCCCGCCAGCCCGCCGGGTTCTTTCAACCACTTCTTCAATGGAGGAGGAGTCCATAACTTCATCAAGGGGGCGCCCTCCAATGAAGGTGCTGGAGCTGAGGGGAACCATGGAATCTCCATGTCCACCCAGAACCGTGGTCAGAATATTTTCCATGGCCACATTCTGTTTTTCCCGGATGAAAAAGGCCAATCGTCCTGCATCCAAAACCCCCGACATTCCCATAACCCGGGAGGAGGAAAAATTACTTATTTCCAGGGCCAGGTGCGTCATTACATCCAGGGGGTTGGTTACCATGATAATGTAGGACCGGGGGCTTTCCTGTTGAATGGTATCTACCAGGGAGGTTATTATCTCGGCATTCTGGAGCAACAGGTCATCCCGGCTCATGTCGGCAGTTCGTCTCTTGCCAGCAGTAATAACCACCAGGTCGGAATCAGCTGTGTCCTTAATTTCTCCTGAACCTGTAACTTTGCTGTTAGTGCCCCAGATAGAAGCCAGGTGCATAATATCCAGGGCTTTGCCTGCAGCCAGGTCACCATTAATATCGTAAAGTTGAATGTCCCCCAGATCTTTAAGGAAAAGGAAAAGGGCGGTGTTGGAACCAACATTACCCGCACCGATAACACTGATTTTGGGTCTGCCCATATCATTAACCCTCCCTAACAATTTTTTAAGAAATTTTCCATCCGATCCATTCCTTCAGCAATATCTTCCAGGGAAGTTGCAAAAGAAATGCGGACATAGCCTGGAGCTCCAAAAGCGCTGCCGGGTACCAGGGCCACCCCTTCTTTTTCCAGTAATTCCTGGCAGAATGCAAAATCATCTGCAGTTATATTACCAATATAGGGGAAGGCGTAAAAGGCTCCCTGGGGTTGTTCCAGTTCAAGGCCGGGCATTTTTTGCAATCGGGTTACTATATATTTGCATCTTTCGGAAAAAGCCTGGACCATTATTTCCACTGAACTCTGATCTCCAGTTAAAGCTTCCAGGGCGGCTTTTTGAGCAATGGAGTTGGGATTGGAGGTATAATGGCCCTGAATTCGTCCCATAGCACTGATTAACTCCTGGGGCCCGGCCCCGTATCCAATTCGCCAGCCAGTCATAGAATATTTTTTGGAAACAGCATTAACCACCAGAGTCTGCTCCCTTATTTC
>PWFS01000011.1 GCA_003554145.1 Halobacteroidaceae bacterium | reverse complement strand
GCTATCGGGAGCCGGGTGGCTTCCTTCCTATCGGGCTGGGAGGTGGATTTGATTGCCTGCCGGAGGCAGATTTCCGGGGAAAAGCCGGATCTGCTGCAGAACTGGTATGGGGTCAACCAGCTGGAGCAGTTCCTGGAGGCCAGTGATATTCTAATTGTTTCTTTACCCCAGACTACTGCCACGGAAGGCCTGATCGGCCGCAATGAACTCGATCTTCTTGGTCGGGAAGGGCTTCTGATTAATGTGGGGCGGGGTCCGGTGATCAGTGAACAGGAACTGTACCTGGCCTTAAAAGAAAGGCGGCTGGCTGGAGCCGGGATTGACGTCTGGTACGATTATCAGCCCCGGGCTGATGAAGAAGGCCGGCGCTATCCCTACCACTACCCTTTCCACAAACTGGATAACGTGGTCCTCAGTCCCCACCGGGCGGCCTCGCCTTTTTCTGACCTGGAAAGATGGGGTGATATTGTGAATAATATTAACCGCCTGGCCCGGGGTCAGGACCCTCTCAACCTGGTGGATCGCGGCCTGGGTTATTAAAAAAATACCTGAAGTTTAAAACACGGGTTACGCGGTCTGCGGAAAGTGGATTTAAAGCCCAGGAAATTAATTTTCAAATTTTTTTTTCAGGTCAGGCCTCCGGGAAAACCCACCGGGTTCTCAATCAAGGAGGCAGCCCAACCAAAAAACTCCCCTTTAACCTGGGATCAGGCTCTGGGGGAGTTTTTGTTTCTCGGGTTTAAGCTACAGGTGGTTTGATTGCCAAAAAACCTGAACTGACCCGGGTCCTTCTTTACGCTCTAAAACCCATTATACTCCAGAGGGAGGCAGTAATCGATGGGTCCGCCTGTAAATAATCATTCCAGTTCAGTTTTCCTGATATTATCGGGATAATAGGCAGGGGATCCGGAACTTCTAGCTCCGGGGTAAAATGAAGGGGGGTTTAGATTTGGGGCTACGGAGGCAACCGGCTTAATAGTTAAAAAGGAATCCCAAAAAGCCGGTAATAAAAGAAATGATAATTACCGCCAGAATAATGATCAGGAGCATACCCTGAATTTTAAAATAAGAGATAAGGCTGATAATCATGTGGTTGAGTTCTTCCTGATCCCTCTGCCCGCTCCCGTACAGCAAGCGCTGGGCATGGGCCTGGGTTCTGCGGAGTTTGAGACCCATTAATACCGCAATTATTCCCGGAATTGCTCCAATAATCAGGGCAAAAAGCCCCAGCACCGCGCCGGTGGCCCCGGCAATAATGGTAAAAATTCCGATCAACCCGGTCCAGCGGCAGAAGGCCTCCAGGTTTTCCCTGCTAACCGGTCTTTCTTCCCCCAAAAAATCAACTCCTTTAAATCCTTTCCCTGTTATTTCGCTATCAGATAAGAAATCCCTCTAACCGGTCTGCAGGGGCAGGAAGAAGTATATAAATGGCGAAATAGTTCAGTACAGGTAATTAATGGGTGAGAGGAGGGGTGCTGGTGGAGGCGGAAGAAAAAGTTGAAAAGCTATGGGAACTCTGGAGAGAATGCTGGCTCTGCCCCCGGGAATGCCAGATTAACCGGGAATTAGAAACCGGGAACTGTGGAGTGGGGCGGGACCTTTTAATCGGGTCCTGGGGACCCCATCCCGGTGAGGAAGCACCCCTGGTCGGCAGGAGAGGATCGGGGACCATTTTCTTTGCTGGCTGTAATCTCAAGTGTGTTTTCTGCCAGAACTATGATTTAAGCCACGAAGTGCGCGGGCGCCGGGCTGATACCGGGGAACTGGTAAAAATAATGCTGACCCTGCAGAAATATGGTTGTCACAATATTAACCTGGTCCCCCCCACCCACGTGGCCCCCTGGATTGCCGAAGCCATACTAAAGGCCCGTTCCCGGGGATTGGAACTGCCAGTGGTTTACAATTGTGGAGGTTATGAGTCTACCTCGGTTTTAAAGCTCCTGGAGGGCCTGGTGGATATATACATGCCGGATGTAAAGTTTGGCAGTGATATGGTGGGAGAAAAATATTGCGACGTACCGGATTACTGGACCAGAGTTAAAGAAGCCCTGAAAGAAATGCACCGCCAGGTGGGCGATCTGATAATAGATCAGCAGGGCCTGGCCCGCCGCGGGCTCCTGGTTCGGCACCTGGTCCTTCCCGGCTGGGGTGGGGGAGCCCGGTCGATCATGGATTTTTTACAGGAAGAAATATCAGAAAATACCTACCTGAACCTGATGGCCCAGTATTATCCCGCCTACCGCAGCCAGGATTTCCCTGAGCTTATGAGCCGGATATCTCCCTGGGAATATCGGGAACTGGTAGCTACAGCCCGGGCCAGGGGATTCCGCCTGGACCAATAACAGGATTGAATATTATTATCAAGGATGGTATAATGGAAGAGAATAATCAAAAGGAGGGTTTTTTTATGGAAGCTCGTGTAGGAGGCAAGGCCCCAGAATTTACGGCCCCTGCCTATCAGGACGGCAAGTTCAAGAAAGTAAAACTGGAGGATTATCGCGGTCAGTGGGTGGTGCTGTGTTTCTATCCCGGCGACTTTACCTTCGTCTGACCCACGGAACTGGGTGCAGTTGCATCCCGCTATGAAGAATTGAAGGAACTGGGAGTAGAAGTTCTCTCGATGAGTGTGGACAGTGTTCATTCCCACAAAGTCTGGCATGAAACTGAATTAGCCCAGTGGGATCCGGCAGTTCAATTTCCCATGCTCAGTGATCCCGGTGGAAAAATCGGTTCCCTTTATGGAGTTTATGATGAAAAAGGTGGAGTAAACGTCCGGGGCCGTTTCATTATTGATCCCGACGGAGTAATTCAGGCCATGGAAGTGCTTACTCCCCCGGTAGGACGGAATGTAAATGAGCTTATCCGCCAGGTTCAGGCCTATCAGCATCACCGGGAGACCGGTGAAGTTATACCCTCCGGCTGGAGACCTGGTAAAAAAACCCTTAAGCCTGGACCGGGACTCACCGGCAAGGTCTGGAAAGAATGGGATCCCGGGGAGGCCCGTGACTAAAAAAACAGGGGGGTGCCTGGAGGCACCCCCTTTCCATTGTTGCAGGGAAGGCAGGCAAAAGTATGGATGGTAATGTGCTCTTTGCTTTTTTATTAACACTCCTGGCCGGCCTGGCCACAGGTCTGGGTAGTTTTATTGCCTTTTTTGCCCGCTCCAATCAGTACCGTTTCCTGGCCCTGGGCCTGGGGCTTTCTGCTGGAGTTATGATCTATATTTCCTTCGTGGAAATACTGCCGGAGGCCGAGGAAAGCCTGACCCTGGCCTGGGGCGACAATATCGGACCCTGGGCCGCATTGATTGCCTTCGTCCTGGGGATAATTATCACCGCTGCCATAGATCAGCTGGTTCCCCATGCCGAAAATCCCCATGAAATAAGGCCGGAGGAGGATCTGGAAATATTAAAAGAAGGGGCTCAGGAAGAACCCCGGGGGGATAAGGATAAAGAGGGCCTGATGCGTACCGGTCTTTTCACTGCGGGGGCAATAGCTGTGCACAATTTTCCCGAGGGCATTGCTACCTTTGTGGCGGCCATGGTGGACCCCGCCCTGGGTGTTTCCATTGCTATTGCCATAGCAATCCACAATATTCCCGAGGGGGTATCGGTTTCGGTCCCCATTTTCTTCGCCACGGGTAATCGGAAAAAGGCCTTTTTCTATTCCTTTCTCTCGGGAATGGCAGAACCAGCGGGGGCTTTGCTGGCCTATTTTATCCTGATGCCTATTCTTTCTGATGCAGTTATGGGAGTTCTTTTTGCAGCAATTGCCGGTATAATGGTCTATATTTCCTTTGATGAATTATTGCCCATGGCCCGGGAATACGGTGCCGGGCACACGGTTATTACCGGCCTGATTATTGGAATGACCGTTATGGGGATCAGCCTGTTGCTTTTGTAAATCAGATTTTCTTCCAGGCCCTTCTGGGGTCATTTTTTTATGTACAGCAAATAAAACGGGGAACTGTCAAAATCCAGAAAGGTAACGCTGGAGCGGGGAGAAGCAGGGTTTCAGGGGGCAGGCCAATGATGGGAAGAAAGATTACGGTTCGATAAAAATCCGGGGGATCAGCATTGAAACGAATATCAAAAAAATATAAAAAAAACGAAAAAAGCAGAAATAAGGATAAAAACTTTCATAAATTAAGCAAGGGGTTTCTATTCCTTAAAAAACTTTAATTTAACGAGTTAATAACCCTATATATAAGACTGTCCGAGTTGCTACCTCCCGAAAATAATAGTACGCTGGTAAATGGACCTAATTAAATTTCTAGGAGGGTGATACATGAGTAAGAGACTGGGAATTATTGTTTTGGCCCTGATTATGGCCCTGGGTTTGGGAACCCTGGCCGGGGCGGCTCCTGAAGACACCATTGTTATTGGTTCCGGGGCCGAGGCAGTTGGGCTGGACCCGCGTCTGGAAACGGATGTGCCCTCATTTGAGCGGATTAATGTTATCTTCGAACCCCTGGTTACTTTCAATACCGACATGGAACTGGTGCCCAGGCTGGCTACTGACTGGGAATTTTCTGATGATGCCCTGACGCTCTCTTTCTGGTTAAGGGACGACGTTGTATTCCATGACGGTGAACCCTTCACCGCTGAGGATGTCAAGTACACCTTTGAATGGGTGCTGGATGAAGACAATGGGGCGCCCAACCGGGCTCTCTATGCTGACATTGGCGAAATTGAAATTGAAGATGATTATACCATTCACTTCCACCTTTCGGCCCTCAATTCATTTTTGCTGAATAATATTGCCCGGATGCCGGTCGTGCCCGCCCATCATGGTGAACGCGATGATTTCCGGACCAATCCTGTTGGAAGCGGCCCCTACAAGTTTGAATCCTGGGCCCGTGATGATGTAATGAACCTGGTAGCTTTTGACGATTACTGGGGATCCCAGCCCATCCATCCCTATGTGCAGTTTCGGGCTATCCCTGAAGCCTCTACCCGCCTGCTTGCTTTTGAAGCTGGTGAGATTGACATGTACCAGGGCGGCATGGTACCCCAGGAGCTGCCCCGCCTGGAAGATGACCCCAACATTATTGTGGAACGGGTCGCTGGAACCGGCTATTCTTATCTTGGTCTCAACACCAAGGTTGGACCCCTGGCCGATGTTAAAGTTCGCCAGGCCATCAGCCGGGTAATTAATCGGGAAGCCATCGTCGACCGGGTAATGAATGGGATTGGAACCCCGGGGGTAAGCCCCATTCCGCCCGCCCTGCCCTGGTTCACCGACGATGTTTATGACCTGAGTTATGATATCGATGCGTCCCGTGCTCTCCTGGAAGAAGCAGGAGTATTGGGCGAAGACATTAGCCTGCGCCTGTTTACCAATGAAAACCCGGATCGGATCCGGATTGCCGAAATTCTGCAGTTTGAAGCCGCCCGGGTAGGAATTGACGTGGAAGTTACCATCGAAGAGTGGGGAGCCTATCTCAGCCGCATCCAGGATACCGAGGACTATGATATTTTCATCCTGGGCTGGGGCGGACAGCTCGATCCCGATCGGGCCATGTACCGCCAGTTCCACACCGACGGCCCCAATAACTATACTTTCTTCTCCAACGCACGCCTGGACGAGCTCCTGGAAAAAGGACGCACCCTGGATCCCTCCAGTCAGGAATCCATCGATTTGTATAGAGAGGCCCAGCAGATTGTAGTGGAAAATGTTCCCTATGGGTTCATCAACTACACCGAAGAGGTTCTCATCTATCATCCCCACATCGAAGGAATTACCGTGCACCCCTACAGCGCCAACTCCTGGCAGGATGTGCACTTAATTCAGAAAAACTAAGTAGCATTTAAGGAAGCTTAAAGCCGGGTGGGGCTTCCCACCTGGCTTATTTTTTGGAAGGGAGGGGCCTGAAAAATATGTTTAAATATATTATCCGCCGCCTTCTCCAGTTGATCCCGGTAATAGTGGGGATTTCGATAATTGTGT
>PWFS01000222.1 GCA_003554145.1 Halobacteroidaceae bacterium | reverse complement strand
TGGACTAATGCTCAAGTAACACAGGCAGCTAGAGTGTGCTTGCATATATGAGCATACTGTGCAGCGCAGGATCCGTGGCGTCCTTTCAGTGTATTCTGCGCAGTGAAGTAATGTTACAATGTTACAATGGGGTTTGACCTTGAGCCAGATCGTTAGGCTCATCGGTTTGCTGGACACTGCTATAAAAATGGCGAATTCTTCGGATGCAGTCCTTGCTGCTCTAGACAAACGAGTGCAACACAATTTCGAAGGGCTGAGACGAGAATTGAATGGGGAGGTCGCACGAACCTGTAGACTGGAGCTCAATGAAGTCATTCAACAGTTCAAAGACTTGGTCAACGAAGGAGTTGGGCCCCTGGTCAAACATGTTAACACGCTTGAGAAGAGATGCTCTGAGCTTGAGAAGCGCATTACAGCTTTAACAACACCTGATGGAACATCAAAAGCAATGCCAACACCAAGTATTGATGCTGCCACTGGCACACAAGCATGTGACAATGCAAACCTCTCTTTACTGTGTGAAGAGCTTTGCGCTCACAACTGGGACACATACTACCAAAAAGACATGGCAGCAAGAAGCAGTCACTATTCTGTGCGCCAGCTACGTTCCAAAACCACAGCGCCACTGCCATGCGCACCTACACCAGCTGAAGTAGAGCAGTTCTTACAGTGTGGTGAAGGTAAAGTGGAGTTTGTTCAACAGCTGCGAGCCAATGGCTTGGGCAAGCCACGCATGATGTTGTATTTCCGTAGTTCTGAGGATGCAGCAGCTGCCTACACAGCCTTCCGAGGCAGCCCAAATGGCTCACAAGCTGTGTTAGACTACAAACGTACCCACTTACAAAACATGATGGTCAGCCTAGCCATTCACCTTGAGAAAGCTGCCAAAGAGAGTGGTTTCACAGAGGTCACAGTCCAGTCAAGGGGGAAATATATATTGGTCAAAGAGGGGTCTGGGGAAGCAGTGCACTACCCCTACCTTCGCCACTTATGGGCAGGTCACCCCCCTAGCCAAGGCCAGCCCTTCAACAATGTCAATGCTGCAAGTGTAGGAGAGCAAATGACTAGGCTTCTGCGCACAACCCCCCACCCAGCTTCTGCTCCACGCACATCTGTCCCTCACACAAAACCACAACAACAAAGACAGCAAGCCCCAACCAGCAACACAAAGGCAACAACCCAACACCAGCAGCAGCAACCAACCAAAACAGCAGCAGCAACAGCCAGCCGCACGCACCCTGCATCAGCAGCAACAACCAGCCGCACACACCCTGCACCAGTAGCAGCACCCATTCACCCACAGAAGCAACAGCCAACCGCACCTGCCACTCAAAGGCCTGCTCCTCGAACCTTTACAACCCCCAAGGCAGTCCGAAGCAAAACCCTCAACAAGCGCTTAGCAGTATCTCCAGGAACTGCAGCCTCCCCCACCCACAGCCATCAGCCACCACCCACCTTCACAGCCGCCAACCACCACCTACCCCCTACACCCCCGCTCAATACCATGCACCTACCACACCCTACAATCAGTCATCCCTCCCCTCAGCTGCAACAAGCCATAGCATCAGCTCCAGCCAAAGCTGCAAGTGATCTAGCAGCCCGCCTGGCCACAGCTGAGGCAGAAATCAGTCGCCTTAGAACCTCAGCAACACAGCCAACCAACAAATAGGATGCAAGCAGCCACACCATCAAGAAAAAGCAGCAGGTCAAGTGCAGTGTATTTAATTGTGATGGAGTCCCCAAAGGGCATATTGACAAGTTGGAACAATTGACATCACACATTAGGGACCACCACATTACAGTACTTGTTGAGACAAGAAGCAGCAACGTTTCCCAACTGAGTGATCACCTTTCTCAAACGCACAAATGTTTCCATAATACCGTTGAGTTTGAAGGGCGAAAAGGACAAGGGGTTGCCATTTATGTTCACACCAGCTTGCAGGATCTAATACAAATTTGGAAAATCTCTGACAACTCACAAACAGTTTGGTTAAGGGTGTCTGGCAGTGTTTTTGGGGTGAAGGGGATGGTTATGCTTGGTGGTACATACATCAACCCACAGTCAGCAACACGACATCAGTCTGATATTACACACATGTTCTCAGTCTTGCATTTGGAGATATCTGAAGCTCAAACCCAAAGTTCTCACATGTTTCTCATGGGAGATTTCAATGCTCATTTAGACAACAAACCAGACCCCTTTGATGATCAGTTTGCACAAGTATTGGAAAGCTTTCCGCAGCTCAAACAACCTCGAGTTGGTCCTCACATTGTACGATCTAATGCGGCAGGAAAGTGCCTTTCAGCCATTTCTGCTTCTATACCTCTGATAATTACTACTGGTAGAGGCAAGGGGGACAGGGGTCAACCTACCTTTTTTGGATATAACTCACTGGCTGCCAAAATACGTCAACCCACACGAACAGAACACTTGATTATGTCACCTGACCTGTACTTGCAATGCCAAGGCATCAAGGTTATAGAAGACATCTACCTCGCTGATCATAGACCCCTTGCTTGCTCATTTGACACTAATGGTTGTTTGCTACAAAATGATCTTAGACTTCCTCGTGATACACAAAAACATAGGACTGGATGCAGCCTATCGTGGAGGCAAGAGCTTATGCAGGATTATGTGGCAAGCTTGAAGGCAGCTGAAAGTGAAGTTCTTGAATACCAGCGGGCATTAGAGGCTGGTGATGTGAACTCTACTTACGACCATCTTGTGACACTCATACTACAAGCTGCCACAAGGGCAGGTATGACTTCAAAGCAGCAACCACGAAGGGCTAGGTTGGGTCTACCAATGCCACCATGGTTTGATAACAAATGCAGAGCCTACAAGGCACAGATACGACATACAGCTAAGAGGCGGCTACCTGTGACTCTTTTGAAGAAGGCATACAACAGCTACTGCAGGTTGCTAAAAAGACGCTATGAAAAGCAGCAGGCCTCTGCGATTGTGGATATGATAGACAAGCGTGATGTTGAAGCTTACAAAATCATGAAAGTCCCCAAGCGCTGTCAAGTTACACCAATATCTGCAGGGACGTGGACAGAGCACTTAAAATGTCATTTTACACAGAAGGTATCAAGGATTGAAGGCTGTACTTCATCTAGGCTGCCAGCTATGCTTCAGCCATTGAGTGACCAGTTACGCTCCAGACAGGTCAACCCATCAGAAATTGCAGTTTTACCAGGCCCGGGTGGGAGATACAGACAGTGCAATGAAACCAGCTCAGAACTGCAGCAAACAATTTCAACTCCAAGTACCTATCAGATACCATTTATTACAGAATTGAGCTCATGCGTACATGCAAGCATTTCACGTATGAATGCAGATGCATCTTCTGGATTTGACCCCTTTACAACCCCATTCATCAAACATGCTGTAGAGAAGTGCCAGGATGAGAATGGGCGTGAGCATTCAAAGAACATCCTACACCCTTTGCTTACTGACTTGTTTAATCTAGTTCTGACAGAAGGCTTACTTCCTGAGACCTGGAAGAAAACTAAGGTCATTCCATTGTACAAGAAGGAAGCAGTTCTCGACCCAAAAAACTATCGGATGCTTGCTATTAATGGGTGCTTATACAGACTATATGCTAATGTAGTACGTGACCTCTTGACCAACTGGGCTATTGCTGAGAAAAAGATCCCTGATACGCAGTTTGGGTTCTGCCCAACCAGGAACACCAACCAGCCTTTATTCATACTGCGACATGTACTATCAGTGGCCAAAGAAAAGAAAAAGAAGGTGTTTGCAGCATTCGTGGACCTTACAGCTGCATATGACAGCATTGACAGAAACAAGTTATGGACCCATTTGGAAGAAATACGCACGCCTGCATACTTGTTAACGGCAATCAAAGGCATGTATGATGGAGACATGTATATCCTCATCGATGGAGACAAAGCCTCTGACCCAGTAATCCCTGACAAAGGAGTGAAACAAGGATGCCCATTGAGCCCCCTACTGTTCTCTCTCTATATTAATGACTTGGACAGACACTTGGATACTGAGGTAAAGGGAGCAATTACAGCTATAGCTACTGTAAGAATATCACACTGCGATTACGCTGATGACATTATGATCCTCACAAACTCCGCTGATGATCTACAATCCCAATTGAACAGACTCAGTACATTTGCCAGATCAAAAAGGCTGACTGTTAATACAGATAAAACAAAAGTACTGGTCTTTTTCAGCACAGATACAACGACGCTGCCTACATTTACATGCAATGGTGCACCCCTGGAATTTGTTACAGAATTCAAGTACCTTGGCATCATGCTAAACAGGAACGGTAAAATGGATGCAGCTGCTACACAAATGTCACGTACCTTCATGGGAGCAATAGCACGAGTTCGCACTGCTGGCATCAAGTTTGGTATTTGGAACAGAAAACATGCAATGCTATGGCTATTTCAGAGCTTTGCCCTCACAGCTGGATTATATGGCTGCCAGATTTGGGCAACAAACAAGCTATCTTTCAGCTCCTCATCACACACAGAAGCCCATATACGACATACCTGTTTTTTAAAGTCTTTGCTGGGAGTTAAGAAGGCAACAGAAACTCACTGCCTTTTAAGGGAAACAGGGCAGATGCCTCTTTACTTCTATTGGTTCCGATGCGTGATACGCTTCTGGAATAACCTACTGTCCTCAAACAACACCTTACTGCACCAGATGGCTCAAGCAGACATACGCTTTGCAAAGAACAAAAGCAGCTGGAGCTGTCAGGTACTTACTGCTTTACAAGAGATACCTGATGCCCAACAGTTTGCAGAAGCTGTACGCTCTTGTGAGAAAGTCAACATGGACATGTTTGAAAAGGTGCTTTGCAACCAAGTTACCGCTGTTTGGAGGCTGTTGGATGGCGTTACACCACAAGAGGCACACTCTTCCAGCAGAATCATGCGTACATACCATTCACACTTTGGATTACCATTGGGTACTGCAAAAGGATGCTGGGATGCGGTAAGAAAGAGCAGAAAGCCAAGCTTACCTATTTATTTGAGGCTCAATCTGCCTTCCCACTTGGTGCGAGCTCTTTCATGCTTACGTTTGTCCAGTCACAAACTTCGGGTAGAAACATTGCGCTATGGACAAAGGCGCCCATATGAGCTGAGAATTTGTGACAGGTGTGACTGGCATGCCGTTCAAGATGAGGAGCATATGATTTTTGACTGTGAGAATGAGGACCTGGTATCTTTGCGGGCTCATTACCAAGAGTTATTCACAGGGGTAGAGGGGGACAGTGCTTCAAGACTCAGAGACTTTGTTCATCAAGATGATGTCTTTGGTGTGGCTGCTTTTGTACTTCAATGTTTGAGATGCTACTCTTGAGTTGAGACTTTGGCTTGTTCCAAGCTATAGCTTGAAATTTAGCTCAGAGCTTTATACAATTTTTCGTTATTGGTCTGGTTACAGACATTTTGTTTCAGCTAAGCTGCCCTCGTAGGCAGGCACAGCTATGTAACCTTAACCTTAACCTTAACCTTGGGAAAGTGACTTCGAAATCCGTTCGAACGGTGCAGATTAGAATTGCGGTTCTAACATTAGAAGTTACTGTCGAACTTCGAAGGACGATTCTAAGGTTAAGGTTAAGGTTACATAGCTGTACCTGCCTACAAGGGCAGCTTAGCTGAAACACGTGGTCTGCAACCAAAGACCAAAATAATGAAATAAGTTCTCCAAGGTCTGGACTAGAGCACAAACATTGATGAAAGGAAAGGTGCCATTGACATACCTAAACAGGCATGATAACTAGTTTATAGCTCTAAGGAGATAGCATAAATAGTCTGGAAACTCAAATACAAATAAGCTTGAGGTTTGAGAGGAAAAGAATATGTATCGTGTGCCGAATTTGAGTAAAAAAGCCATGCTTGACCAATCTTGTACAACTCATACAATAAGCTTGACCATGAAACAGAATGAGAAGTTTGTTTAAAAAAACAAGAGTGAACTGAGAGTTTTTTGAATTGAGTGTGTAGCTCAATCAAT
>PWFS01000025.1 GCA_003554145.1 Halobacteroidaceae bacterium | reverse complement strand
TGGGAGAAGCAAAAACATCCCCAATTGCAACTCCATCACATAATCCCTTCCCCACATAACCCAAAAACAGGGGAAGATGACCCGAGCCACCCCCTGTTGCAATTGCAACCTTTCCCTGTATAGGGGCTTCTGCTCGCACCAGTTCCCTATAGCTATCCCCGACTTTTTTTAAAGAATCGGGGTGGGCCTTAAGTAAACCCTCAATCATTTCGTCCACAAAATTTTCGGGGTTATTAATAATTTTTTTCATTCGAGGACCTCCTTTTATATTTTTTAAGGTTCTAATCTTTTCCCTCGCCCATAGCTTTGATTAAAAAATAACAGGAAACTGCCCCTGGATCTAGATGTCCGCGGCTTCTTTCTCCCAGATAACTCGCTCTTCCCTTTTTGGCAACAAGATCCCTGGTGCTTTCCATTCCCTGCCAGGCAACTCCAGTTATCCTTACCCAACCCTCCCTTGTTTCAACATACCCGGAGTTATCCTCCAGGTATTTTACAACTGGTTCCAGCGTATCAATCATGGTTTTATCCCCGAGAACAGCTCCTCCACGGGATTTTATTCCTTCCAGAGCCTTAATAAACGCTTGTAAAATATCGTCCTTATTAAGGCTTTCTTTCCCCTCCAGTTCTTTTCCAGCAAACAAAAAAGCTGTTCCATAAAGAGCTCCCGCCGCCCCTCCAACCTTGGACATTAATATAAGGCCAACTTTTTTTAAGATTTCACCAATACATTTATTTTCCAGGGAAGGCAGTTCTGATTCTACTTCAGAAAAACCTCGATCAAGGTTTATTCCGTGATCAGAATCTCCAATCTTAGCTTCAAGTTCCGTAAGATAGCCTTTTTGCTTGCTGATTTCGGTTTTCATTCGCCGCAGGGTTTCTATTATCAGCTTTTTGGGGAAAACATTATTTTCCATATTGCACCTACCTAAAAGAAAGAGTACATACTGGAGCATTAAGTAAATCTGCCAGATCTTGATCAGTCCGCAAAAAAGTTAGGGATAAACCTGCCATATTTAAAGAGGTCATATAATTTCCAATGTACGTTTTAATAATTTTGATCCCACTATTCTGACAGAGCATGGCTACTTCGTTGAACAAAACCTGTAATTCCATTAGGGGGGTTGCACCAAGCCCGTTAACCATTACAGCAATTTTTTCTCCAGTTTCCAGACCAAGGTCCTCCTTCAAACTAATAACTAGATCTTCGGCAATTTCCCTGGCTGTTAATACTTCAGTTTGTTTGATCCCCGGTTCCCCGTGAATTCCCAGGCCAATTTCCATTTTATCCGAACTGATTTGAAAAGAAGGCTGACCATTATGGGGGAGAATACAAGGATCAAGAGCAATTCCCTTGGAACGAACATTATTAATGGCTTTCTGGGCAGTTTCCTTTACCTCTTTTAACGAAGCTCCAGTTATTGCCCTGGCTCCGGCAATTTTGTGTACGAATACTGTCCCGGCAATACCCCTGCGCTGGGACGACTCCCCTACTGCCACATCATCATTAACAATAACAAAATCGGTATTTATGCCCTCCATTTCAGCCATTTCTACCGCCATCTGGAAATTCATAACATCGCCAGAATAATTTTTAATAATAATCAGGACACCCTTGCTTTTATCAATTGCCTTGATGCCTTCCAGAATCTGATCGGGCCCGGGAGAAGTAAAAACAGGGCCAGCAACTGCAGCATCAAGCATCCCCTTCCCCACATAACCGCCATGTGCAGGTTCATGCCCACTTCCCCCACCGCTAATCAGTGTGACCCGCTCTTCCTTTAAATCTTTATTAACAATAACATCAAAGCCATTTAGCTTTTTTAGAAATCCAGGAGCGCTTGCCTCCATGCCCAGCAGCATTTCCTGCACAATATTTTGGGGATCATTCATAACCTTTTTCATTATAATCTCCCCCCATCCATTTTAACCCCACTCCCATTTTTTTTGGAAGCGGGGTTATCTTAATGGTTTTTAATTTATTTATTCGTTTTTGGTTATTACCAGACGGCACTTATCAGCGCCACCTGCAATTGTTTGCTGTAGGTCCATCTCGAATTTCGGGAAAACATCGATAATTCCACGATCTCCCTCCATTGCCAGATCGCAAAGTTGATCGATATCCCTTTCATTATCAGTTTGCTTTAACCAGGCCTCTACCAGGGGGCAATAGTTAAATTCAATAACCAGTTCATTTTCATTTACATTAACATCCATCTCAAAAATCTTCTTAACATTAGCAGTTGCGAAAGCTTCAGCAAATTCCTTTAATTCATCAGTTTTGGGAAGCTTGACTTCACCGTGAAAACAACCACACCGGTGAATGGCCTTTCGAGCAAAATCCTCCCAATCCAGACCTTTTTTCCTGGCCTCATCCAAAACCAGGTAAAACCAGGTTGCCCGGTGTTCAAAAGCCGCCCTCAAATCATTGATGTGTGCATCTTCATAAGACTTTTCGTTCTTGATTGCCATTAAATTCAACCTCCTTTTTATATTAAAAAATTATGCAATCCCTAAATACGCTTTGGCCAGTTTGGGGTCTTTTGCTATTTTGTCGGCAGTATCACTAAAAATAATTTTCCCTGTTTCCATTACATAACCACGGTCAGCAATTTTCAGAGCTTTACGGGCATTCTGCTCCACCAGAAGAAGCGTTTTTCCCATTTCCCTGATCTTTTCAATGTGTTTAAAAATCTGTTCAACAAGAATTGGAGCAAGACCAAGGGATGGTTCATCGAAGAAAATCAGGGTTGGTTCCAGCATAAGACCCCGGCCAATGGCAAGCATTTGCTGTTCTCCTCCACTCAGGGTTCCACCCATCTGCTTTCTTCTTTCTTTTAAAACCGGAAAAAGAGAATAGACCTCTTCCAGGTTTTTCTTATAATTGCTTTTATCCCGGTTATTATTTGCATAACTACCCATGAAAAGGTTTTCTTCAACTGAAAGGAAAGGGAAAATATGTCTGCCCTCTGGAACATGACAAACACCCCTCTTAACAATCTCACTGGGTTTTAATTTTGTGATATCTTCACCCATAAAGGTTACTTTCCCCCCACTTTTCCAAATGAGGTTGGAAATACTTCGAAGAGTACTGGTTTTTCCTGCCCCGTTGGAACCAATCAGGGTAACGATTTCCTTTTCTTTAACCTCAAAAGAAATCCCTTTAACAGCATTAATCTGTCCATAATTAACTTTTAAATCTTCAACCTTAAGCAAGGCTCCTTCCTCCTTTCCCTACTCCTCTCTACCAAGGTATGCTTCGATGACATTCTCATCTCGTCTAACCTGTTCAGGAGAGCCCTCACTAATTTTCTGGCCATGGTTCAAAACCAAAATACTATGGCAAAGATTCATGATTACACTCATGTCGTGCTCAATAATTATTACTGTAAGTCCCTCAGAGTTTAATTTTTCCAATAATTCAACAACATTCCGGGTTTCTATGTGGTTCATCCCGGCGGTGGGCTCGTCAACCAAAAGAATGTCCGGATTAACCGCTAGGGCCCGGGCAATTTCAAGTTTTCTTTGATTCCCATAAGCCAGGTTTGAGGCAAACTCCTCTTTTAGATCAGATAACCCTACCCGTTCAATTAATTCCTGTCCCCTTTCTTCACAGATCCGGTCATCATTTTTATAGGTTTTGGTATGGAAAATGGCATCAAGCATTTTTGTTTTAGTCTGAGTATGAAAACCAATCTTCACATTATCCAAAACTGACATATTTTTAAACAATTTTATATTCTGGAACGTCCGAGAAATACCCAGCTTGGTCACTTTTTCGGGCTTGAAGTTAGTTATATTCCTATCTTTGAAATATACCTTTCCCTTTGTGGAATTATATGTCCCGGTTAGAACATTGAAGAGGGTAGTTTTACCCGCCCCATTAGGTCCAATAATACCCTGAATAATGCCCTTACTAACATTAATACTGACATCCTGGACTGCTTTTAAGCCCCCAAAATATTTGCAAAGGTTTTCGGTTCTAAGGATAGATTCCATGTTTTCCCCTCCTCTCAATTGCCCGGAGCAGTAGTTTCAACTGCATTTTCTGAAATTCCTGCTTCGTATTCTTTTTCAACATCAATTCTACGTCCTTCGGCTTTCGCTCCGGCAATTCCCTGGGGCCTGTAATGAACCATAACCAGAATTGCTATACCAAAAATGACCAGTCGGTATCTTGCAATTTCTCTAACCAGTTCGGGAAGGATTGTTAAAATTATGGCCCCAACGATTGGGCCAACAAGGGTTCCCTTTCCTCCAACCAGGACCATCGCAAGAATGGCAAAGCTTTCATCAAGGATAAAACTATCTGCACTAATATAACCGGCAAAATAAGCAAAAAATCCACCCGCAATGCCTGCCCAGAATGTCCCATACATGAGGTTAATCATTTTATATTTGAATGTTTCAACTCCCATTGCTTTTGCTGCATTTTCATCTTCCCTGATGGCTACCCATGCTCTCCCAATCCGGGAATTTATCAAGCGGTGAGAAATAAACAGCATTACAACGAGTAAGAATAAACCCAGATAGTAAAAATGATTATTGGTAGAGATCTGGAAGTTTACAATTTCTGGGAGAGGAATTCCAGGAATACCAAAGGTCCCCCTGGTTAATGTCCTCCAATTGAGTATTGTCAGCCGAACAACCTCAGAAAAACCAAGGGTTGTGAAAGCAAAAAAGATGCCCCTGAGCCTTAAAGTTGGAAAACCAAGAAAAGCACTCATTGAGGCAGCCATTATTCCACAAAGGGGAAGAATTAAAAGGAAACTGTAACCGGCCCTGGTGGCGATGATGGCCGCTGTATATGCCCCAATAGCATAAAAACCAGCCTGTCCTATATTATACTGCCCCGTGTATCCAACTATCATATTTAGACTGCTGGCCAGCAACATATAGATTAAAATCCTGATTGAAATATGGAGGATATATTGATTATCAGTCAGCTGGGGGAAAATCAAAACAAATATTCCGATTAAAACTAAAAAATAGACAGATTTTGCCCTGAGTTTTTGGATTAAAGAAAAAACTTGATCCATCATTTGTTTTCACCTCTAGCTTTCTAGCTTTCGGCCAAAAAGGCCAGAAGGCCTAATTACTAAAACAGTAATCAGGAGAATAAAAGCGATAATATCCCGATAACCAGCAGAAAAAACAGCTACTGTTAGATTTTCCATGACCCCCAGAATTAAACCTCCAATAACCGCTCCAGGAATACTGGTAATACCGCCTAAAACAGTAGCAGTAAAAGCTTTTAAACCAATATTGGGACCCATAATCGGGTTAATTGCATTATAAAAAACTCCCAACAAAACACCACCAAAAACCCCCAGGACACAACCAAGGGAATGCCCAAATTTTATAACCCTGTCTACATCTACACCAACCAAAAAAGCAGCATCTTTATCCATAGATAAAGCTCGAAGAGCAGTTCCGATCCTTGTTCGGTATAAAAGAAGCTGCAAACCAATTATAAAAGAAATACAGGCCAGTATAATTAAGATCTGAATGAATGGAATTCTAAAGTTCCCGATATTAAGAAAAACATGACCAAGAATATCGGGCATATTTCTTTGCTGGGTGCCAAAAACTATCTGGGTTGAGCTCTTTAAAAATATGGCAAATCCTATTGTGGTAATAAGCATAATCAAACGGGGAGCATTACGGAATTTTTCATAACAAACCTTGTCCACAATAATCCCCACACCCCAGGTAACAACTAAACCCAGAGCAAGAGCAACTCCAAAGTTTAAACCAACTACAGCATAAAGATAATACCCAACAAAAACACCAAAGACCACGACTTCCCCGTATACAAAAGTGACAAGTCCCAGAGTTCCAAAGATTAAAGAGTACCCTATGGCCATAAGGGCATAAATCGATCCCTGGGTTATTCCGTTAAAGAGCTGTTCGATATAATACAACGCCTTCGCCTCCTATCTTTCCTTTCACCCGGAAATCTTTGGCCAGTTATTAATTGCCAGTTAATGAGGCCAATGACGCAAATTTCCAATTATT
>PWFS01000061.1 GCA_003554145.1 Halobacteroidaceae bacterium | reverse complement strand
GGCCGCAGTGTAATTGTTGTCGGTCCCGAACTGGAACTTCATCAATGTGGTCTGCCCAAAGAAATGGCCCTGGAGCTATTCAAACCTTTTGTTATGAAACGCCTTGTGGATGAAGGTAATGCCCATAATATTAAAAGCGCCAAAAAAATGGTGGAAAAAATAGAAGAAGAGGTCTGGGGTATCCTGGAGGATGTCATTAAAGAGCATACTGTGCTGTTGAACCGAGCTCCAACCCTCCACCGACTTGGTATTCAGGCTTTTGAACCGGTTCTGGTTGAAGGTAAGGCCATTAAGATTCATCCCCTGGTCTGTACAGCCTACAACGCCGACTTTGATGGCGATCAGATGGCAGTTCACGTACCCCTATCCGCCGAGGCTCAGGCAGAAGCCCGACTGCTAATGCTTTCCACGTATAATCTTCTTTCTCCTCAGAATGGCAGGGCCATTGTGGTTCCCACCCAGGATATGGTTCTGGGAGTTTATTACCTGACCATGAGTCGGAAGGGAGATCGGGGAGAAGGAAAGTTTTTTACCGGACCGGATGAAGTTATCAGGGCTTATGAAGCCCAGAGCATAGGCCTGCATTCCCTGATTAAAGTTCGCATAGAAGGGCAAATTATTGAAACCACCGCCGGAAGAGTTATTTTCAATGATGTGCTTCCGGAGGAAATGTCTTTTGTTAATAAAACCTTTGATAAAAAAACCCTGAGCAGTCTGATCGGAGAATGTTTCCGTAAATCAGGAAATGTAAAGACTGCTGATACTCTGGATAAAATTAAAAACTTAGGCTATTCTTATGCCACCAGTTCTGGAATCACCATTGGTATTACTGATGTGGAAACACCTCTGGCCAAGCCCAATATCCTGGGCAAGGCTGAAGAAGAAGTTGCTTCTACAGAAGAACATTACCGTCGTGGTTCAATTACCAGGCATGAGCGCTATCAGAAAGTAATAAATATCTGGAATAAGGCCAAGGTTGATATTACTTCGGCCATGAATTCCGAAATGAGTGAGTTTAACTCCATTAATCTGATTACCAAGAGTGGAGCCCGGGGTAATGAATCCCAGACTGCACAGCTGGCCGGGATGCGAGGTCTGATGGCTGATCCTTCTGGACAGATTATCGATCTACCCATTAAAGCAAATTTCCGGGAAGGTCTCACCGTGCTGGAATACTTTATCTCTACCCACGGAGCCCGCAAGGGTCTGGCTGATACTGCCCTGCGAACTGCCGATTCGGGGTACCTGACCCGGCGTCTGGTTGATGTTTCTCAGGATGTTATTATCCGGGAAGAGGATTGTGGCACCGAAGAAGGTATCTGGGCTGAAACCATTGACTCGGAAGCAGATGTGATTGAAGATATTGGAGCCCGGGTCCTGGGACGAATTATTGCCCGGGACGTGCTGGATCCGCAAACCGGCGAGGTTCTGGCTTCGGCCGGGGAGTATATTGAAGAAGAAAAAGCCAGAATTATAAATGAAAAAGAGGTGGAACGAGTATATATTCGGTCGGTATTGACCTGCCGTTCCCGCTATGGAGTCTGCCGCAAATGTTATGGAAGGAACCTGGCAACAGGACGACCGGTTGATGTGGGTGAATCAATCGGAATAATTGCCGCCCAATCAATTGGCGAGCCTGGAACTCAGCTGACCATGAGAACCTTTCATACCGGTGGAGTTGCAGGAGATGATATAACCCACGGTCTGCCTCGGGTAGAAGAGCTGTTTGAAGCCCGAACTCCCAAGGGGCAGGCAGTAATCAGCGAGATTTCCGGCCAGGTTAAAATAATGAAGAAAAAAGCCAGTCAAAGAGTTGTTATCACCAGTGATGATGGCCGTAAAAAAACCTACACCATCCCCTATTCGTCCCAGTTACGGGTTGAAGATAATCAGTATGTGGAAGCAGGGGATCGCCTTACCGGTGGACCGATTGATCCCCAGGATATTCTTAAAATTAAGGGTGTCCGGGCTGTTCAGCGCTATCTCCTGGAGGAAGTGCAGCGGGTTTACCGCTCTCAGGGGGTGGAAATCAACGATAAGCATGTCGAGGTAGTGGTCCGCCAGATGCTGCGCAAGGTTAAGGTTAAAAGTGCCGGGGATACGGATCTTTTGCCTGGCAGCCTGGTTGATATTTTCGATTTTGAGCAGGCCAATCAGAATGTGCTGGAAGATGATCTGGAGCCTGCTTCAGCTGAACCTGAACTGCTGGGCATCACCAAGGCCTCCCTGGCTACAGATAGTTTCCTTTCTGCTGCTTCCTTCCAGGAAACCACCCGGGTTCTGACTGAAGCGGCTATGAAAGGAAAAATTGATCCCCTCCTGGGACTCAAGGAAAATGTGATTATTGGACAGCTAATTCCAGCCGGAACTGGAATGAGACGCTACCGGGATATCGGTGTTTCTGCTCCTGAAGAAGAAAAGGTTGACGAAGCAAAAGAAGTGGAAGAAGAAGTTGAAACAACTGCTGGAGATAGTTGACAGGGTCCGGCAATAATGATAAAATACTAAAGGTGTCTCCAGAGGGGGGATTACGATGATAAGCCAGCTCAAGAAGAAACAGATGAGAGTGGTTGGCTTTAAGGAAACCCTGAAAGTTATTAAGGCCGGCCAGGCCAGGGTAGTATATCTGGCAGAAGATGCAGATGAACACATTAAAGAGCAGATTGAAAGGGCCTGTCAGCAACACGAAATACCTCTGGAAATGGTTGAGAGAAAAACCTATCTGGGCGAAGCCTGCGGGATCGATGTCGGTTCTGCTACGGCCGCCCTCTTGGATAAAAGTGAACTCTCCAAATGAGATTTGGAGAGGGGCTTAAAAACCCCAGGCAAAGGGAAGACCCTTGGTATGACCCCTCTTGCCCTGCAGGGGGGGTCAATTTTTTGCAAAGGAGGTGGAATATTTGCCCACAATTAATCAGTTAGTTCGCAAGGGACGGAAAGCAGGAAAGCGCAAGGAAAAAGCACCGGCCCAGCAGGGATCACCGCAGAAGAGAGGGGTTTGTGTCCGGGTTTCCACCGCGACTCCCAAAAAGCCTAACTCTGCTCTGCGCAAGGTAGCACGGGTCCGTCTGACCAATGGTTTTGAAGTTACTGCCTATATTCCTGGAGAAGGACATAACCTGCAGGAACACTCGGTAGTACTGGTCCGGGGCGGCCGGGTCAAGGATCTGCCCGGGGTCCGTTACCATATTGTTCGTGGAGCTTTAGATACCGCTGGAGTCGAAGAACGACGGCGGGGCCGTTCCAAGTATGGAACGAAAAGACCAAAAAAATAAGTAAGGGGGGGAAATTATGTCCAGAAAAGGAACAGCTCCCAAAAGAGAGCGGGAAGCGGATCCCCTGTACAACAATGAATTGATTACCAGAGCCATTAATTATGTAATGTGGGATGGCAGAAAACAACTTGGAGAAAAGATTTTTTACGGGGCTCTGGAAATAATCGAAGAGAAAACCCAGGAGGATCCCGTGGAAGTTTTTGAAACGGCACTGAAAAATGCCATGCCGGTTCTGGAAGTTCGTTCTCGGAGAGTTGGGGGTTCCACCTATCAGGTGCCCGTGGAAGTTAATCACAACCGCCGCTTTGCCCTGGGACTGCGCTGGATAGTTCAGGCTGCCCGTAAGCGGGGAGAACGAAAAATGGAGGAAAGACTGGCCAATGAGATAATGGATGCCTATCGGGGTGAAGGTACTGCCGTCAAAAAGAGAGAAGACGTGCACCGGATGGCTGAAGCAAATAAACTGTTTGCTCATTATCGCTGGTAGGAAGAACTAAAGGAGGTTTGGGCATGTCCCCAGGAAAATTAAAAAAATTGCGCAATATCGGGATCATGGCCCATATTGATGCAGGAAAAACCACAACAACAGAACGTATCCTTTTTTATACCGGAAAGGTCCATAAAATGGGCGAGGTCCATGATGGAGCCGCTGTTATGGACTGGATGGAGCAGGAGCAGGAACGGGGCATCACCATCACCTCGGCTGCTACCACCTGTTTATGGAGAGATTACAGGGTTAACATTATAGATACACCCGGACATGTGGACTTCACGGTTGAAGTAGAAAGATGTCTGCGGGTTCTTGATGGAGCCATTGCTCTTTTCTGCAGTGTGGGTGGAGTTGAGCCTCAATCGGAAACCGTCTGGCGCCAGGCTGACCGCTATAAAATACCCCGGATTGCTTTTGTTAATAAAATGGACCGGGTAGGGGCCGATTTTTTGCGAGCTGTAGATATGATGCGGGAAAGGCTGGGGGCCAATGCAATACCCATCCAGATTCCCCTGGGTGAAGAAGAAAATTTCCGGGGACTCATCGACCTGGTTCACATGAAAGCCCTGATGTACTATGATGAAATGGGTAGCAAGTTTGGCTGGGAAGAAATCCCTGAACAGTTTCAATTAAGGGCCCAGGAATATCGGGATAAGCTAATTGAAGCGGTTGCAGAGACTGACGATGGGATTATGATGAAATACCTGGACGAAGCAGAGATCCCCGAAGAAGAATTGAAGGATGCCCTGCGGCGTGCTTCCCTGAATGTTCAAGTAATTCCGGTTTTATGCGGTTCAGCTTTTAAGAACAAGGGAGTGCAGCCTCTTTTGGATGCGGTGATTGACTATTTACCCTCTCCGGAGGATGTCCCTCCGGTGCGGGGAGTTGATCCCGATAGCGGGGAGGAATTAACCCGCCAGGCTGATGAAAATCAACCTTTTGCTGCGCTGGCTTTTAAGGTGATGACCGATCCTCACGTGGGTAACCTGGTTTTTTTCCGGGTTTATTCTGGAACATTTTCCGCAGGCTCTTATGTCTACAATATTAATACCGGCAAAAAAGAGCGGGTCGCCCGGCTTTTACAGATGCATGCCAATCACCGGGAGGAAAGAAAAACGGTTCGTCCCGGAGATATTGCTGCAGGAGTGGGATTGAAAAATACAAGCACCGGGGATACTCTATGTGATCAGAAAAACCCAGTTATCCTGGAAACCATGGAGTTTCCCGAACCCGTAATATCCGTAGCAATTGAACCGAAAACCAGGGCAGATCAGGAAAAGCTGTCTATGGCCCTGGACCGCCTGGCCAGCGAGGACCCCACTTTTAAGGTTCGGGTGGACGAGGAAACCGGTCAGACCATCATTTCCGGTATGGGTGAATTACACCTGGAAGTAATTGTGGATAGAATGCTGCGAGAGTTCAAGGTGGGAGCCAATATTGGACGGCCCCAGGTCTCCTATCGGGAAACAATCAAAGAAGAGGTTCATGGAGTAGAAGGTAGATTTATCCGCCAGTCCGGGGGGCGGGGCCAGTATGGCCACGTTAAAATTGACCTTAAACCTCTGCCCAGCGGTGAAGGGTTCGAGTTTGAAGATAAAATTGTGGGGGGAACTATTCCCAAAGAATTTATACCCTCGGTTGAAGCGGGCATTAAAGAAGCGCTGGATACCGGTGTTTATGCCGGATATCCCCTGGTTGACCTTAAAGCTATCCTGGTGGATGGGTCTTTTCATGAAGTTGATTCTTCAGAAATGGCCTTTAAAATTGCTGGATCAATTGCCTTTAAAGAAGCTGTGCAAAAAGCCAGCCCGGTTCTTTTAGAACCAATAATGAAGGTAGAGGTAATTACCCCCGAAGAATACATGGGGGATGTCATGGGCGACCTGAACGGGCGCCGGGGTCGGATTGAAGGCATGACCAACCGGGCAGCAGCCCGGGTTATCAAGGCTAATGTTCCACTCGCGGAAATGTTTGGGTATGCAACGGATCTCAGGTCTAAGACTCAGGGGCGGGCAACCTATGTAATGCAGTTTTCCCATTATGCTGAAGTGCCGCCCAACATAGCCCGAGATATTATTAAAACTTAATTAAAATCAGTAAGGAGGAGAAAAAAATGGCCAAAACCAAGTTTGAAAGGACGAAACCGCACGTTAATGTGGGAACGATAGGACACATCGACCACGGAAAAACAACTCTGACTGCAGCAATAACCCGGACCCTTTCCAGCAAAGGAACAGCAGAATTTCGCTCTTTTGATTCT
>PWFS01000038.1 GCA_003554145.1 Halobacteroidaceae bacterium | reverse complement strand
TGCGCCGCTGTATCCAGGAGGCTGCAGATATGGGTTTCAGCGTAGAGGCAGGCCCCGAGCCTGAATTTTTTCTTTTTCAACTGGGGGAAAAGGGGCAACCCACCACCATTACCCACGATCAGGGCAGTTATTTTGACCTGGCTCCCACTGATCAGGGGGAAGATGCCCGGCGGGATATTGTGCTGCACCTGGAAAAAATGGGTTTTTCCGTGGAAAGTTCTCACCATGAAGTGGCCCCAGGTCAGCACGAAATTGATTTTAAATATGCTCCTGCTCTAAAAACTGCGGATAATATCAGTACATTTCGGCTGGTAACCAAGGTAGTAGCCAAGGCTCATGAACTGCACGCAACTTTTATGCCCAAACCCCTACATGGCATTGCCGGCTCAGGCATGCATATTCATCAATCCCTGCACTGCAATGGAGAAAATGCATTTTTTGACCCGAATAGTGCCGACGGTCTCAGTTCCACCGCCCGCCACTATATTGGGGGCATACTGCATCATGCTCGCAGTTTTACTGCTATTACCAATCCCCTGATCAACTCTTACAAGCGGCTGGTTTCGGGGTTTGAAGCGCCCATCTATGTATCCTGGTCGGGAGCCAATCGCTCGGCCCTGGTCCGCATTCCTGCTGCCCGGGGTAATGGGACCCGACTTGAACTGCGCAGCCCGGACCCTTCTGCCAACCCTTACCTGGCCCTGGCAGTTAATATAAAAGCAGGGCTGGAAGGAATTCGGAAGAAAATAGAACCCGGTCCCCAGACCAGTAATAATATTTTTACGATGACTGGAGAGGAAAAAGCAGGGATGGGAATTGCCGAGCTGCCCCGCTCCCTGGAAGAAGCCCTGAACTGCCTGGAAAAAGACCCGGTGATCTGTTCTACCCTGGGAGAGCACATCCGGGACAGATTTATTGATGCCAAGCGCATGGAAATAGCTGAGTACCGGGAAGTGGTTCATGACTGGGAGCTGGACCGCTATTTACAAATTTATTAGGGGGGATTTAGTTGCGAGAACAACAGTTAATAAGACGGGCCTTAAATATTAATTTTTCCCGGCTGCAAACCCTGGATCTGGCCTTTCTGGCCCTGTTTATTGTTTTTACATCGGTAGCCACTGCCCTGGCTATTCCCGGTCCTTACGGTTCCTATTTTAACCTGGGAGAAGTTGCGATTTACCTGGTGGCCCTGCTCTGCGGTCCAATTACCGGGGCCCTGGCCGGAGCGGTGGGATCGGCAATGACCGATATGTTCCTGGGATATACTATTTGGGCGCCCTTTACCTTTGTGATCAAGGGAGTTGAAGGCTATATCGTAGGTCGTCTGGGACGACCCCTGGGCTTTAAACGAAGCCTGCTGGCAGTTGTAATTGGGGGCCTGTGGATGATTTTTGGGTATGGAACCACAATTGCTTTTCTGTATGGCTGGCCCGCAGTAATACCAGAGGTTTTGATTGATATAGCCCAGGTTTCAATAGGAGCATTAATTGCCCTACCCCTGGCCTTTAAAGTGCACCGGGCCTTAAAACTGGATAAGGAGCTCTGAACTGGATGGAAACTGGAAAATTAACCCCCCGTCAGCTGGAAAAACTGGTATTGAAAGGTCTGGTCCGCAGGAGAAAGGATATTCTTCTCCCTCCCGCCCTGGGTGAAGATGCAGCGGTAATTGATTTTGGAGATGAGGTCTGTGTTGTGGCAACTGACCCCATTACCGGGGCCGCAGAAAATATTGGCCGGCTTGCAGTTCATATTTCCTGTAATGACCTGGCAGCAACCGGGGCTGTTCCCCTGGGGATTCAGATCTGTCTTTTGCTGCCTCCTGCAGCCAGGGAAGAACAGGTGCAGGAGATTATGTCCCAGATTGAAGAAGAAGCTACCCGCCTGGGAATTGAAGTCCTGGGAGGGCATACCGAGGTAACAGAAGCAGTAAACCAGAATGTAGTTGTTGCAACTGCCCTGGGCCGTGCTGCCCGGGACGGCTTTATACCCTCTGGAGGAGCCCGGCCCGGGGATGCCCTGATTATGTCCAAAGGGGCTGGAATTGAAGGTGCGGGGATTTTAGCTGCAGATTTTTCTTCCCTATTACAGGAAAAAGGAGTGCCCCCGGAGGTCATTACTGAAGCCCGGAACTTTCTGGATCAGATCAGCGTTATTGAAGAAGGTCAGATCGGGGCCCGCTGTGGAGCAACGGCCCTGCATGATGTTACTGAAGGAGGAATTATCGGGGCGGTATATGAAATGGGCCGGGCAGTAGGCCAGGGTCTTTTATTGCGGGAGAAGGATATTTATGTTCCCCGAGCAGTAGAGGTTATCTGCCGGGCTCTTGAACTGAACCCCCTCTGTCTTATTTCTTCGGGCTCCATGCTTTTTGCCGCCCCTGAGCCCGAAAAAATAATAAAAGCCCTGGAGGAAAAGGGTATAGTGGGGACAGTTATCGGAGAAATTACCCCGGAACCCGGACAGATAATAGAGGGCGAAAGTGGTACGAGAACTCTTGAACAGGCTCCCCGGGACGAATTATGGAGATTTCTGGAGCAGTATAACTAGCTGTTTAAAATTCCATTCTGATACAGAAAATGGAAAAGCATAGTTGACTGAATATTTTTTTCCTGATATACTGTTCTGTACACGCCACGCATGAAAGGGGATAGCAATTTGAAAGTAACAGAAGTACGGGTGCGCAAAGTTGACCACGATAATCGGACCAAGGCCTATGTAACTATTACCCTGGACGATTGCTTCGTGGTCCGGGACATCAGGGTGGTGGAGGGGCAAAATGGTTTCTTTGTGGCCATGCCCAGCCGAAAAAGACCCGATGGTCAGTTTAAGGATATTGCCCATCCAATTAATACTGAGACCAGAAAAATGATTGAAGAAGCAATTTTTGCCGAATATGACCGGGATGAAGAGGAGAAAGTTGAAGAAAAGGAACCGGAACCGGAGCCGGAGCCGGAGCCGGAAAAAGAAGTGGAAACCGAAATCGAATAAAAAAACCTGTAAGGCTGCCAGCATTAATCCTGCAGCCTTATTTTTTTGCCTTCCTGCTGAACAGAGGACGCAGGGAGAACTGTTTGTTATAGGAGTGCACTCGACATAGCCCTGGAATTTAGCGGGAACAGATCAGCTTTTTTGTAAACCCATTAATATCCAAATCATGTTGATCTGGTTTTCTTCTTATAAAGACCCCTAACTGTTTTGAAGAAAAGTATTACCCGCAGGCGCATATTTAAGTCGACTGGCAAAAGGTGATGTTTCCTCGCTTTCCGTGGTGGGAGTATCCTTTTTCAGGTTGAAATAGAAGGTCCCCAAAAGGATACCCAGGAGAAAATGAGGTGGCTATAGTGGAATCTTCGGGTTAACCCACCGCTCATCTGGATCCCTTTTTTTCGTTCATTGCCCATAGCGGACAAAAAAAGGCCCCTTTTTTCGGGGCCTTTTCTAACCGGACTGATGTTCTGGCTGTAGTTCTTCAGAAAAGCTTTCATCTTCATCCACAATTTTCTCTTTCCAGTGGCCTCGGGCAAAGAGGGCGAAGGCGACAATACAAATCAGCAGATTGCTGACTGCCATGGCATACCATACTGATTTTTCGGCCAGGGGAGTCAGGTTATTCAGGAGTAGAATTAAGGGGATGCGCAGTCCCCACAGCCGGCCCGTGGTTATCAGCATGGCCGTTACAGTGTGGCCCGAGCCCTGAAATGCCCCCACGAAAGGCTGGAAAATTCCCATCAAAGGAATGGAAAGGGAAATCAAACGAAGGTAATAAATACCCTGTTCCATGACTACCGGATCGCTGGTGAAAATACCCACGACCAGGGGAGCCACGAAAAAGAGGGTTCCCCCGCCCACAGCCAGGATTAATACTGCAATTTTAATGGCTTCTATTACCGCCCGGGTAGCCCGGTCGATTTGATCCGCTCCCAGGTTCTGCCCCACTATTGCTGCCAGGGCCATGCCAATACCCATGGCAGGCATCAGGACCAGCGAATTAATCTTATTGCCGATACCGAAGGCGGCAACGGTTAAACTGCCAAAACTGAGAACAAAAATATTGAGAACCATGAAACCCAGGCCTTCCACAGAGTTGCCCAGGGCAGCAGGCAGGCCGACCCGGACGATCTTTTTTAAAATTTTCAACCGGAAAGGCAAATCGGCAGGTAAAACCCGGAGGCCGTTATCAGTGGCAAAAATCAGGTACAAACCTGCAAATGAGGCCAGGGCCCGGGAAACAACTGTAGCCCAGGCTGCTCCGGATATTCCCATGTTGAGAGTAAACATAAAGATGGGGTCCAGGATAATATTAAGGACCACGGAAGAGCCGGCCAGGATCATGGGAGTTAAGGTGTCTCCCTGTCCCTGCTTGATAGATTGAAAGGCAAAGAAAACAAACATTGTGGGCATGCCCGCAAAGATAATCTTCAGAAATTGCCAGCTCAGCTCCAGCATAGTGCCTTCTGCTCCGGTGAGCATAAGCAGATTGCGGCCCCAGAAAAACCCCAGAAGCCCCAGGATCAGGGAAAACACGAAAGAAAAAGAAAGCAGCTGCCCGGCAACCTGGCGGGCTTCTCTTTCCCGGTTAAGTCCTGTAAACTGGGAAATAATGCTGGTTCCAGCAATGTTTATTCCAATTCCAAAAGCGATGGTAACAAAAATTATGGGCCAGACAAAATTTATGGCGGCCACGGCATTATCTCCATCGGCCAGGCGGCTGACCCAGAACAGGTCCACCACCTGATATATGGTTTGAATAGCATTACCCAGCATGATGGGCAGGGCCAGGTTAAGTATGGTTTTTTTCAGGTTTCCCTGGAGAATTTTCTCCCGGTTGGTGTTCTGCATCATTATAAAATACCTCCCGGCCTATTATAGCATAAAGATCAAGTTGGAGGATAAAAAACCTGGAAAAAGAATAAAAAGGAGATACTGAAAAGGGGTTGATTGAGGGGGCAGAATACTTCTCTGCAGGGCCTGTGCCTTGACACTACTCCTTTTATTTGTTATAATTTTTTTGCTATTCATAGGAGCTTTTGCTCCTATTTTATTAAGTTAAAAAAGACAGGCAGGAGGGCTTTTAGTGAAAGAAAAGCTGGCCGTGGTCATTCTTGCTGCCGGTCAGGGAACCCGGATGAAATCTGAAAAGCCCAAGGTTCTTCATGAATTAATGGGCAAAACCCTGATCAGGCACGTCCTGGATGCGGTTTTACCCCTTCAACCGGAGAAAATTAGCGTAATAGTCGGCTATCAGGGGGAAGAGATTCGGAAGGAACTCCAGGATTATTGTGTCTCTTTTGCGGATCAAAAGCCGCAACTGGGAACGGGTCATGCCCTCCAGCAGGCCCAGGCGGAACTGGATGGTTTTAATGGGCCAGTACTGGTTTTGTGTGGAGATACCCCCCTGCTTTCTACTAAAAGCCTGGGGGGACTGGTTGACAATCATCTGGCTGCGAGGCCTGCGGCAACGGTTTTGACCGCGAAAATGGAGAATCCCACGGGATATGGGCGGGTGTTTCGTTCTGAAGATGGGAAGCAGATTTTGAAAATTGCTGAACAGAAGGACCTCTATCCTGCTGAAGAAGCCATCAAAGAGATAAATTCCGGGACCTATGTTTTTCAGAGCCCGGAAGTTTTTTCTGTCCTGAAGCAGCTCAATACTGATAACAAACAGGGGGAATATTACCTGACCGATGTGGTCCGGATCTGGACGGAAAAGGGCAAAAGCGTTTTTCCGTTTACAGCTGTTGATTATCGCGAAATCCTGGGGATTAATGATCGGGTTGATCTTTCCCGGGCGGGCCTCTTTCTCCGGGAAAAAATAAATCGGGAACATCAAAAAAATGGAGTGACCATAGAAGATCCAGCTCATACCTATATAGAAGCAGGGGTGGTAATTGCCCCGGATACGGTTATCCGCCCCGGCACATTTTTACAGGGTAATACTGAAGTAGGGGGAAATGTGGTGCTGGGTCCCCACACCACACTAATTGATACCCGGGTGGGGTCGGGCAGCAGTATTTTAAAATCCCACGTCCAGGAAGCCGATATTGGACCTGATTGCTCGGTTGGTCCTTATGCCCATCTCCGCCCAGGAACTGTTCTGGACCGGGGAGTTAGGGTTGGAGACTTCGTGGAAATAAAAAAATCCTTTATTGGCGAAGGCAGCAAAATTCCTCACCTGGCCTATGTTGGAGATGCTACCCTTGGCCCCGACTGTAATATTGGGGCCGGCACCATCTTTGCCAACTATGATGGTCAGAAGAAAAATCCCACCTTCCTGGGGCGAGAAGTATTTATCGGCAGCAATTCAACCCTTGTTGCTCCTTTGCGCATGGGAGATTTTTCTCGAACCGGTGCGGGAAGTGTTGTAACCAGGGATGTGGGTGAAAACATTACTGTGGTGGGGGTTCCGGCCAGACCTTTTTCCCCGAAAAATGAATAAGGAGAAGTGTAACTATGGCCGCTTTGCAGAATATCAAGTTGATTACAGGTAATGCCAATCGCCGGCTGGCGGAGAAAATTGCCCACTATCTGGAGATTGATCTGGTCAGCTGCCAGGTCGGACGCTTTAATGACGGTGAAATTCAGGTAAAGATGGAAGAAAGTGTTCGCGGCGGGCATGCTTTTGTCCTGCAGTCTACCTCACCCCCGGTAAATGATAACCTGATGGAATTATTGATTATTATTGACGCCTTAAAGCGGGCCTCGGTGGATCAGATTACTGCAGTCCTCCCCTATTTTGGCTATGCCCGGCAGGATCGAAAAACCCAGCCCCGGGACCCGGTATCTGCCAAACTGGTGGCCAACCTGATAACTGCCTCCGGGGCTAACCGGGTGGTAAGCATTGACCTGCATGCCCCCCAGATCCAGGGTTTTTTTGATCTTCCCTTTGATAACCTGCTGGCAGAACCAATTTTTGTTAATTATTTTCGAGAAAAGGGAATGGAAGACGTGGTTGTAGTTGCTCCCGATGTGGGGGCGGTAAAAGAAGCCCGGCGATTTGCTGCAAAACTTAAAGTCCCCATGGCTATAATTGATAAAAGGCGCCCTGAACCCAACAAGGCAGAGGTAATGAATATAATTGGGGAGGTCCGGGGCAAGAATGTAATTATCCGGGATGATATAATTGATACCGGGGGCACCATTACTGAGGGAGCAGGCCACCTGAAAGAAGCAGGCTGTAACCGGGTAATCGGCTGCTGCACTCACCCGGTACTATCCGGACCAGCCCGGGAACGTTTAACCTCAGGAGTTTTTGATGAAATTGTTTTTTCTGATACGATTCCCCTGGACTGGGATGAACCGAAAGTAACCATACTATCAGTTGATCAGCTTCTGGGAGAGGCTATAGATAGGATCAGCAAGGATATTTCGGTATCAGCCCTATTTTATTGATATTTAAATCTGGAAGGAGCGGATAGGATTGAACCGTCTCAGCTTGACAGCTAAGGTAAGAGAAGAAAGTGGAAAGGGGCATGCCCGGCGCATGCGCAAGGCAGGTTATGTTCCTGCAATCCTCTACGGGACAGACCGGGAGGCAACTCCAATAAAGGTAAAAGCCCAGGAGCTGGCCACCAGCCTGGCCAGCAACGCTATCATCGACCTGACCGTTGAAGGGGAAGAGGGTCAGGATAAAGCGGTGGTAATGCTCAAAGAACTGCAGCGCGATATTTTAAAGGGTTTTCTGGTTCATGCTGATTTCCATGAAATTGCCCTGGACGAGACCATGGTGGTTTCTGTGGGGATTGAACTGCAGGGAACTCCCGCTGGAGTTAAAGAGGGTGGAGTTGTGAGCCAGCTTCTGCGGGAGGTCGAGGTAGAATGTCTACCCACCAGCATTCCTTCGGAACTGACTCTGGATGTCAGCGAACTGGAAATCGGAGATTCCCTGGAAGTGGGTGAACTTGACCTGCCTGAAGGTGTTGAATTCATAACTCCCACCGATGAAACCGTTGTTACCGTAATTGTACCCACTGCAGAAATTGAGGAAGAGGTTGAAGAGGAAGAAGAATTGGAGGACGAAGTTACTGAACCAGAACTAATTGGCGAAGAGGAAGAAGAGGAAGAGGAAGAAGAAGAATAGACCACCGGACCGGGGCGCAGTTCAACTGCGTTCTTTCGGGCAGGAGCGATGGAAATGAAGATCCTGGTGGGACTGGGCAATCCCGGCCAGAAATATAAGTTAACCCGCCATAATATTGGCTTCTGGGTGGTCCAAACCCTGGCCGGGGAACTGGATTTGAAGTGGACGGAACGCAAATGCCGGAGTCACCTCTGCCGGGGTCAGATTGCCGGTCATAAAATAATCCTGGCCAAGCCGCGAACCTATATGAACAGGAGCGGCTCGGCCTGTTTGTGTTTGGTGAAGGAAGAAAAAGTGGATCCTGGTAATTTCCTGATTATTTATGATGATCTGGACCTGGAAGAAGGGCAGATGCGTTTGCGAGCCGGGGGTAGCTCCGGCGGACATCGAGGCATGGAATCGATAATTAATGTTCTGGGCCGGCAGGACATTCCCCGCCTGCGCATGGGAATTGGACGGCCGGAAAGGGGAGAGGATCCCCGGGATTTTGTTCTCCAGACTTTAACTGGGGAAGAACAGAAAAAACAGCAGGAAAACGTGGAACGGGCGGTTAAGGGTTTGCGAATTATGTTTACCCGGGGCTGGGAACAGGCCCTGAATTTTTTAAATCGCCGCCTGGAGATTGAATAACCTGGCTGAAAAAAATAATTGATATCCACCCCTCCGGTTTTTCCCGGTGGGTTTAGAGCTATTTAGGAGAAAGGGGTAGAATATGTTTTCTGGAATTTTACGGGAGAATGAAACTTTTCAGAAATTGAAAAAAGCCCTGAAACAGGATCGCCTGATCCAGTTAAAAAACCTGGAAACAGGTCCCAAAACCCTTTTCTACTGGGGAACCGGTCTGGAGGCCGGCCGACTCATTATATTAACCGGGGGTTCTCAAGAAGCATCAGCCCTTTTCGAGGAACTGGTGCAGATGGATGGGGATCGGGTGCTCTATTTTCCGGCTGAAGAGGTCTTGCCCCACGAGGGGGTCCCGACTGATATTTCTCTGCGCCGGGAGCGAATGGAGGTTTTGCACCGACTGGCGGTTACCGGGGAAGATTTCCTCCTGGTTGCTCCGGTGCAGGCCCTTCTGCAGGCACTGATTCCCCCCCGGGTATTTAATGATCACACCCTTCACCTGCAGGTAGGGAGCACCCATGAGGTTTCCCGAATATTAAAAAACCTGCAGCGAGCCGGTTATGAGCGGGTGCCCCAGGTTGAAAGCTGGGGTCAGTTTGCCCGCCGGGGTGGGATCCTGGATATTTTCCCTTTGACTGGGGATCTGCCGATTCGAATCGAGTTTTTTGATGATGAAATTGATTCCATCCGCTCTTTTGATATTGGTTCTCAGCGTTCCAGGGACCGGTTGGATGCTGTGGCTATTCCTCCTGCCTCGGAACAGATTATCCCCCTGAAGAATCAGGAGGCTCTGCAGGAAATCAGCCGGGCTAAAAAAGAAGAACAAGCCCGCCTCGAAAGGGAAAAAAAGGGGCAGGAGGCGGAATATCTCCGGGAAAAAACCGGGGCTGACCTGGAACTTTTGCAGCAGGGGCAGCTGCCCCCGGGAGGAGGACAGTATTTACCCTATTTTTATCCTTCTCTCAGTTCCCTTTTTGATTATGCGGGAGATTCCCCGGTGCTCCTGGATAACCCTCGTTTTATCGATCAGCGGGCCCAGAATTACAGCCTGGAAATGGCTGAAACAGAAATTTCCCTGCGGGAGCAGGGAAGTGTACTGCCTGCCTATGGGCAAAACTTCCTTGATTTGCCCGTTCTAATGGATCATCAGGAGCAGCCCCAGTTTATCCTGGTAAATGAAGATCCGCCCCCGGAATGGAGCATTACCGTCCCCGGGGCCATAAGGGTTGAGGCCCGGGGGGTTGAGAATTTTTCCGGTAATTTAAAAAAATTGATAGCTGCAATTCAAAGCGCCCGGAAAGAAGGATACCGGGTGGGACTGAGTTTCAGTACCACTGCCAGGATTTCCCGGGTCCAGGAACACCTGGAGGGAGCAAACCTGCCCTGCAGTATAATTCAGGGTGAAGAGGCATTGTCTGCCCGGAGTATAAATATTTTAAAATCCACACTGAGTAACGGTTTTAACCTGCCCCGGGAGCGGATAATCTGGTGGAGTGAACAGGACATTTTTGGCAAACAACGGAGGCGGCGCCGCAAGGTTCAGGATTTACAGGAGGGAATAAAGGTTTCTTCCTTCCAGGAACTGAATCCAGGTGATTATGTGGTTCACGAGAATCACGGGGTGGGTAAGTACCTGGGAGTACAAACCGAAAAAGTGCTGGATGTTCATCAGGATTACCTGGTAATCAAGTATGCCGGAGAAGACCGTCTTTATGTTCCCACCCATCAGATTGACCTGATACAGAAGTACGTGGGTCTGGAAGATCAGCCCCCCCGCCTTTATCGACTGGGGGGTGGAGACTGGAACCGGGTCAAGAAAAGAGTAAAGGAATCAGTGCAGGAAATGGCCCGCGGCCTTTTGAAGCTATATGCCGAGCGGGAATCGGCCCGGGGATATCAGTATTCTTCGGATACCGTCTGGCAAAAAGAATTTGAAGAGGCCTTTCCCTACGAAGAAACCCCCGATCAGATTAAGGGTGTGGAAGAGATAAAAAAAGACATGGAAGATAGCCGGCCCATGGACCGCCTGTTATGCGGGGATGTGGGTTATGGTAAAACTGAAGTTGCCATTCGGGCCTCTTTCAAGGCGGTAATGGAGGGCAAGCAGGTAGCAGTCCTGGTTCCCACCACTATTCTGGCCCAACAGCATTTCAATACCTTTTTGGAACGTTTTGAGGATTATCCGGTAAATATAGAAATGGTCTCCAGATTTCGTAGCCCTGCCCGGCAGAAAGAGATAATGAAAAAGCTGGGTGGGGGAAAACTGGATATAGTAATTGGGGCCCACCGCCTGTTATCCCGGGATGTCTCTTTTCGAGACCTGGGGCTTTTAATCGTGGACGAAGAACAGCGTTTTGGGGTGGGGCACAAGGAAAAGATTAAAGAATTGAAAAAAAATGTCGATGTCCTGACCCTCACCGCCACACCTATTCCCCGGACCCTACACATGTCCATGGTCGGGATGCGGGATATGAGCCAGATTGAAACTCCTCCCCGAGATCGATATCCCATCCGGACCTATGTCCGGGAATATGATCGGGAATTAATCCGGGAGGCGATACAGAGAGAAATGGCCCGGGAAGGGCAGATTTATTTTGTCCACAACCGGGTGGAAGATATTCAGGACCGGGCGGATGAAATCAGACGTCTTGTTCCAGAGGCCCGAATTGCAGTTGCCCACGGTCAGATGGCAGAAAAAAGACTGGAACAATTAATGTTAAGTTTCTTGCAGCAGGACTATGATGTCCTGGTCTGTACCACCATAATAGAGACCGGCATGGATATTCCCAATGTCAATACCATAATTGTCAACAACGCGGATCAAATGGGCCTGGCCCAGCTTTATCAACTGCGGGGCCGGGTGGGTCGCTCCAACCGGGTGGCCTATGCTTATCTCCTGCACCGCCAGGGGAAAGTTCTGGCCGAGGATTCGGAAAAAAGGCTGATGGCCATCAAGGAATTTACCAATCTTGGTTCTGGTTTTAAGCTGGCCATGCGGGATCTTGAAATCCGGGGGGCAGGTAATATTCTGGGGCCGGAGCAGCACGGTCATATTGCTGCGGTAGGCTTTACCCTGTACTGTAAGCTCCTGGAAGAAACAATGCAGGAAATGTCCGGGGAGAAGAAAAAAGAAATACCCACCGAAGATATTGTGGTTGATGCTGACTGGGACGCCTATATTCCCGAGGACTATATTCCCGATGCCCGGCAGAAAGTGGAAATATACAAGAAAATTTCGGAACTGCAATCCGATGAGGATCAGTCGGATCTCCTGGACGAGCTCATTGACCGGTTCGGCGATCCTCCTCAACCGGTACTAAATCTCCTTTATATTGCCCGCCTGCGTTATCGGGCCGGGGAGAAAAAGCTTACCGAGATAAGGCTGCGTAAAGATAAGGCCCATATTTACCTGTCCCCGGAAATACCCCAGTTGGGAGAAAAGATAGTAGATCTGGGGGAAAAATACCGGCACCGAATCCGGATCCGGGGTAGTCGCAATCCCCAGATTGTTCTGGATGTTAAAGGCCTGGAGGATCGGGAAGTAAAAAGAACCCTGGATGAAGTGCTGGCCGGCCTGTAGTAAGTTGGGCTAAGGCGAGGCGCGATTTGCTCCCCCTTATTTAAGTTCGGGCCCGGGCGTGATATTTTCCCGGGGCTAACTGGGAATCTTTAAAGGAGTTGTTCCGGGACATATAGAATTAACTTTGTGGTTGGAGAACAAGCCAGATATTGGGGGAGGCCGGGGGTATGGGAGAAGATACTGGCAGCAGGTTTTTGCGGGGCGCCCTTATTCTAGCCCTGGCCGGTCTCAGCAGTAAACTAATCGGCTCGGTTTACCGGATAGTTTTGACCCGGATCCTGGGGGCAGAAGGGATCGGCCTTTTTGAAATGGCCTACCCTATTTATGTTACCCTACTTACTATTTCCCGGTCGGGTATTCCGGTGGCACTGGCCCGGTTGGTGGCCAGTGACATTGCCCTGGGAAAAAGAAAAGAAGCTCTTTCTTCTTTTCGGACCGCGCGGTTTTTGAGCCTGGGTATTGGTCTGATTATCACCCTGGTTTTAATGGCGGGCAGCCGTTTTTTAATTGACCTGCTGGGCTGGGATCCCCGGGTTTTACCTTCCATCCTGGCCATATCTCCGGCGATTTTTTTTGTTTCAGTTATGGCCTCCTATCGCGGTTACTTCCAGGGTTTTCAGCGGATGGGACCCACCGGAGTATCCCAGGTGGTGGAGCAGTTTGTTCGCATGCTGAGTATGATTTTCCTGGTTCTATTACTGCTGCCCCTGGGAGTAGAATATGCAGCAGCGGGAGCAACCTTTGGGGCGGTAACCGGAGCCCTGGGCGGACTGGCAGTTATGATCTATTATTTCCGGGCCAGTGGGCATGCTCCAGGGGGTTTGGGCTGGCCTGCGGTTGAAGAGATTCGCAGGCAGAGCGGGCGCATCTTTGCCACAGCCCTGCCGGTAACCTTCGGGGCCCTGGTTTTCCCCCTGATGCGCCTGGTGGATGCAGTGATTATTCCTTCCCGGCTGCAGGTAGCTGGCTGGACGGTGGTTGAAGCGACTTCTCTTTACGGCATTCTTTCCACTGCTTTAGTTCTGGTCAATTTCCCCACGATTCTGACCATTTCCCTGGCTGCTTCCTTAGTCCCTTCCATTTCCGAAGATTATACCCTGGGGAACCGGGAAGCCCTGCGCCGTAGAGTGGATACCGCTCTCCGCCTGGCCCTGATAATTGGAGTTCCTGCTGCGGTAGGTCTGATCACCCTGGCTTTACCCCTTACCGATATTATTATGGGATTGCCCCAGGCTGCAGTTCCTCTACGAATAGTGGGCTGGGGAGTCCTGTTCATGGGGCTACAGCAAACCAGTTCGGCCATTCTCCAGGGAGCGGGAAGACCCCGAATTCCCGCGATTAATCTTTTCTGGGGGGCTCTCCTCAACGGTATTATAAATTTTGTTTTGACTTCCATTCCCGCCCTGGGTATAAATGGAGCAGCCCTGGGAACAACCCTGGGTTTTGCCCTGGCTGCGGTGTTAAATCTGATCTGTGTCCACCGGCAACTGGGTTATTCCTTTAACCTTTCCAGTTTCTGGCCCGTAATTCTCAGCAGCGGGGGAATGTTTGCGGTGATCTGGCCCATTGGCCGGTTGCTGATAGCCCTGGATGGGGCCTGGTATGTAGTTTTGACTTTGCTGACAGTGGGGCTGGGTGTGATAGTGTTTATGGCCCTGCTGCTTCTCAGTGGGGGAATTAAAGAGCGGGATTGGTCTTTGATCCCCCGTTATGGAGAACAGATCAAGCGTTTTCTTTCCCGAATTCGTCTTTGGAGGGGGTAATATGGTGGGAGAGGAAAATAGAAGGAGTAAGGCCGGTCAGGAAATGGAAAAATTAATAGAGGTAATGGCTCGCTTGCGGGAGCCAGGTGGATGCCCCTGGGATCAAGAACAGGATCATAACAGCCTCGCGGGCTATCTTCTGCAGGAAGCCTATGAAGTCCTGGAAGCTATTGAAGAGGGCTCCCCGGAAGAACTCTGCGAGGAACTGGGAGATCTACTGTTGCAGGTGGTATTTCATGCCCGGGTAGCCGAAGAAAGGGGAGGGTTTGATTTTGCGGATATCTGCAGGGGGATCCGGGAAAAATTAATTCGCCGCCATCCCCATGTTTTTGGAGCAGGAAAGGCCGGGGATAGTGACGAAGTTATAAAAAATTGGGAAGCAATAAAAAAAAGGGAGAAAAAGGGACGCCCGAGTCTTTTAAGCGGTGTATCCCGACGGCAGCCTGCTCTTATTGAAGCCGAGGAATTGCAGAGCAGGGCCCGAACTGCGGGATTTGACTGGCCGGATATTAATGGGGCGCTGGAAAAGGTAAGTGAAGAACTGGAAGAGTTAAAGGAGGCCATTGATCGGGAAAACGGGCCGACCGAAGAAGAACTGGGGGATCTTTTGTTTGCAGTGGTAAATGTGGGGCGATTTTTAGATCTGGAGGGGGAGCTGGCCCTGCGTAAAAGCAGTCAGAAATTCCGCAGGAGATTTGCATTTATTGAGACACAGTTAAAAAAAAGGGGCAAAGACCCTGGGGACAGCAATCTGGAGGAAATGGATAAAATCTGGGAGGAAAGCAAGGAGGAGCAAGGGGAATGAAAAAGTTTGTTATTCTTTCATTATTGATAGTTTTGATGGGTTGGGGTTCAGTTCCGGCTGGAGCTGGTGGTTTTGAGGTGGCAGGGCAGTCAGCCATTTTAATGGATCCGGATTCGGGCCAGATTCTTTTTTCTCATGACCCCCATAAGAAAAGTGAACCGGCTTCAATAACCAAAATAATGGTTATGCTGCTGATCCAGGAGGCCATTGATAGAGGCGAAATGGCCATGGATGATATGGTTACCGTCAGCAGACATGCCCAATCCATGCATGGATCCCAGATTTATCTCCAGTCTGGTGATCGGGTTTCAGTCTATGATCTTTTAAAAGCGGTAGCCATTAGCTCTGCTAATGATGCTACTGTAGCCCTGGCAGAATATTATTCCGGTTCGGAAAGTGCTTTTGTCCGACTTATGAACCGTCGGGCGGAAGAGCTGGGAATGGAAAACACTCATTTTGAAAATACCACCGGTCTGCCTCCCGAAGAGGGGGAGCATTACTCTTCTGCTTATGATATTGCCCTTATGAGCCAGGAATTTGTCAAATATCCTGAATTGCTGGAAATGACCTCTATATGGATGGAGTACCTGGACCTCCCCAACCGGCAGGCAATGCTGGTTAATTTCAATCGCCTGGTTCGTTCTTATCCCGGGGTGGATGGGATTAAAACCGGTCATACCACCCGGGCAGGTTATTGCCTTGCTGCAACTGCGGAAAGGGATGGCCGCCGCTTTATTGCGGTGATAATGAATGTTGATTCCGAAGAAACCCGCGAAGAAGAAATGATCAGGCTTCTGGATTATGCTTTTCGGGCTTTTTCCCGCCAGTCAATCTTCAGGGCTGGTGATGAGGTGGAAACTTTAGAAGTGCCCTCGGGAAGAAATCCCCAGGTTAAACTGGTGGCTGCGGACAATCTGCTGCCCTATGTTCGGCGGGGCTCATCGGAAAGGGTTGAACTGCAGAAGGAGCTTTCCGATCTAAGGGCTCCCCTGGAGGCAGGCGAAGTGGTGGGAACTATAAGGGCCTATCACGAAAACGATTTTCTGGGCGAGGTTGAAGTTCAGGTTAAAGAAAACGTGGATCGGGCAAATTTCCTGGTAATAATCTGGAGGACAATAGCGAACTTCTTTAAAAACCTCCTGTCGGTTTAAAGAGAATCAGGGTCAATAACCGGAACTGGTTTTTCTTAAGGCAGGATAAATAAGGGATAATCCTAACAGGGCCATTATAACCTAAAAGGGTTGTTGATTAGTGGAATAGTTTAGAATGATGACTCAACCTGTTTTATGACTCATCCATTTTATTCAAGGGCTAATGGTTTTATTTATGGAACCCCAATAAAGGTCTTGGAGCCAGTCTGCCCTGGTGCGGAGGGGAGTAAAAAAGCCAGGGCCTTTTGTGGTAGGTTGGGGGCTGATTGCCGGAAAAGGGTATATATGGTTCAGTCGGGAAAGAGCAGGAAGGTTTTTCGGAAAAAATCGGGCAAATGGAGAAAAAAGGGCAAGTCGGAGGAAAAAACCCCCCTTCTGCGCCTTCCGGTGAGAAGAAGAAAAATCACGCAAAGATGATTAAAAAAACCTTGACAACCGCCTGGGAAATATGTATTATCTTAAGAGGACGGTGCAGCCAGCCGTCGTTCTTTTTGGGGAAAAGGATTGACAAGGTAGTCTGTAGCAGGTATAATATAAATCGCACACCGAGGAACACTGGGGTGTGGCCAAGTGGTAAGGCAAAGGACTTTGGATCCTTTATCCCAGGTTCGAATCCTGGCACCCCAGCCAGAGGGGCCATTAGCTCAGTTGGCAGAGCACCTGACTTTTAATCAGGGTGTCCCAGGTTCGAATCCTGGATGGCTCACCATGTCGCGGGATGGAGCAGTCTGGTAGCTCGTCAGGCTCATAACCTGGAGGCCGTCGGTTCAAATCCGACTCCCGCAACCAATGCCAAAAACTTAGGCGGAGAGATACCCAAGTTGGCTGAAGGGGCGGGTTTGCTAAACCTGTAGTAGGGGATCTCCCCCTAGCGAGGGTTCGAATCCCTCTCTCTCCGCCATATATGCCCCCATCGTCTAGCGGACTAGGACACCGCCCTTTCACGGCGGCGGCAGGGGTTCAAATCCCCTTGGGGGTGCCATTCGGGCGGATAGCTCAGTTGGGAGAGCACCTGCCTTACAAGCAGGGGGTCACAGGTTCAAGTCCTGTTTCGCCCACCATTTGAAAGAAGCGGAGCTGTAGCGAAGTGGCTCAACGCGCCGGCCTGTCACGCCGGAGACCGCGGGTTCGAATCCCGTCAGCTCCGCCATTAATTTTGCCGATGTAGCTCAGCAGGTAGAGCACATCCATGGTAAGGATGGGGTCACCGGTTCGAGTCCGGTCATCGGCTCCAGGTGTGGGGATGTAGCTCAGTTGGGAGAGCGCGTGAATGGCATTCACGAGGTCAGGGGTTCGACTCCCCTCATCTCCACCAGACGATAACCCCCTTGGGAACAAAGTTCTCAGGGGTTTTTGTTTTTTCGGCAAAATAATAATTTTCCCAAAAGTGTGCCGATTTAGAGGAAATTTGGAACACCTAAAAAAACCAAAAGCAGAAAACAGCCCGTCAAAGAAAAATTCTCTTTTCTGGAGAGGATCAACTTTACATATTTTCCTTTTCCAAAACCAACTAAGCTTCTTAGCTGCAAAAAAGTGAATTTTCTTTCTATTCGTCCCCTTAATTACGTAAGCTTCTCCGAAGTCAACCGGCATGGTTCTCTTTATCGGGTTTAACTTGATAAAGGTTTCGGGAATATTTAACTCCTATTTTCCCTCGTTTTTTCCCACTAAGTATGAAAAGTAAAGTAACTACCAGGGCACTTATCTTCACACAAAATTTCATGCATCCTGGTTTTGGTAGGCTTTTCATCGTGCGGCTTTTTTGAATTATCAAGGACCATCTTTTTGATTTTTCTTGGAAGGGAGGGTTGACTTGGCTTTTTAGAGGTGAAGCCCGTATATATTCCAGGTCAGGATTTTCCAGAGCCCTGGTCACTGTATTTCTATGCACTCCAAGTTCTTGAGCAATTGCCCGCTTATTTTTCCTTGATTAAAGTATAGTTCTCTGATAATCTGATATCGTGCCATCTCAATCACCTTTCTAAAACTCCTATATAATGGTTTTGGCTATGAATTCATTGTACAGGAGTTTGGGATTGAGGTGGTACACTTTTATTTTAGCAGGTGCAGTAAATATGAAAGTTTAGTTATAGAGGGTCAGAGTAATGATTTAAATTGGTTCGTAGGTAGAACTAAGAAGGAAGCTCCACAAAATGCTGAACAAGCTATGGCGTGTTGGAAGAGGTTAGGGTAAATCGTTGTTATAGAGAGTAAGGGGTTTATAGATGACAAATTAAACAGAATTAGGGCAGGACTATAAATTTGTCAGAGAGGGTTTTTTGAGGAAATGATGAATATACCGATTAATAGGGAGAGTTTTTAGGAGAATTGCGTGAAAAAAAGAAGGTTCTCTGTTCTCTATCAAAAACAAGGAGGAGATATCTATGGAGAGAATAAAGGGGAGGTGCAGAGTGGTCTTCTTCTGTCTTCTCTGTCTTCTTTTAATACCCTTTACTACCAGTGCCACCTCTCTAGGTGCCGAAGGGTTTATGCTCACAGTCTTTCCCCAGCTGAAAGAGTATGCCCCTCCCATCTGGTCAAGAGAGGGTACACGTCTTACGTACTATACTGCATCTGCCATTATTCCTGATGGACGTGATGTCTACTTCAGAGATGAAGAAGGTGACTGGGTCGATGCTCAGGGGAATAGATATCGTAAAGAAGAGGGTCACTCGGCCTCTGGGCATGGTCTCATGCAGGTTAATGTAGTGACCAGAGATGAGCCAACAGTACTGGATATTCACCTCTACTCGTACTTAGATCTACAGGGACATCTCACCAGCTATAATAATCGACTTTCTGTTGTGGATACGCCTGTTTGTGCAGGTGACTTCTGGCTACCCCCTTCTTTCCTGGCCTCTCTCTCAGAGGGTACATGGGGGAAACTACGTATTGTAAGACTTCCATATTCTTTAGGGGGAGATACTTTTAATGCCATCCGTTTTCATTATAAAGAGGGACGGACTGTCTTTGTTTATGATCTAAATTCTGGGCTTCTTCTCTACTATGGCTCTGCTGGATTTGGTCCCCTCCAAGATAGCTATACTCAGGAATTAGACTCGTTTACCTCGACCCATCTCTCCCATGTAGAGCTTCTCCATACCCGTACTATATCCTGGCCATGGGAGAGAAGTCTTCCTCCGGAGTGGATCCAGGAAGTGAACTATCTCCACTATTCAGGTGCCCTTACCACCATTGTACCAGACTCCTCCCCTATTCCTATTGGCCTTGATCTAGAGATGCACATTACGGAGAGGGGTTCAGACTGGATCCGCCAGAGATCCCTGGCTCACCTAGACTCACCTCCAGGTATGCCACCCTCTATTACAGAGGCATTTACAGTCAGTGGTCTTGTCCAATTAGGTGGCTTGTGGTTACCTCCCCAGATAATGGATGGACTCTCCTCTGGTGATGTACTGGATGAAGACCCCATAACAGGAGTCATAAGTCGAGTCTCCTTTAAGGGGCCTGCTGAAGATGGTACTCTTCTTGTATCTATCAAAGAGGAGAGTAAACAGGGGACTTTCTACAATGAGTTCTACTACCGCCAAGATAATGGTCTTCTGGTAGGATGGATACATTACCAGGATTCCTTAAACATGGTTCAAGAACTCTATCTCTCTTATGTAGATTAGTGCGGAGAATTAAGACAGTTTTTTTCTAGGCCATTATTTTTACGTAGAAGTCAATATGTTCCCATGCTTTTCGGAGAAACTCACCATAGTCTTAAAAGATGACCACAGGCTTAGGGGCATTATCACAAAAGTTAGTATAATCTCGGGCTTTAATCATATGCTCAGCTTTCGCACCTTGATATTTATGATAAACCTTTAACAAGTAAAGAGTTATACGATTAATTTATGCCTGAAAAGCATTTTCCCTTATGATAGCAAGCCGTCGTTTTACTCGGACAAAGGTGCCTGGCACTTCCCGACTTCTGTCGAAGGTTGTCGGTATTAGTGACCGGAGAGGATCTACAGAGCAGCCCATCTTCCTGAGAAGGAGGGTGGGCTGTATCTCTTGTTGATTTAATAATAAAAAGCGAGAGATAGCATAATGATTTTTATTAAAGATAGGACGCAAACACTCCCCCTCCCTATCTGGTAGTAGATGAAATTGATATTGGCAAGTACCATCAATACTTGACAGTAGTCATTGACTTCGAAACAGGTAGAGTTGTCTGGGTAGGAAAGAACAGGCGGTATGAAACATTGAAGGAGTTTTTCTCCCAGCTTCTTGAAGAAAAAAAGAAGGCATAAAACTGTAGCCATGGATATGTGAGATCTCTATATAAAGGCTGCAACTGAATTCTGCCCCAATGCCACATTTTGTTTGATTTTTTCATCTCCGATAAGGGTATTATAGGTTGATAAAACCAAAGGGGCAACCTATAAGCCCAAATTCATTTCAAAAAATTTAAATTTTTATGAAAAATAGAAAAAAGGAAAATTAGGAGAATTGAAGTATATTTATACTATTAAAGGAAATAATTTAGGAGGAAAATAAAAATATTTGGATGCTCCAGAGGCTACCTGACCCCTGAAGACTTGATCCCCGTTAATTTCTAAAAAAAGCTCAATGATAATCTGAAATCCTTTGCGGGGTGAAGGGCCTCAGTTAGGGTTTTTTATTAAGTAATGGGATTGTGGCTGGTATTAGGGACATGATGAACCCTCACATCCTTTTGCGCTTATTTCTCATCCTGTCCGGGAATTGTTTCATTGATTCAAAAAAAACCGGGTCATTGCCGCCTGGAAGGGAGGGAAATTTACCGCAATCGCAACATAAATATACACTAGTGGAAGAAAAGGAGGGTTTTATTTTGAGAGGTGCAGTTAATAAAGTTTCCAGGAAGCATTCTTCGGCATACTGGTGGTCAATAGCTGTTTTTATTGTGGTGCTGGTGATGGCCTGGTTAATGGCACCAGGTGTTCTGGCGGCCGAAGGCGATGAGCACTGGTCCCGACAGTTCCCCATGCCGGCCCAGGTTTCCCAGATGTCTGCCGCGACAGGGATGGCAGATGGCGTGGGCTCTCCCTCGGTGCGCCAGATGAAATGGCATGACGGCAAGTTATGGTTCGCGGGCGTATGGGAAGCGGGAATCGATGCCCGGGATTTCGACAGAAGACTCACCAACCAATCCTGGCATCTCTGGACCTGGTCGCCGGAAAATGGTTATGAAGTTGTGGCCTTTTTTCACTCCACCCAGGGAGGGGTTGGCCCCACTGGAGTTATTAATGATTTTGTCTTTTTACCCGATGGGCGTCTGGTAGTCGGGGGTGAATTCATGCGCATTGACAATCCGGGAGGCAACCGGTACCACGGGGTGAATGCGCTGGCTATTTACGATCCCAGTGAACCCGGTCCCGATCAGTGGCGTCCACTGGGGCGGGTGCAGTACAATGGAACCATAAGCCCGGGTGGTTCTATTCAATCCCTGGACTATGACCCCCAGGGCAACCATCTATATATTGGTGGTTCTTTTGTTGGTGCGCCCCTCCAACTGCCCCTGCGAAGTAACGCGTTCCACCGGTTCAATTTTAACACGGGTACTTACGAAGTAATTCCTTCAGGGCCGGGGGGTGGAATTCCCCGGGTACGCCGGATATATGTCGATACCTCCACCAATCCATCCACAATTTATATTGGGGGCACCTGGGATTATCTGGGTGGAAATGGAATGAATCCTGAGAACACCATGTCCACTGCCAGTTACTCGACCGGTTTTGCCGCCTGGCGGGAAGATGAAGGCTGGATGCCCTTCCCCGCCGATTTCCCTCGGGATGGTTCCTATGGAAAGGCGGATGGCATTTTGCAACGGGCGGCCGACTTTATTGCCTTCGATAGTGTGGTCGTTCGTGATTTCCTTATTGACGGAGACGATATATGGATAGTAGGTAGTTTCTCGGAGGGACTGGGACAGGAACCCCTGCGGGGCATAGCCCTTTGGGATCACGAAAAGAATGCATGGACCGACCCCACAGGTCGCGGTGGTGTGGGGAGAGATGTTTTCAGCATAGAAAAAGCGGCTGACGGACTTATCTACTTCTCCGGGGCTTTTGGCGGGAGGAGAGGGGTGAATGAATTCTACGATGGGTTTAAGAACGGGGATCCGGCCCATTGTGTGATTGCCTATGATCCTGCAACGGACACCTGGCATTCTCTCGGTTCTGGACTCTCATCAAGGGTTATGCCCGAGGTTCGCCTGGCTACCAATGGTTACGATGTTTATTTCGCCGGTGACTTCAATCATATTGGCCCCGAAAATTTTGGAACCAGTGCACCTGCAGATTATCAGTCCCACTACCTGGCCCGCTGGAATCCAAATATTAACTTCCTCGACAACCCGCCTGTGGTAGAGGAATTAAACGCCAGGTATGTAGAGCATATTCCAACGGTGGGACCGCCTGCTGGATCAGAACATTGGTCTCGAGCCTTCGTGGCGCCGGAGCGCAATGAAACCCGCATGATTACCGGAATGAATGATGGGATCGGTACCCCGAATATAGCGGGTATAGCCTGGATCGGGGACACCCTTTATTTCGGCGGAAACTGGGAAGCCGAGCGCGGCAGCCGTTGGTTTGTCTGGAGCCTCCATCCAGAGCGGGGCTATGAACCCGTGGCGTGGGCACGCGGGGATGGAATTCAGAGCCCGCCAGAGGGCATTAAAGCCATAGAGGGCAGGCTCTACGCTTATGGCGCTATAAGCAGTCACAGCGGCATCGGGGTCTATGACCCGGCTGATAATTCCTGGTCAAAAATCGAGGGGACTTATCAGGGAGAAAGCGTCGTAGGTAACACGGCCCGTGGCGGAACAGGTGTGATCAACGATATCGCATTTGATGAAAGCACGGGCGATCTATACCTGGTGGGCAACTGGGGGCCAACCCTGGAAATGCCTGATGTCGAATTTCCACTGGACATAGCAGCAGCCCTTCGTATTGATGCCAGCGGTGAATATCACCTTTTGGGTCATGACCTTAAGGCCGAGGATCCGAACAGGCCTATTAAAGGAATATACAGCATAGTTCTTGATACCAGCAAGACTCCTACCGCAATCTACGTTGCAGGAACTTTCAACTTTTACGGCCCGGTTCCAACAACCCGTGCTCGAATGGCCTATAATGTGGCCCAATGGGACTATGATGTTAACGACTGGCGGCCGGTTGGTCACGGCAATTACACCCATTTGAGCGAACTTGACGTAGCACACTACCCTGATGGACTCCCGGGTTTGCCGGTCCAGACTCATGAACC
>PWFS01000203.1 GCA_003554145.1 Halobacteroidaceae bacterium | reverse complement strand
GTATGCTTCCATAAAAAGGATCAATCAGGAACTGGAATATTCTTCTCAGATAATGCGCCGGATCGGTTGCCCCATAATTAATGTGACCAATAAATCAGTTGAGGAATCGGCCAATGAAATATTGAAATATCTGCGGGATAAATGACCGGGTTTTAAAAAATCCGGTTTTTTTATGCAGGATTAATTGAATTAGCATAGTATATATAGAAATATGTGTTATACTAATTTGAAAAAATGGTAAATTTAGCATCATTCCTCGGGCATTAACTCTTCCCTGCGGGGTTTTGGGGGAGGAGCTTTTGGTTTGTTTTTTTGTAGTGGCTGTACCTCGACAAAAGGATGTAAGGGTTATTATTACAGGGGATCATTCCTTTACAGGGCCCGGAATGAACTTTCCCCGGCCCTCGTGACCTGAAGATTTATTGAATTTTCCGCTCCTATCCTGAAGTTTATGGGAATGGGAGCTGTCTTTGGTCCAGGTCTTAAAAGGTTTAGGAGGAAGCCTGATGGAATTAACTGCCCGGCAGAAGGAAATTTTAAAAATAGTTAAAGAAGAGGAACCGGTAACCAGCCAGGAGCTGGCGGGGAGGCTTAATTTAACCCGGGCAGCTTTGAGAACCGATCTGGCCCTTTTGACCATGGCTCGCCTCCTGGAGGCCAAGCCCCGGGTAGGCTATTTTTACAATCCCCACCACAGTCCGGTCTGGTTAAGCAACCTGTTGTGGGGAACCAGGGTCGAAGCCGTGCAGAGCGTTCCGGTGGTAATCAATGAAAATGCCACGGTGCATAATGCTGCGGTCCATCTCTTTTTAGAAAATTGTGAAACCCTTTTCGTGGTGGAGGGGGAGCATCGAATCGCAGGACTGGTAACCGCCAAGGATTTAATAAAGGTAATGCTGGGCGGTAATGAAAACAGGGAACTTCCGGTAAAGGTGGCCATGGTCCGCCTGCCCCAGGATCAAAAATTAAGGATAGATGATAATCTGTACCGGGCCCTGGTCCTTTTACAGGATGGATCAAGGGAAGCAGTTCCCGTAATTGATAGTCAGGATAACCTGTTGGGCCGGGTAACCCGGCAGGGAATATTTCGATTTTTATTGAACAATTTATCCAGGGAAGGGGATTAATATGGAAATCTATCTCCTGGCAGAAAGTCAGGAACAACCGGGAGCAGAACTGATAGAATACATTTCAGGCCACTTTTCCGGGGAGGAACTTTCCTGCCGTTTTTTTCCCGGGATTGGCTCACCCCAGGAAGTTGAAGAAGTTATTAAGGAAGCGGGGAACAGAGGTGCGGTAATTGCCCATTCTTTTCTGGATGGAGAATTAAGGGCTGAAGCAAGGAAACAGGCCTGGAAATTAAGGGTGCAAATCGTGGACCTTTTGGGCCCACTGTTGAATAAAATTACCTCACCTATAGAGGACTGGGATAGGGAGGGAAAAATGGCGGCCCTGCCTTCCCTGGAAGAAAATTATTATAAAAAAATTGAGGCCATTGAATTTGCGGTTCGCTGTGATGACGGCCAGGATCTTTCTGCCCTCGCCCGGGCAGACCTGGTGATTTTGGGGATTTCCCGAACCTCCAAAACTCCCCTCAGTATTTACCTGGCCCACTGGGGCTATCGGGTGGCCAATGTTCCCCTGGTGCCGGAGGTCTTCCCGCCCCGGGAAATTTTTTCTCTGACCCCCTCCAGGATTATTGGACTGACCATTGATCCGGAGGTGCTCCGTTCAATTCGCCGGGAGAGGTTGCGGGTCATAAAAATGCCTGCTGCAGATTATTCCACCCTGGATAGAATATATAAGGAGATGGAGTTCGGCCAGGAAATAATGAAGCGGATCGGATGTTTGACGGTGGAGGTGACCGGGAGATCCCTGGAGGAACTGGCTGCAATTATCCTGGAGAAAGGAGCATTTGCCGATGGAAAGGGAATTAACACTTGAATTTGCCAGGGTGACTGAGGCCGCAGCCCTGGCTTCCGCCCCCTGGATGGGGAAAGGAAATCAGAAAGCCGCTGATCAGGCGGCAGTGGATGCCATGCGGGCTGTTTTTGATACGGTCCACATTGATGGGGAAGTTGTTATTGGTGAAGGAGAAAAAGATGAAGCCCCCATGCTCTATATCGGGGAAAAAATTGGAACCCGGAAAGGGGGAGCAAGGGTGGATATAGCGGTAGATCCCCTGGAGGGAACCCGCCTTGTAGCCCGGGGGCTGCCCAATGCCCTGGCCGTTATTGCCGCTGCAGAAAAGAATTGCCTGCTCCGGGCCCCCGATACTTATATGAATAAGATAGCTGTTGGAGCCCGGGCGGGAGGAGCCATCGATATCCGTAAGTCGCCCCGGGAAAACCTGGAGAATATTGCAGGGGCCATGGGCATGCGGGTCCGGGACCTGACTGTCATTATCCTGGACCGGCCCCGGCATGAGGAACTGATAAGGGAGATAAGGGAGGTCGGTTCCCGGATCCGTCTGATCAGCGATGGGGATGTGGCCGGGGGAATTGCGGCAGCCATGGATGATACCGGGGTGGATGTTTTAATGGGAATTGGAGGGGCACCAGAAGGAGTTTTAACCGCTGCGGCCCTGAAGTGCCTGGGGGGAGAGATTCAGGGTATTTTGCAGCCCCGCAATGACGAGGAAATAGAGCGGGCCCGGGCCATGGGTTTTACTGATATAAATAAAGTCCTGCGCATGGAAGACCTGGTGGATGGAGAGGACATCATGTTTTCCGTTACCGGGGTTACAGATGGGGACATGCTGGAAGGAGTCCGTTTTTCCGGGGACCGGGCCACAACTGAAACCATTGTAATGCGCAGCAAAACCGGGACCATTCGGACCATAAAAGCCCATCATCTGGTGGGGAAAAAGCCCGATTATTTCCAGAAAGATGTTCTGAAAAACTTTTAAGGAGGGAACTGTGTGGGAAAATATGTGCAGAGTTTCAGTCAGGGTAATCAGGAGCAGCGGGAATTACTGGGAGGTAAAGGAGCCAATCTGGCTGAAATGACCGGGCTGGGCCTGCCTGTGCCCCCCGGATTTACTATTACTACCAGGGCCTGCCTTGACTATTTACAGCAGGACGGTTTTTTAAAGCAGCTCCTTCCAGAGATCAAAACCCACCTGGAACAACTGGAAAAAAACATGGGGAAAAAATTTGGTTCCTCCGAAGACCCGCTTTTAATTAGCGTTCGCTCCGGAGCTGCGGTATCCATGCCGGGGATGATGGATACCATACTCAATATCGGCCTCAATGACGAGAGCGTTCAGGGTCTGGCCCGAAGCACCGGGGATGAGGAATTTGCCCTGGACTGTTATCGGCGTTTGATCCAGATGTACGGCGAAGTGGTGCTGGGAGTCCCGGCCTACCACTTCAATCACCGCCTGGAAAAAAATGACAACAGGGCCGACTGGAACCTGATTTCGGTATTCAAGGAAATAATCCGGGGGGAAAGTGATAGCTCATTTCCTCAGAATCCGGAAAAACAGCTCCTGGGTGCAGTAGAGGCAGTATTTAAATCCTGGGATAATCGGCGGGCCCGGGTTTACCGGGAAGCCAACAATATTCCCCATGATCTGGGGACTGCAGTTAATGTGCAGTCCATGGTTTTTGGAAATAAGGGGAGAGATTGCGGAACCGGCGTGCTTTTTACCCGCAACCCTTCTACTGGAGAGCCAGAAATATATGGAGAATTTTTACCCAATGCCCAGGGGGAGGATGTGGTTGCGGGAATCAGAACTCCGCTGGATATTTCAGAAATGGCCAGCTCTTTCCCCCGGGAATATGAGGAATTAAAAGCCATTGCAGATCAACTGGAAAAGCATTATCGCGAGGTTCAGGATGTGGAATTTACCATAGAACAGGGCCGGCTCTTTATTTTGCAGACCCGGCGGGGGGAAAGGACTGCGGATGCGGCGATTAAAATTGCTACAGATATGGTGACCGAAGAGCTATTAACCAGAGATGAATGCATATTGCGGGTTAAACCTTCCGAACTGGAAAAAAAGCTCCACCGGCAACTGGACCCGGGGCAGAAATATGAAGTCCTGGGGCAGGGTTTGCCGGCCTCACCAGGTGCCGCCACGGGCCGGGCTGTTTTCACAGCCGATGAAGCTGAAGCCTGGGGGGAACGGGACATTCCCGTAATCCTGATTACCTCGGAAACCACCCCTGACGATATTCACGGCATCCTGGCTGCCCGGGGAGTTTTGACGGCCCGGGGCGGTATGACCAGCCATGCCGCGGTAGTAGCCCGGGGAATGGGGAAACCTGCGGTGTGTGGTTGTGAAAGTATTAAATTAGACCGGGAGGAAAAGCGGGCCCAACTGGGGGAGCATGTAATCAAGGCCGGGGACACAATTACCATTAATGGGGGCACTGGCGAGGTTATCCAGGGTGAAGCGGTATTGAAGGAGCCCGAACTGTCGGCAGCAACCCTTAAGCTTTTAACCTGGGCCGATGAAAGAAGGCGGCTGGGGGTCAGGGCCAATGCGGATAATGGAGAGGATGCCCGCAAAGCCCTGGAGCTGGGAGCCCAGGGTATTGGCCTCTGCCGCACCGAGCATATGTTTATGGGCAAGGAAAGGTTTCCCCTGGTCCGGCAGCTGATTTTGAGCGAATCCCCGGAGGAGCAAAGTGAGGCCCTGGAAAAGCTCCTTCCCTATCAACAGGAAGATTTCCAGGAAATACTGGAGGTTATGGACGGTCGGCCGGTGACGGTTCGACTGCTGGATCCGCCCTTGCACGAGTTTTTGCCCCAGCTCCTGGATTTACAGCAGGAAATATTTAAGGCCGAAAAAGAAGGTGATCAGGCAACCCTGATCAGCAAAAAAGAACTTTTTCGAAAAACAAAAAATATGGATGAATCCAATCCCATGATGGGCCTGAGGGGGTGTCGTCTGGGGATAATGTTACCCGCACTTTATCGGATGCAGGTAGAAGCCCTGGCAGAAGCAGGCCTGGCAGTAGCTCAAAATGGCCAGTCGGTGGACCTGGAGATCATGATTCCCCTGGTGGCAGATGCCCGGGAACTGAGTTTTTTGAAAAAGGAACTGGAGGAGGTCCTGGAGGAAAAGGTGACCGATCAATCCCGGATCAGCTGTAAAATAGGGACCATGATTGAATTACCCCGGGCCTGTTTAACCGCAGATGAGATTGCCGGGGAAGCGGATTTCTTTTCCTTTGGAACCAATGATCTGACCCAGACCACTTTCGGATTTTCCCGGGATGATGCTGAGGCCAGATTTCTTCCGGCCTACCTGGAGGATGATATTCTCCCGGTTAACCCCTTCATTACCATTGACCGCAAAGGGGTGGGGCGCCTGATCAAGATAGCAGTGGAAGATAGCCGCCAGATTAAACCAGAATTAAAACTGGGAATCTGTGGGGAACATGGGGGAGATCCGGAATCCATTCATTTCTGTGAGATAACCGGTTTTGATTATGTCAGCTGTTCGCCCTTCCGGGTTCCAGTGGCTCGACTGGCAGCAGCCCAGGCGTCAATTCGAGTAAAAAGCCCTGCCCTTTAAGCAGGGCTTTATTTTTGGGAGAAGAATACTAAAAGAGAAGGAGGGGAATCGGTGGGGAAAAAAGCCAATAATCTGGATGGCAAAACCTGGATAAAGAATTCACTCAGTGTCTGGCGGGGGCCTATTCGCAGCTCGGAGGAAAGAAAACTGGGTCACCCGGCTGTTTTTCCTGTGGAACTGGTTAATAAGCTTATAGACTCCCTGATATATATTGATCCTGCAGCTGAACCCCCCCTTCTTTTTGATCCTTTTGCCGGTACTGCTACGACCCTGATTGCAGCAGCTGAGAAGGGAATTTCCGGGGTGGGTCTTGAATTAAATCCTGATTACTGGGAAAATGGTGCCCGCCGGCTGGAACAGGTTAAAGGGTGGAAGGTGGACAATAAAGAGGAGGGGCGGTTAATTCTTTCCCGGGACAGGGCCCTTATCAACTGGCTGCAGGGAGATGCCCGGGAATTAAAGGAAGAACTCCTGGGCCGGGATATTGACCTGACCGTAACCTCGCCCCCCTACTGGGATATTATGAATCAAAAGAGATCGGTGGATC
>PWFS01000095.1 GCA_003554145.1 Halobacteroidaceae bacterium | reverse complement strand
CAGGTCTTCTTTTTCCAGCATCCCCAGGATTTCCTCCAGGTCCTCCCGGATATTTTTTTCTTTTTCTCCCTGATCCTGAAACTGCTCTGAATTATAATGCCAGGCCAGACCCAGGGCCACCCCATGCTGACAGATTCCTCCCCCGTCATAGGAGCAGGTGCATTGCGCAGCGAAGGGCGGACGGATCTCCAGGCAGACCTTAAAGATTTTTGAGTCTCTGCCCCGGACCTCTCCCTGCAAAAACCCCTGATCATAAACGGTACTGCTGACTGCTCCCTCCTGATAATACTTCAGCCCCCGGGCATATGACCCGGGGAAAGCCATTTCTTCCAGTATTGCGGGGCTGATCTGATCCATGTTCTGCCCTCCCTGCTTTTTTCGGCTTTCCGGGAACCCGGGCTCTCAGCATTGCCAGACCTCTCCACTCCAGACTGCAGGGAAGCTTAAGTTGAGAAGAAAAGCCCGGCCCTGAAAATCCTTTTCCGGTAAAACCTATTCTGCTTCCCTGATTTTTTCCCTGTTGAGCAGAATATTTCCTGCAAAAAAAATCTCCGGACCTTATTTTTTCTGCTGCAATTTTTTGCGGTCAGGCCTAATTCTTCTTCTCCAGTGGACAGGATTTCTATTCCCCCCCAGGAAAACGCGGGCATTAACAGTGAGTTCCCGTTCTTTTTCCTTGTCCTGAGGTGTCTTTCTCCTACCTTTTTCCAGAATAAAGGGGGAGCAAAAATTGACCCTCCTGATCCGAGTTTCCCTCTAAAACGAAAGTTCCTGCTCCCCCTTTGACCCGATAAGGAAGTAAATTACTGCCAGAGCAGTCAGAAAAACGGATTTTAATCCCGGGGAGGGAAAAGAAAGAGCAAAGTCCAATTAATAACTGTAAGATGAAATTAAATTTTTAAGGAGGTTTTTTTGTGGGAAAAAAAGGGTTGCTGATTGGCTGTTTGCTGGCTGGCTTATTGATTTTTGCAGGTTTTAATGCCGCCCAGGCCCAGACTCCGGAAGACACCCTTGTAGTTGCTCTGCGGGCTGATATTCAGGATCTCGATCCTGCCTACCTGGAGGATGCCCCGACGAGTAGTGTTGGTTTTCAGATCTATGATCACCTGATCCGCCGGGACTTTGATGGCTCCTTCGCACCCGGCCTGGCTGAAGACTGGGAAATTTGCGAAGATGCCCGGGCCTATACCTTCTATCTACGGCAGGGAGTAGAGTTCCATGATGGAACCCCTTTTAATGCAGAAGCAGTCTACTTCAATTTTGAACGCCTCAAGGATCCCGAAACCGGATCCCATGCCGGGCAATTAATGCGGGACAATATCAAGAGCATGGAAATAATTGATGATTATACTATTGTTATTAATCTCTATGAGCCCAATGCTGCTTTTATTGATGATGTCCTGATTCAAAATGCCACCTTTATTGCCAGTCCCCGGGCCATTGAGGAGTATGGAGAAGACTATACTCATAACCCCGTGGGAACCGGCGCTTTTGTTTTCAAATCATGGACTCCGGACACCGAAGTTGTTCTGGAACGCAACCTGGATTACTGGGATCAGGCTCCCCGTATCGAACAGGTGAAATTCCGTCCCATCCCGGAAGCAGGAACTCAAATGACCGAACTCCGCATTGGAACAATTGACCTGGTAACAACCGTTCCTACCGAATATATTGAAATACTCGATGAAGATGAGGATATTGTTTTAATCAGTGAACCTGATTTCAATACCCGCAACCTTGTTTTCAACTTTGCTACGGAAGTTTTCCAGGATGTGCGGGTTCGACAGGCTCTGCACCATGCCCTGGACCTGGAGGAACTGATTGATGCCTTCCTGGAAGGGGTGGCTGAGCCGGCAATCGGCCCCCTGACCAATGAATCCCTGTACCATAATCCCGATGTCAAACTTTATGATTATGATCCCGACCGAGCCCTGGAGCTCCTGGCCGAAGCAGGCTGGACCAAAGGTAATGATGGCCTTCTGCGTAACGAAGATGGAGAAACCCTGAGCTTTACTCTGACCACCCCCCAGGGACGCTATACTATGGACAGTGAACTAAATGAAGCCATACATTATCAGTTCAACCAGCTGGGTATCGATGTCAACCTGGAAATTGTAGAGTTTGCCACTCTCCTGGATAAGCTGGATGAAAGAGATTTTGACCTGGCCTATATCGGGCTAATGCAGCGCACCGGAGAGCCCGCCGCTCACCTGGATTTAATGTACCACAGCACCGGCTGGGCTAACTGGGGCGACTACAAAAATCCCGAAGTAGACTCGATCCTGGAAAAGGGTTTAAGAACTGCAGTTTTTGAAGAAAGGGAAGAGATATATCATAAAGTTCAGGACATGATCATGGCTGATGCTCCTTCAATCCCCATAATGAACGAATTCTACCTGATCGCCCATCGGGCCAACATCCAGGACTATACTTTTACTCCCTCCCGGACCCACGACTATATCCGACTCTACAAGGAAGACTGAGGAAAAAGGGGCCGGCAGCGCGCCGGCCCCTTTTAAGGTTTTTCTTTTTTTAACCGGCTGACAGCTGATTAATAATGGTGCTTTCCTTCAATCCCAAACTGAAATTTCCTTTTTTCTTTTATTCCTACCCGGTTTCTGCCTGGCTTTTAACGAGCAGAAAGTCCTGCCGGAAAGGAGGTTGACCTTTTTGTTCAATTATTTCCTGCGCCGCCTGATCTATTTAATTCCCATTTTAATAGGCGTGGCCCTGATCTCCTTTATGATTATGCACCTTATTCCTGGTGATCCGGCCCGTGTTATCGCTGGGGTAGGGGCCAGTCCGGAGGATGTTGCTGCCATCCGGGCTCGCCTGGGTTTAGACCGGCCGCTCCACGAGCAGTTTGGAACCTTTATGTTGGGCCTGCTCCAGGGCGACCTGGGAAGATCTTTGCGTACTCGCCAGCCGGTTTTAGGGGAAATTCAGGCTCGCTTTTTTGCCACCGCCAGCCTGGCTCTTTTCGCCATGCTGTTCAGCATTCTGATCAGCATTCCCCTGGGGGTGCTGGCCGCTACCAAGCAGTATTCCATTTTTGACAATATCAGCATGCTGGGTGCAATTGGCGGGCTGTCGGCCCCCAGTTTCTGGCTGGGCTTAATGTTGATGTATTATCTGGCTTTCGCAGTCCAGATTTTTCCTCCCTCGGGAATGGCAGGAATGCCCTGGACCCTAGAGGGTTTTAAAAGCTATATCCTGCCCTCTATAACCCTGGGGGTGCCCTCAGCGGCAATGCTGGCCCGCTTAACCCGGTCCAGTGTCCTGGAGGTTCTCAGGCAGGACTACATCCGTACTGCCCGGGCCAAGGGAACTGGGGAACGGGTGGTTCTTTATCGCCACGCCCTAAAAAATGCCCTGATTCCAATAATCACCATGGCCGGTATTCAGTTGGGTTACCTGCTGGGAGGCGCGGTGGTTGTGGAAACGGTTTTCTCCTGGCCCGGCCTGGGAAGATATATTGTCTCAGCCATTCACTTCCGGGATTTTCCCGTGGTGCAGGGGGGAGTTATGTTTCTGGCTTTAACCTTTGTTTTTTTGAATTTAATTGTAGATATCCTGTACGGAATAATTGATCCCCGGATCAGGTACGATTGAGGAGGTGGGGATAATGGAAGATTCTGGAATCAGAGGACAGTTAAACGTTTTCTGGAGAAGATTTCGAAAAAACAGGGGTGCTGTTCTGGGGGCTATCATAATTCTAATCACCATAATCACTGCCATCGCCGCCCCCCATATTGCTCCTTACGATCCCTATGAACAGAACTGGCGCAATCGGATGGATCCCCCCTCTTCTGAACACTGGCTGGGGACAGATCAGCACGGCCGGGATCAGCTCAGCCGCATAATTTATGGTTCCCGGCTTTCCCTGACTATCGGTCTGATCTCGGTAGCAATCGGTCTTCTTGGGGGGGGTTTTTTAGGGTTAATCGCCGGCTATTACGGGGGCGTGCTGGAAAATATAATCATGAGAGTAATGGATATTATGATGGCTTTTCCCGGCGTTCTTCTGGCCCTGGCCCTGGTTGCAGCCCTGGGACCCGGTCTCTTCAATGTAATGATTGCAGTAGGCATATGGTCCATACCCCTATTTGCCCGGCTGGTCCGGGGGACCGTGCTTTCGGTTAAAGAAAACGATTTTATCCAGGGGGCCCGGGCCCTGGGTGCCAGGAATACCCGGATTCTGGCCCGGCATATTTTGCCCAATATCGTTCCCCCGGTTCTGGTTTTGAGCACCCTGCGCCTGGCAACCGCCCTTTTAAGTGCTGCGGCCCTTAGCTTTTTGGGACTGGGAGCCCAGCCTCCACAGCCGGACTGGGGAGCAATGCTCAGTCAGGGGAGGCAGCATATTCAAACCTCTCCTCACCTGAGCCTGTACCCTGGCCTGGCTATTATGCTGCTGGTGCTCTCTTTTAACATGGTGGGGGACGGTCTGCGGGATGCTCTGGATCCCCGCTTGAAAAATTAAATTTCCGGGCCGAAATTAAATCCGCTTCAAAAAACAGGAGGTAGTAATTTTGCTGACTAAAAATCAGGACTGGCAGAAAAAATTTGAAGAATGGACCCTGGAAATAATGGAGGAATATGAAATCCCGGGTCTGTCGGTAGGACTCGCCCATAAAGGAGAGGTTATTTATGCCCGGGGGTTCGGCTATGCCTGCCGGGAGGAAGAGAGAAAAGCAGGCCCCGAAACCGTTTTCGGGATCGCCTCCATCACCAAATCCTTTACCGCCCTGGCCATCATGCTGCTGGCCCGGGAAGAAAAACTATCAATTGGGGACCCGGTAATTAAATATCTGCCTGAATTTCAGGTGGGAGAAACAATTACTCCGGCCATAACCATTCACCATTTTTTAACTCATACTGCGGCCCTGCCTCCCACCCCGGCTTTATTATATGCCATGGTCCGGAGTTTGGAAGGGGACCCCACGGTTGATAAATTAAAAAGGGAGGGTAAGTGGGAACAGTGGACTGCAGAACCTCCCCTGGACAGCGGGGACGACCTTTTGCACTACCTGGCCCAGAAAAAATTTGAGCCCCTGGGTCACCCCGGGGGTCAGTTCAGCTATTCCAATGATGCCTATGCTCTCCTGGGAACTATTGTGGAGCGGGTCAGCGGGATGAGCCTTGGTGATTTTATGGCCGAGAGAATTTTCCAGCCCCTGGGGATGGATAGAACCACCTTTGATCCCCAAAAACTGGAGGACTGGCCAGATGTAACTCAACTCTATGCTCGAATCGACGAGGAAATAATGCCTGCTCCCTGCTGGAATCATGCCCCGGCCATGCTGGGGGCCGGTTTTTTAAAGTCCAATATCATTGATCTATTAAAGTACGGGAATTATTATTTAAATAACCCTTCCCTGGCCAGGATGATGGGAGCGCCACTCTTTCCCCTGCCCCCGGGAAATTTTTATGGATATGGTTTCATGGTTCAGCCCGATTATCAGGGCCAACCCATAATTGAACACGGGGGCAGCTTAAAGGGTGTTTCCAGTCACCTGGGACTGCTTCCAGAAAAAGATCTAACCGCAGCAGTACTGATCAACCTGGTGGAAATGCCGGTAACCCGCATCTGGAATGCCCTGATCAATTCTGTGCTGGACCGGCCCCTTTCTACAGAAAGATATAGCTGGCCGGTGCTCTCCTCCTGGCCCGAGGGCAGCAGGGACTGGCCGGGGAAATATACCTCCGGGGAAGGAGCCGAGGTTCAGGTCCAGGCCGAAGGGGAAAAGCTATTCATTGAGTTCAATAATAGCCGCCAGGAACTTCACCCGGTTGAAGTGGATAAAGCGAGAATAATTCGCCGGGGGGAACAGAATATTATCCAGTTTTTGCGGGACGGCAGTGGTTATGTATCCGCCCTGCACATGGGTCTGCGGATCATAAAAAAAGATAGCTGAGACTAAAAAGGTTTTTTTCTTCAGGGGATAGCTCTCCCTCCCGACATTTTTCCCGGTCGGAGCCAGCCTTTTTATCCGAAATAACCTGATCCCTATAAAGGTCAGGTTATTTTTTGCACTCAAATACTGGAATTTTCCCCCGGGATAATCAGTAACTGCCAGATCCCTTCCAGTTGAACTGCTTCTATCCCTATGGTCAACAAAATAATACCCCTGAACAACAGGGTTATTTTCATTTTAGAATGCCAACCTCTCTACT
>PWFS01000043.1 GCA_003554145.1 Halobacteroidaceae bacterium | reverse complement strand
CTAGTGCTGTTAGGGGCCCTGCTGGTTTTTTCTGGAGGCTGTGAAACACCAGTTGAGGACGAAGAGTACTCGGTGGTAGTAGAGGTCCTGGATTATCAGGAAGAACCCCTGGAGGGGATGAAAGTAACGACCACCCCTGAAACCGAAGTGGCCGAGACTGACGAAGAAGGTCAGACCCACCTGACTGACCTGGAAAATGACGTGGAAATCGAAGTTGTCGACGAGGACGAGTACAGTTTTTTCGAATCCCGGGAAGTCACTCCCGATCAGGATGAAGAAACCATTACCTTTGAGCCCGAAGAAACCCGGGGTTATCTCCAGGGGACTATTACCCTGGAGGAGGAACTGGAAAGCAGCAAAACCGGTTTTCTGGGTTTAATGATTGAACCACCATTTATTACCGGGGTTGAATTCGAGATGGAGGCCGGAGAGAATAATCTGGAGTACCGCATCGGGTTCATCCTGGAGGAGCAATTTGCAGTTGATGCAAGTTATCCCCTTTATGGTGAAGTTGGCGATCCGGAGAACAACGTTTACTACGGCTACTACGGAGTTGAGGACCCTGAAGTGGCTGAATATCAGCCGGTTCAGGTTGAACCCTTAAAAACTAAAAAAGGCCTGGACTTTACCCTTTTCCCCGCCGAGGAATTTGACGAACCTGACCTGATGCCCCCGGCGGAAATTGAACTGCTGTCCAGGTAAATTAAACTCAAAGAATAAAAACCAAAAGGTTCGGCGCTCTGCCGAACCTTTTCCCTGTCCATAGTTCATCCAACAACTTTTTTGAAGAAAACAACCCCTACTATAGATTGTTCCTGGGGGACGGCTAATACCCCGACCCCTTTGGGGAAAACCTATTCTCCCTGCTTTTTATAGGTTGAAATATGGATCCCACTTTTGGAAGTAAAAGGGTCCCCCCGCCAGCTGCCCCACCGGGATTCCAGTTCCAGGCCGGCCAGGCGGGCCATTAAATCCAGTTCAGCAGGCCAGACATACCTGAGCTTTACCGGGTAAAAACCAATACCCATCCCGGACAGGTCCACCGTCTGGCTGATGATAATCTGGCGGACGGGGTCATGGGTGGAACAATCCAGTTTAACCTGATCGGGTTTAACCTCAGAAACCCGCACCGCCTGTCCCCCCTCAAATCTTTTTAAATCAGGAACAAAAAGTTCCAGGATTAGCTTTCCGCCTGGAGCAAGAATTTTTTGGACACACTGCAGGCAGTTAACCTGCTCTTCCTGGGTAGTTAGAGCGAAGAAGGTGTTAAAAACCGCAAAAACCACGTCATATTTTCCGGGGGCGGAAAAGCTGGCAAAATCTCCAGTCTGCACCTCTATTTTATCGCCGCCCTCTTTGCTTTTTAATTTTTCCAGCATGGCCGGGGAGGCATCAATGCCCCCTACTTGCATGCCTCTTTTTTGCAGTGGCAGGGCAATTCTCCCGGTTCCTATCCCCAGTTCGAAGGCAGAACCCCCTCGCCCTACTTCATAAATCTTTTCCACCATTTCCTCATCCACAGCACCATACCATTGATCATATTTGTCGGCTATTCTCTCTCCGTACTCCGCCTTATCTGCAAAATCAGGCATCAGGACCAACTCCTTTCCATCCCAGGATTATTCCGGTTAAAAATAGAAGGTCAGGCCCAGGTTGCTGCCTCCGCTGAAAACTCCTTCCCGGTCCCAGAGCAGGCTGCCCTCCAGCCTTAATTCCACTCCCCCTCCCAGGTCGCTCTCAAAATAGGGGGCCAGGGCCAGTTGATAATCAGTTGTTTCAAAAATTAACGCTGTTCCCACCTGGGAAAAGGGGTCAATCTCCAGGTTCAGATTAACCAGCAGCAGATCATGAAACTCAGCCGGGATACCTCCCATTAAACCAGGTCCAGCCCCGGCCTGCATTAAATGGTTCAGACCCAGTTCCCCCAGCAAAAAGCGAAGATATTCGGCCTGGAAGTAAACCAGGCTTTCCTGATACTCGGGACCTACCTGCCAGCTAAAATCCGCGCCCACCTGGGCTACGACGTCCTCATCTCCCCTATGCCGCAGGCGAAAATAACTGATTGCCCCGTAAAATCCAGCGGGCCCCGCATCACCTCTATAGGTCAGTCCGGCCCGGAAGAGATTATCTTCTCCGGGTAAAGGGAAAAGCTGCAGGGGCTGATCAATTACATTGAGGCTGAAATCGTGGTCGGGGAGCATTACCCGCAGACGTCCCCCGAGACCCATCCGGTGCAGGGGCTGTCGGGTCAGGCCTTCAGGAAAGCTGACTGCAAAGTGCAGGCTGGCCCCATTGCCCATGTTCTGTAAAATGCGGACCCCATCCACCTCGGGCTGAATTGTTTCCCCGGCCAGTCCTTCAACCCCCGGCTTATAATCCAGGGGATGGATCAGGGATCCATAAGACCAGGAAATCGGCTGCCGTCCCAGGGTAATATGCCCGTACTGATGTCGATAGCGAAGATACATATACTTCACTCCCAGTTCGGGCCCGCCCTCGTTTAAGTGACCCCTCAGAACCAGTCGCGAAGCAAAATTTTCACCCCGGGGAAGATACAGTTCCAGTTCCCCACTCCCCTGATAGTTGCCAAAAAAATCCTGATCATAAAGCATACCCGCCTGCAGGTCAATCCTGCCCCCGACCTCCACCGCTCCAGCATGCGCCATACTTCCCCCCAGCATCAGCACCATCATCAGGAGGAGAAATAGTCCTTTCCCGGGCAGGCCCAACCTCATAATTTGACCTCCTTTTTTGGGGAGGGGGCTGATCAACCCCCCTCTCTTTTTTGGAATTGCCCTGTCCCTCTATTGCAAAGTTTCCAGGGAAATTTTCCCCGGGGGAATTTCATAATCCAGGTCGATTTCCAGTATCCGGTAAATGGTCCGGGAATCCTCCCGCAGCTGATCCTCCATGATCATGGCCGTTGCCATCCACCGCCCTTCCTGTACTTCTTCCACTTTTTCGGTTTCCATAACCTTGAGCAAACGGCCGTCTCGGGCATACATTTCCTCCCGCAGGACAACAAAGCGCTCCACATCAACCCAGAATTTGCGGTTGTGATAGGCCGGTTCCTGATCCGGGCGAGCCACCCCTTCAATTTCATATACCTGTCGCTCATTGATTTCCGTGCGGCCCAGTTTTTCAAACTGGTACAGGCGGGTCAATTGTTCTGATTCCAGGGCGTCCTGATAGGAAAAATCACTGCCCATCAATCCTTCCCGGAGCATATGCCCCGAGATGGGAACCAGGTCTTCAGCATCCGGAAAATGCATCCACAGCCTGTCATCCAAAAGCAGGTATTTTGTGCCCCGATCCCGGGGATTGATAAACTCCACCAGGCCGTTGCTCACCTCCCCATCACTTTCCACGTACATAATCATCTCCTTGACGCTCTCCCGGTCCCGGTCAATTATTCTCATCTCGGCCTCCAGGCGGGCTGCAGCAATAAACTGATTTTCATCCACCCGGGTCATTATTTCCTCTCCGGTTAAATCTTCAGCCTGCCCGGGAGAAGCAAACAGAACCGCCAGAATAAAAATAAGGAAAATGGAACTGATTTTTTTCGCTTTCACATTTTACCCTCCCGATTTTTTGTTTCGCAATCTGACAGAAAATTCCTCTATTCCTCTACATGATGCAGAGCCTGCACCGGCTCCATTCGGGCTGCTTTGAAGGCCGGATAAAGACAGGACAGGGCAACAACAATTATTCCCAGGGCCAGGCTGACCACCAGGTTTTCCAGGTCAAAGGCCAGGTAAAAAGCCGGTTCAATCAGTAATTCCAGGTCTTCGGACAGAACAGCAAAGTCTTCCACGTACAGACCCGCCCGGGAGTAGTGGAAGGTAATCACCCCTCCAATTATTACTCCCAGGAGGCTGCCCAGAATGCCCATTAAGGTCCCCTCCAGGAAAAAAACTTTCATTATATCCCGGCCTCGAAGCCCCAGGGCCCCCATCATCCCTATTTCTGCTGTCCTTTCCCGCACTATCATGGTTAAGGCGCTGATTATTACAATTGCTCCCATCAGGATAAAGAGGACATAGACCAGGTCCATAACTCCTGCAACTTCGTAATAGAACTCCACAAAGGGATCGGCCTGATTCCAGACCACAACTGAATATTGATCGGCTCCTCCTCCGGTTAAAAATTCTTCCAGGTCGGCCTGCAGGGCTGGAGCTTCTCCCGCCCCGGAGGCAAAAATCAGGAGATCAGTCACCTCATCCTCCAGCCACAGCATTTCCCGGGCTGTGTTCAGGGGCAGATAGAAATAGGAATTATCCAGGGCAGCTGTACCGGCTTCCCTGATCCCCACTACTTCAAAGGTTCGCCCTCTTAAGGATTGATAGGCATCGGAAAAAAGTAGGGTGATCCTGTCCCCCATATCGGCATCCATTCTCTCCAGGAGCCCCTTGCCCACCAGGATTTCATTCCCCGAGGCGGGCATCCGGCCTTCTATTACATCTCCGGCAACTCCTCCATGTTGCTGCTCCCGCTCTGGATCAACCCCAACTCCGACCATGCGCAGCAGTTCATCATCAATGCTGACCATTGCTCCAAAACTGATCCGGGGCAGGACCTGTTGCACCCGCTCCAGTTTTTCAATTTCTGTAATCATCTCATCAGCCCCGGCCCCCTCCAGGCCGTCCACGGTATAATCCAGGGGCAGCAGGGTTTCCCTCTTCAGGTATTCTTCCTGGGCCAGCCGGACGTGGCCAAAATGGTTATCCATGTACATTCCAAAGCTGGATTCGGTCAAACCAACCATCAGTCCCCGGGCAAAAACTACAATAATTACTACGGTAGTAATGGCCAGGACTGCAATTGCGGTCCGGACTGGATTCCGATTTAAGTTGCGCCAGGCAATTTTAAAAAGCTGCATTTTTTCCCCTCCCCTCACCTGTACTGAAGTGCTTCCACCGGGTCTTTACGGGCAGCCCAGTAGGAAGGAAACAGGCTGGAAATTACAGCTACAACAACCACAAAACCAAAAATCAGGATAAAGGACAGGGGGTTCCAGGCACCATAAATCATATCACCCATGGGAACACCCAGGCCTTCCATGTCCAGAAGAACTTCCATTCTCATACCGACTTCAGCCAGCCAGAAAACAATGCCTCCCCCCAGAACGCAACCGAGCAATCCGCCCACTGCGCCCATTCCTGCTGCTTCCAGGAGAAAGACCCCGACAATTTCCCTTTCTTTTAAACCCATGGCCTTCATCATTCCAATTTCTTTGACCCTTTCCAGGGCTGCGAGGACCACTGCACTGATTATTCCTATTGCACCCACCACCAGAAACAGGGCCAGGATAAAATAGGTTTCGATAAAGCCCCAGGCTTCCAGGGAAACCAGGAACTCAGCTGCTTCCCGATAGGAACGAACCTGCAGGGCTTCTCCACCAATTTTTTCCTCCAGCTGCCCGGCCTGCTCGGGGGCCAGTCCCCGGTCCTCCAGGCGCACCATCAAGCGGCTGATTTTATTCTCATCCAGGCCCAGGGCTGCATTGGCCTGATCCCGGGCCACAAAAACAGTGCCCAGATTCATCTCAGGGTGGGGTACAGATATCAGGCCCCTGACCTCCCCCTGCATGGTATTGAACGAGCGGTCAATGTCCTGGAAACGAAGGGTATAATAATCTCCTACTTCCAGGTCAAAAAATTCTGCCAGCTGTTTCCCAATGACGATTCCCGGTTCTCCAGCTGCAATAAATTCCCCCTGGACCAGGTATTCCTCATTTTTAAAAACCCCGGGGAAAGTATCAGGATTTATTGCCCGCACCCGTACCGGGTATTGATGTCGTCCGGCAATAAATTCCCCGGAAAAATCCAGGACCCCGGTCCAGGCTACAAAACCCTCCCGCTCTTCAACCACGGCCAGAATGGTTTCATCGGGGATAAAGTTTTCTTCCAGGGGCAGGATGTTGCCCTTTTCCTCTTCCTGGAAAAATTCCTGCCGACCAATTTCTACATGGGGGGTCTCAAAATCGGTTATATTGGCAAAGGTAATATCCATGAGGCCGATCATCAGTGATTCCATGAACAGGAAAAACACCACCGCCAGGGCCAGGATACTTGAAATAATGAGGGTCCGGCCTTTCCGGCGGAAAAGGTTCCTGAAGGAAATCCGCAAGAGGTACAACCTAGACCCTCCCTTCGTCCCGGGTTATCCTGCCGTCCTTGATTTCCAGGAGCCGCCGGGCATACTCCATTACCCGGGGGTCATGAGTGGAAAAGATGAAGGT
>PWFS01000170.1 GCA_003554145.1 Halobacteroidaceae bacterium | reverse complement strand
GTATCCAATCCAATAGCACCGGCCACAATCAGGGGCGGGGTAATAATCCCCACGAACATGGCCAGCATATGCTGCAGCCCTAAAAGTAGGGTTTCCAGAAAGGGCGGCCGATCCTCCAGGCGATAAACTACAATCGCCTTTTTTTCCAGTTCTTTTTTATCTGCCATCCCATATCTTCCCTCCTAAATCTCCTCCCATACCCTCTGGGCTCTGGCCCGGGCCTGGCGGAATATTTTTTCTTCGTTGAGATTGATCAGTTCCCTTTTTTCCATCAGGACCCGACCTTCAACCATTACGGTCTCAACCATCCGCCCCGACATTCCCATGAGAATGTGCATGGCATAATTTTCGGGCAGCAGCGGGGTCCGGGGCCGATAATCCAGGATAATGATATCCGCTTTATGGCCTGGAGCAATCACCCCGATTTTCTGATTGAACTGCCGCTCCACAATTTCATTGTTCCCGGTAAAAGCCATGTGGGGCACCTCGCCCCAGGCCGCGCCGGGATCTCCCTGACCATGTTTATGCAGCAGGTTGGCTACTTTAATACTTTCCAGCATATCGGTAGTATAGCCATCGGTTCCCAGGCCTACCAGGAGCCCTTTTTCTATCATTTCCAGGGCCGGAGCCCGACCCACCGCATTACCCATATTGGATTCGGGGTTATGAATTACAGCTGTTTCCCGTTCCTTCAAAATTCCCATTTCCTCGGCGTCGATATGAACTCCGTGGATGGCCAGGCTCAAATCATTCCAGATACCCCAGCGATCAAGTCTTTTGACCACCGGGACTCCATGTTCTTTCATTGCCGCCTCCCGGTCGGCCTGACCTTCTGCAGTATGAATGTGAAAGCCAATGTTCCGGCCTGCTGTTGCTTCCCGGACTTTTTCCAGGGTGTTATCGGAAAGGGTAAAAGAAGCGTGGAGACCGAAAGAGGAAGACAGCAGGGGATCGGGCTGTTTTTGACAGCGATCAAAAAAACGGATGTTTTCTTCAATTCCCTGGCGGGCAACTTCCTCTCCGTCCCGATCGGAAACCTCATAGGAGAGACTGGCCCGGACCCCGGCTTCAGTGCAGGCCCGGGCAATCTGATCCAGGGAACCAGGAATGGCCCCCGGCCCCGCGTGATGGTCCAGGTAAGTAGTGGTCCCATTTTTTATACCCTCAATTACCGCCACCAGGGCACTGTAATAGATATCCTCCTCCTGCAGAGCCCGGTCCAGGCGCCACCACAGCTTTTCCAGTATTTCTTTAAAATGGCGGGGAGGAGTGGTTTTAAGGTCCATACCCAGGGCAAAAGAACTGTAAAAATGCATGTGGGAATTTATCAGCCCGGGCATTATTATCTTTTTCTGCGCATCAATATAGGAAGCCCGGGGATAGCGCTGCTTTAACTCGTGGGTGTTCCCCACTTCCTGAATTACTCCCTCCCGAACCATAATTGCCCCATCTTCCAGGATAGGGAATTCCGGGTTCTGGGTTATTATCGTCCCGTTGCCAATAATATTCATGAAATCATCCTTTCTCCAGCATGGCCCGCGACTGGGCCACGGCTTCCCGGTTTATTTCTTCTTCGTCAAACTCGGTCAGTTTCCCCTCGCGGACCACGACCCGGCCCCCGATAATAGTCAGGTCGGCCTGCAGGGCATCCCCACAGGTTAAAAGAGCGGTTACCGGATCACTCTGGGCTCCGGCAAATCCCACCCGCCGGGCATCAACCAGAAAGAGGTCGGCCGCCTGCCCCGGTGCAATACTGCCCAGTTCGGGCCGTCCCAGGAGGCGGGCTCCCCCCCGGGTGGCCATTTCCAGGACTTTCCGGGCATCCATGGCATCAATACCATAGTACAGTTTATGCAGCAGCAGGGCGCTTTTCATTTCCAGGAGCATATTGGACGCATCATTGGAGGCGCTGCCGTCGACGGCCAGGCCCACCGGCACTCCCAGTTCCAGCATTTCCGGAATGCGGGCCACCCCCGATGAAAGCTTCTGATTGGATACCGGGCAGTGGGCCACACCGGTCCCGGTTCGAGCCAGGACCTCCAGTTCCTCATCCTGAAAATGAATGCCGTGAGCATACCACACATCCGGGCCGGTCCAACCCATTTTCTCCATAAATTCCAGGGGCCGCATTCCCAGCTCCTTCTGACAGTAATCATCCTCGTCGGCAGTTTCAGCCAGGTGGGTATGACAGCGCACCCCGTACTGCCGGGCCAGAACCGCAGTTTCCTTCAATAATTCCGGGGTAACTGAAAAAGGGGAACAGGGGGCCAGAACTATCTGGCACATGGAATAGGGGCGGGGATCATGGTACTTTTCAATCAACCGCCGGGAATCCTCCAGGATTTCCTCCTCTTTCTGCACCACCTCCCGGGGGGGCAGACCCCCTTCATCCTCGCCCCGGGACATGCTACCCCGGCAGGGATGAAAGCGAACCCCCAGTTCCCCAGCTGCTTCTATCTGCTGATCAATGAGGTGCGGATCCTGTCCCCGGGGAAAAACATAGTGATGGTCGCTGGCGGTGGTACAACCGCTTTTAATTAATTCCGCCAGAGCTACCCGGGTTCCGGCCCGAACTCCAGCGGGAGTAAGCCGGGCCCAGATGGGATAAAGGGTTTTCAACCAGGGAAAAAGCTCCGCCTCCTGGACCTCTCCCAGGCAGCGGGTTAAAGCCTGATAAAAATGATGATGTGTATTTATCAGTCCAGGGAAAACCCACATATGGGCAGCATCTATTACCTCCCAGTCGGATTCTGGTTCAATATCCGTCTCCACCCGGGTAATTATTCCGTCCTCAATCAGAATACTGTGATCTTTTAGTTCCCGCCGATCTTCGTCCATGGTAACCAGGTAGCGGACATCCTTTATTAACAACCTGCTCATTTTTTTATCCTCCTTAATCCTGTATCCGCCGGCCGGTAATCAGCCGCCCCCCGCTATCCCGACCAACAAATTCTCCTTCTTCTACCTTTATTTCACCCCGCAGCATGGTCAGTCGAACCCGGCCTTTTAATTCCAGCCCGGAAAATGGGGAATAGCCCGCCCGGGAATGAAGGTCCTCATCCTGCAAATACCAACGGGGTCCGGGGTCATAAACAACCAGGTCGGCATCACTGCCCTCCTCCAGACTCCCCTTACGGGGGTACAGTCCAAAAATACGGGCCGGATTTTCACTTAATACCTGGATCAGCCGGGGCAGGGAAAAACGCTTGCGCCCCACCCCGTAGGTATAGATCAGGGGCAGGAGAGTTTCCACCCCGGGAATACCGGGAAGAACCTCCAGCACATTTTCCGCTTCCATTTTCCGTTCAGCAGTAAAGGCACAGTGATCGGTGGCCACCACATCGATTTCCCCCCGGGCCAGGCCCTGCCACAATCTTTCCTGATCCGAACCCCGCCGCAGGGGTGGGGTCATTATATAGCGGGCGGCCCCGGGATGCTCAAACAGTTTTTCCTCCAGGAGTAGATAATGGGGCGCAGTTTCTCCCAGCAGGGGCAGACCCCGGGCCCGGGCTCGAGCCAGAACCTCCGCCGCCCCGGCAGTGGACATGTGGACAATATAGAGGGGGCAGCCGGTCTCTTCCACCATTCCCACCAGCCATTTAACTGCTTCAACTTCAGATGCAGCGGGACGATGGCGGGGATGATAATCAAAGCCCAGCAGGCCTGCCTTCCGGTAATTTTCGGTTCTCTCCTCCACCAGGGCATTATCTTCAGCGTGCACGGTGACTAAAAGCCCGATTTCCTTACAGGTATTAAGGATATCGGGCCATAAATCTTCCGCCAGCATATAGCCGACTTCGGGATAGGTGGTGAATAGTTTTAAAGAGGTAATCCCCAGGGCTGCCAGCTGTTCCAGTTCAGCCAGGCGGTCCCTCTGAAAATTATTGTTTAAAACCAGGTGAAAATGATAATCCACGGGACAGGTAGAAAAAACTTTTTGCCGGGCGGCAATGCTCTCCGGCAGGGGGCGATCCGGCAAAAAATCGGCATAATCAATAACCGTAGTAACACCACCAAAAAGAGCCGACATCCCCCCGGCCCGGGGATCATCATCGCTTACAGCCCCCCGGGCCTCCAGGGAAAAGTGGGTGTGACTGTCAATAATACCGGGCAGGAGATAACATCCCTCCAGGTCATAAACCCGCTCCCCGGCCCGGGGACTCAAATCACTACCTGTTTCCAAAATTTTTCCCTCGCTGACCCGCAGGTCTCCCTCCCTGACATCTTTTCCATCAGCCAGTTTTCCCCTTTTAAAAAGCATATCCGGCATCCTTTCCTTTAAAAGTGAGGAGGTGTAATCGAAGAAACAAAAACCAGCTCTTCACTGCCCACATTGACTATCCGGTGGGGGATGGAGGCATAATAATAGATACTGTCTCCCTCCTCCAGTAAATATTCCCGGTCTCCAACCTGTATTTTCATTGTGCCCTGCAGAACCAGGGTACACTCCTCTCCGTTGTGGGCCAGTGGTTCGGGACAGGTACAGGATCCGGGGGGGATCCGGCCCTCCAGGATCTCCATCTTGCGATTGAGATCAGGTGAGAGAAGCTCAAAGGTTAACTCATATTCTGGAAAACGCAGGGCTTTCCTTTTATCTCGCCGAACCACCGGATCATATTCCGGAGAATCAATAAGGAAGTAGAAGATGGGGACCTCCAGTACCCCTGCAATTTCCCGCAGGGAAGTGATTGAAGGTTCCACCAGGTTGCGTTCCACCTGGGATAAGAAGCTGGAGGTTTTCCCTATTTTCTTACTGACCTCCTGCAGGCTCATTCCTTTTTCCCGTCTCTTTTCCCTTATCTTTTCCCCCAGACGCTCATTTTTCATCTTTAATCCAGCCCCTCCTTGCAAACTACTTCCTCCATCGCCTCAATTTCCGGGGCCAGGCTGTAGGGTTCACCCGCTGCCTGCCTGGCACTATCAATATCTTTGAGCCCATTTCCGGTTATTATTACTGCCACTTTCTCCCGGGGCTGGATGATACCGGCCTTTACTGCCCGCCGGATACCGGCCAGCCCGGCCACCCCTGCCGGTTCGCCAAAAATTCCACTTTTACGTCCCAGAAGTTTCATCATTTCCAGGATTTCCTCGTCCTCCACGTTAATCATTATGCCGCCGCTGTCCCGGACCGCTCTTACTGCCTTTTTCCAGTTGCGGGGATTGCCCACCGCAATACTGTCGGCCAGGGAATCTTCGGCACAGACCTGCAGTTCCGCTTCCTGCTGCCAGGCCCGGGTTATGGGGGCACAACCTGCGGCCTGAACTCCCAGGAGGCGGGGTTTTCGGGTTATAAAATCAAGTTCCCGGAGATCCTGCAGAGCCTTACCGGCTCCAGCAATGGTACAGCCGTCCCCTACGGTCAGAACAATCCAGTCGGGCATCTGCCAGTTGAGCTGCTCGGCCAGCTCCAGGACCGCGGTTTTCTTGCCCTCCATCAGGTAGGGATTAATCGCGGCATTGCGATTATACCAGTGCCAGCGGTCAATGGAGGCTGCTGAAAGCTCATAGGTATCACTGTAGCTGCCCTGAACTGAAATAACGCGGGCTCCAAATATCATCAGCTGGGCCACCTTACCCCCCGGTGCCCTCTCGGGAACAAATATTACCGCTTTAAGGCCCGAAGCAGCAGCGCTGCCGGCCAGGGAAGAAGCAGCATTGCCCGTAGAGGAGCAGGAGATGGTATTGTTTCCTGCTTCCCGGGCTTTAACCACAGCCAGGGAGGAGGCCCGGTCTTTTAAAGAGGCGGTGGGGTTTAAACCCTCATCCTTGATAATTATTTCCTGCAGCCCCAGTTCCTCCCCCAGAGCCCGGTTATGATAAAGGGGGGTCCCCCCTACCCGCAGGGGCGGGCGGGGGGTAGCCGGATCTACCGGTAACAGGGGCAGGTACCTCCAGTGCCCGGGAGCAGTGCTGGACTGCAGCTGTTCCGGGGACCACTCCGACTGCAGCAGGGAATAATCGTATTCTACGTCCAGCAGACCGTTCTCCCCGCAGGAAGAACACAGGTAACGGTCCGGTTCGGGGGCATAGTTTTTCTGACAGGAAATGCAGACCAAACCCTTAACGTAATGCATATTGTTCCCCTTCCCTTATTGTAGTCCTGTTTCCTTATTGAATTCCTCGATGGCCTGATCAATCTCCTCCGCCTGCCGGCGGAAGGCATTCCAGTAAGTGTCATAGTCGTACCACTGGGCATTGAGTTCTTCCAGTTCCCGGCCCTGCTGTTCAATCCAGGTGAAATACTTGAGCTGATGGATCCTTTT
>PWFS01000001.1 GCA_003554145.1 Halobacteroidaceae bacterium | reverse complement strand
TCCTTCCAGTCCGGTACGGTCCACTTCTATTATGGACTCCTGGAAATCAGCCAGGGCTTCTTCCAGGGTATTTACTGCGGCATCCACCTCACTCTGGGTGGCAACCGGATCCTCATATACTTCCTGGACTTCTTCTATTGCCTCGGCTAAAGCTGCATGGGCTTCTTCCGGGGCCTGGCCATCTCCCTCGCCCATCTCTATTTCTTCCTGCTTCTCTTTAGCTTCTGCAATCTTTTCCTCTAACTCTACCCTGTCCACTTCTATTATGGACTCCTGGAAATCAGCCAGGGCTTCTTCCAGGGTATTTTCTGCGGCATCCACCTCATTCTGGGTGGCAAACGGATCTTCATATACTTCCCGGGCTTCTTCCATAGCCTCGGTTAAAGCTGCATGAGCTTCTTCCGGGGCCTGCCCATCACCCTCGCCCATCTCTATTTCTTCCTGCTTCTCTTTAGCTTCTTCTATACTTCCTTCCAGTCCGGTGCGGTCCACTTCTATTATGGACTCCTGGAAATCAGCCAGGGCTTCTTCCAGGGTATTTACTGCGGCATCCACCTCATTCTGGGTGGCAACAGGATCCTCATATACTTCCCGGGCTTCTTCTATAGCCTCGGTTAAAGCTGCATGGGCTTCTTCCGGGGCCTGGCCATCTCCTTCACCCATCTCAATTTCTTCCTGCTTCTCTTTAGCTTCTGCAATCTTTTCCTCTAACCCTACCCTATCCACTTCTATTATGGACTCCTGGAAATCAGCCAGGGCTTCTTCCAGGGTATTTACTGCGACATCCACCTCATTCTGGGTGGCAACAGGATCCTCATATACTTCCCGGGCTTCTTCTATAGCCTCGGTTAAAGCTGCATGAGCTTCTTCCGGGGCCTGCCCATCACCCTGGCCCATCTCAATTTCTTCCTGCTTCTCTTTAGCTTCTTCTATACTTCCTTCCAGTCCGGTACGGTCCACTTCTATTATGGACTCCTGGAAATCAGCCAGGGCGTCTTCCAGGGTATTTACTGCGACATCTACCTCACTCTGGGTGGCAACCGGATCCTCATATACTTCCCGGGCTTCTTCTATAGCCTCGGTTAAAGCTGCATGAGCTTCTTCCGGGGCCTGCCCATCTCCTTCGCCCATCTCTATTTCTTCCTGCTTCTCTTTAGCTTCTTCTATACTTCTTTCCAGTCCGGTACGGTCTACTTCTATTATGGACTCCTGGAAATCAGCCAGGGCTTCTTCCAGGGTATTTACTGCGGCATCCACCTCACTCTGGGTGGCAACCGGATCCTCATATACTTCCTGGACTTCTTCTATAGCCTCGGTTAAAGCTGCATGGGCTTCTTCAGGGGCCTGGCCATCTCCTTCGCCCATCTCTATTTCTTCCTGCTTCTCTTTAGCTTCTTCTATACTTTCTTCCAGTCCGGTACGGTCCACTTCTATTATGGCCTCCTGGAAATCAGCCAGGGCTTCTTCCAGGGTATTTACTGCGGCATCCACCTCACTCTGGGTGGCAACCGGATCCTCATATACTTCCTGGACTTCTTCTATAGCCTCGGCTAAAGCTGCATGAGCTTCTTCCGGGGCCTGCCCATCTCCTTCGCCAATCCCTACTTCATCCTGGGAGGTAAGGGCTTCTGTTATGATTTGGGAAAGTTCTTCAATTTCAATCGGCTCCAACTCCAGTGGCACTTCTTTTTCGGCACCATCTACAATAAAACTGCCCTTAATAGCTTCATGTCTTTCTTTTTCTGCTTTAAACCAGTAAGTTCCATCTTCTAGTATTTTACTGGCCTCCCCCTGGGGATCAGTTTCCAGATAATCCCCAATTGGTTCAGATAAATCCTCATCCACAAAGACCTGAATGTGAACACCTTCCAGATTATTAATTTCGTTAAATAAAACAGAAAACTCCAGAATTTCGGAGAAATAAACAATAGCTTCCCTGTCTTCATCCATAATAATAGTTATGAAATCTTCATTTAGTTCTTCATCATTAATCAGCCATTTTTCAAAATAATAGCCTTCTTCAGCTGCCGCTTCCAGAGCAATCTCCGTTTCCTCTTCATAATCGGCATGGAAAGGTATTTCAATTGATTCTCCATTTATTTCCACTCTGCCCTTCCCTTCCCGATCAATTTTTAAAGAATATTCTGGAACGGGGATTTCATTAAAGACAGCAGTTATTTCCATATCCTCTTCCAGGGAAATAGTCATCTCCGCTTCATCGGAGCTAATATCTCCAGTCCATTCTGTAAACTCCCAGTCTTCTTCGGGAGTTCCAATCAGGGTGATTTCTTCATCTTCAAGGTATGTATGTGTTCCTTCTGCAGGATTAGTACTGCCCGCCCCTTCAATATTGATGGTGAGCTGGTACTCCTTCTCCTCAAAAAGCCTGGGTAAAAACACAATCAGGGCCAGAACCACAATCAGCAAAATAATTGTTAAACTAAGCTTTTTACTCATTTTAAAATCCATCCTTTTTTTAGTTTAGGAGTTTAAAAATTAAAAAGCCTGGAAATAGAATAACCTAGAAGGTCCTGCATTAATCCAGTCTTTTAATTAAAGCAGAAAGGTAAAGAATACCAATTAGTCCCTTCAACAAATATATTCGACACCTGCATATGTTCTCCTTTGAAATCCTCCCTCCCTAAAGCGAAACACAAACCCTTTATTCAAGCCACTTTTCGACCCCTATTAATTTCAAAAAAAAGAAGAACTCCCATCAGTAGAGGGGAGTAAATTTTGAAAAAAAAATAATTTTTTTCTATTAAAACTAGACCTTGAGTAGTTCCTGCAGAACTCTACCTTCAGCCTGGGCTGGGATTGGAAAACCCATAAAATGGGCGCAGGTAGGAGCAATGTCAATTAGATTAATCGCTTTGTCCATTTTTACATTTTTTTTCAAACCCGGACCAGAAAAAAAGGATAAAGCTTTTACCGAGCTCAAACCCAGATCATAAGCAGGCAAATGAGAGTGGTGAGTCCCGGAGTAAGGGCGGATGGGTTCTTTTCCATCTCCCCGAAAATCGGGATAAGGGCCTTTAAAAACCGGTCGGGAAATCACCCGAAGGTCCTCGGTAATATCCACAGAAACTTCATCAGTATAACGAGGCTGGGTAAAATAAACTATATCTCCTACATAATCCCCTTGCAGACCCAAAAAACCCGCATCCTCTTTTTTTAGAACCAGGCTCATCACATACTCTCCGGTTTCAGGATCTTTTAACCCTTTTAAAACCCTGATTACTTCATCTCTGGTTTTTTCATAATCCTCTGGATCCACAATACCATGAGGTTCCCGACCCTTTAAATTAATAAAAATATAGGGGCCATGCTGGGCCACTGCCCGGGTCCTGGACCAATCCGGCCGGGGAAGACCGGTTTTCTGGTCCTGAATAAAACTGCACAGGTTCTTTTTAACCAGATAATTATTGGTATAAACAAACTTATCTATTGGAACATGGCCGTGGTCTGAGGTCAAAACAAAAAGAGTTTCCTCGTCTTTCAAGTCATAAAAATGTCCTATCAAACTGTCAGCCATAGAATATACTTTTCGCATACAATCCTCTGCTTTTCTGGCTTCCTTGGGGTCATAAAGGCTGGAGGCCGGATCAAATATTCCCAATATCATGTGGGCCAGGTGATCGACTCCATGCCACTGGGTGAAAAACAGGTCCCAGGGTTTATTTTTTAAAAGGTAATCCCCGGCCTTTATCATCCAGTCTACCTGGTACCCAAATTCTTCAATTATTACCTGATAATCAATAATTCCACTATGGTAGGGCTGAAGCATTCCACTTATTTCCTGATAGGGCCCAAATTTTCCCACCAGTTCTGGACCGATTTCTTCGGGCACTGTCCAGCCTTTTTCTGGAAAAACCATGCCCGTGTAAAGGGTCAATTTGCTGGCATCAGGACTTAGTTCGGTTAACCTCCAGCGGAAACTTCCTCGTAATTGGCCCTCTTCCACTGGAAAGGTATCCCATATCCAGTTACTCCACTGGCCCACAATTATTTTTTCTGCTGGCCCGATATCTTTTTCCGCGGAAATAAAAATCGTGTCGTACCCTTTACTTTTTTCAGCTGTAACCAGGAGATAATATTTTTTCTCTCTTCCGGCCCGGGTAGTGATTATTAGTTCACTTTCCAGAGGAGGTTGATGGGTGAAAAAATCACCCTCCCAGTTTGGACCAGGTTGCAAATTGATCTTTTTTATTGGGGGAACGCTTTCTGGAGCAGTAGAATAAAAGTGGGCAGGGCGCCAGGTCCGATCCTGAGTAGTAAAAGAATGGGGTGGGGCCAGTTGATGGATATTAGTGTCCGGATCTCCCATACCTTCAACTTGAATCCCTTTTTTGATGGTTGGGGGCCAGGAATTAGTATATTTCAGGAGAATAGACCTCTTACCTGCCCTTTCTCCTGCCTGCCACAAATATTCTGCTTTACAGCGGGAGCTATCAAAACCGGGATGTTTACAATCAAAGCTCTCCCCGGGCTCATGGATTGACATCCCCGTTATACCGTGAGTTCCGGCTCTAGCCCCTGTTGCAATGGTGGTCCAGTTAACCGAGGTTGCACAGGGAAGAGTAGAATAGGAATCGGTCAATATCCCCTCCGGAAAAATTTTAGAAAGGTTGGGTAAAGACCCGTCTTTCATTAACCACCGGACAAATTTACCGTTCAGGGAATCAATACCCACCAGCATCATTTTCTGGACCTGCTTTTGTTTCACATTATTCAACCTCCTCCTCAATTATTAACTCCGAAAAAAGGCATTTAACTTTTAGAGCTTTCTTAATAGCTTCTCAATTTGACTAAAGGTTCTGATTATTTGGGGAAAATATTAACCTGATCGCAGAGATTAGCTGCCGATCAGGTCCCGCACTTCAAAAATTCATTTTCAACCTTTTCCCCAGTCGAAAAACAAGCGCACCCGCCAGAACAGAAAAAAGGAGGAAAAAAGTTCCCTGACCAATGGTTTCTCCTGTAAGGAGCAGGAAAAAAACTGCTGCAAAAAAAACTCTGGCCAGGTTTATATCCTGGGGATTAAGGGTTTTACCTCCATCATCTCTAAACCCTTGCTCCTTTTTGTCCACCTGGATTAAAACAGTAATCGGGAGCAGTACTGCGACAAAAAACAAACCCCCCTGAAAGAAATTAAAGGAAAAAATAAACCCCGGCGACAGCGGCCAGAAAAATAATCCCAGAAAAAAAAGCCCGCTGGAAAAAAGAGCGGCAAGACCCAATCTCGGATCTCCTTTGTACCGCCAATAAGCAAGACCCAGGGCCAGGCCGAGGAACAACCAGTAAATACTCTGTTCATTGGATATAGCCAGGAAAGAACTAAAACCAAAAATAACTATTAGATCCAAAAATGTGGGTTTTTTACCGCAGATTCCTGAAATAAAGCGCAGACTTAATAATACCCAGAACAAAAGCGCAAGATCCAGACCTTCAAAAAAAATGATACCAATGAGAAAAAATGCCCCGGCAAAAAAAGCAGAAAAATCATGGAGGGGGTCTATTTCCCTGGTCAGAGCCCAGGTTAAAAAAAAGCCGGCGCCTATCAGAAGACCTCCGATAAAAGAACCCTGAATCAGGGCACCCGGGATTATTATCAGCAGGGTAAGAATACTCACCGCCAGATTTGTTTTATAACTAAAATCAACCTTTCTGCCCAGAGTGAAACCCTGCATTTTATCCCCCTTTTCCACCTTAAAAACAAAAAATCAAATAAAAGATTTTGGGTTTTTTAACAAAATGGTGTGATAACTTTGCCTGCTTCCTGATTAACCAGTAATAAAACCCTTTTTCTGGCATTAACTCCTTTTATTTTACTCTCTCCCCGAAATTTAGTCAAACCAGTTTTTTCCTACTGAAAAAAACTCGACTTAATTAACGCTTCTTTCCTTGCTCTTTGAACATTTTTCTTCAATAAAGTGGCTTTTTGGGTTCCCTATAGCAATACTCCCCAACCAGACACGCAGTATTATCCTTTCTAAGACCCGGCAAATCCCTTTTAATCGCGCCCTGCAGTGATTTCCCGCACCTTTGTGTTAAAAAGATTTGCTTCCTGGAAAGGGGCCAATTAGAGTTGCGGTATGGCACTCTAAATAAAAAATAAGGCCAAGAAGATTGAAGAAAAAAGCTCTTATTCCCGGGGAAATAAGAGCTTATTCTTTATCGGTAGAGAGGATCCTTTTTACACCTGAAATCAACAAATCTTTCCCATTTATTTAAGTCCAGAGGTCGATCAAAACTGCGAAAGCCAGCCAGTTCAAAACCATGTTTTTCACCCATCTCCTGGATATAATTCATATCTTTTAAATTTAAATCGGTTCCCAGACTCATATTGCGATAATTTTTTTCCAGGGCCAGGATGAAGGTTTCAGTCATACAGGCATAAGCCAGGCCCCTTTCAAAACCAAAATTCCAGCCCCAGTCGGGTTCACCAGGAGCTTTAATAACACCTCCGTCAATAACCAGGACATCGGGCCTGTTGTTTTCCACTGAACGGCTAACATTGGGAGGGCGAGAAAGGTCAAGGACAATAGCTCCTGCCTTTAGCATATCTGCTGTAATAAACTCAGCCAGGGAACTGGTCGCAATTACAGTTATATCCGACTCGGGTAGGGAATCGGGGCAGGAGGAAGAAATTTTTACAGGTGTTTCCTGCTCCTGCTGTATTTCCTCTGTCCATTTTAAGAAGCGGGCCAGAGATTCTCCCGGAGCAGGAGCATTCTTTTGCTGCAGAAGCCAGCTTCCAATTGAGCCCGGGCCAAATCTTTCCCCTTCTTCTGCCTTCTTAAGCAAATGACGATAAATTCGAGCACAGGTTTTTAATAGCCGGCGATAGGCTTTATCAGGATGGCGGGGATTTCCTATCAGGTTTAAACCTCCCGCTCTTTCAGCCAGGAGAAAAGCGGAAGCCCCACCAATTGCCCCGGTAGCACCAACGACGCTTATTTGAGCCTGATTAAGGGGCAGATCAATGCTGGCGGCAGCCTTCTCCACCGCTTTTATCGCCGAACCAACGGTAAAGCTGTTACCGGTAGTAATGGGTACTCCCTCTTTACGGAGATGGAGGCCTCCCCGGCTAACCACCGAGGTGTAGGCCCCAAGTCCTACAATCCTGGCTCCCCTGTCCCGGGCCATGTTGAGGGCCTGGCGAACTTCCTGTAGAGATTTTTCTCCAGGCATCTCTATCAGCTCCTCCGCAGTACGGGGAACAATTATAAATTCTCCTCGGGCCCGGGCCCCGACCGGGGTTTCAATGCGTGCTTCGGAAACCAGGAAAGGCTCAACCAGATCATTCCACCTGCTGGTGAGCTCCTGAATATCATCATCTTCCAGAGAAAGCAGGCTTCGATCAAAATCCCGATAATTTTCCATGTCCAGGGGATGAGCAATGAAAGCCCAGCGGCCTTCTTCAGGGTCTTCAGAAAGAGGCTGCCGGATAGGTCTGGCCTTAATCCTGGGAGAAGGAACAGCTTTACTGGAAGTCAGGTGATTAAGAATTGCGGCAGTGTTGCCTCTTTCCAACTGTCCGGCCATTCTCTTTATTGCCTCCAGGGCATAATCAATTTCCTAATCTTTAACATTCAGAGGTGGTTCAATTCGGATCACTGTATCTCCGTTAAGGGTTGGAGCCACCCGGATTTGCTCCTGACAGAGAAGATGGCTGGAAAGAACCGGAGTCAGCATTTCCTGATCGCCCATGATTCCCAGGAGGGTTTCGGGGAGATTGAAACGGGAAACATCAAAATCAATCCCCAGGAGAAAACCCCGGCCTCGAATTTCTCTGATTACTCTGGAATGAGCCTCTTTAATTTCTTCCAGGCCCTTTTTAAAACGCTTCCCTTTCTCCCTGACTTCCTGCAGCAATGCTCCTTCCCGCTCAGTCAGAAGATCCAGAACTGCAATTCCTACCCTGGCCCCCAGGGTATTGCCCGCAAAAGTGGAGGAGTGCTTGTTACCAAAATCATCGGTGAAAACATCTCCTCTGGCCAGAACGGCTCCAATAGGGAAAAGACCGCCCCCCAGGGCTTTGGCCAGGGTAATAATATCGGGAGTGAAGCCCTCTTCAGCAGCAAGGAAAAGATACCCTGTTCGCCCCAGGCCAGTTTGAATTTCATCGACAATTAATAAGGACCCATTCTCGGTACATAACTCCTGGGCCTGCCGCAAATATCCAGGAGGAGGTTCAACTATGCCTCCCTCACCCTGAATGGGTTCCAGGACCACCGCAGCAATTTGCTCACCTTTTTCAGCAAGAACACGCTGCAGAGCCTCCAGGTCCCCAAAGGGAATAAATCCAAAACCCTCTACAGGAGCAAAAAATGGCTTTTGATAGGAGGCCCTACCTGTAGCAGAGAGAGACCCCAGGGTTTTGCCGTGAAAGCCCCCGTAGGTAGAAATAATTCCCTGACGCCCTGTGCGAGCTCGGGCCATTTTGATTCCTGCCTCCACCGCCTCGGTCCCACTATTGGTAAATGTGACCTTGTCCATCCCGGGAGGCGCCAGCTCTACCAGACGACGGGCCAGTTCCCCCGCAGCTCCTAAGAATGAAGGTTGAACCAGGCTCGGTTCTGCTGTTTTTTCAACCTGTTTTAGAGCCTCCCAGATAGCAGGAGGATTATAACCGAAAGGAAGGGCACCATATGAGGACACCATATCCAGATAACAGTCTCCCTTTTCATCATAGAGCCAGCTACCCTCCCCTTTAACAAATGTTTTATCCATATTTAAAGCTTTCAATAATGATCCCAGTGCCGGGTTAACATGTTCTAAAAATGGATGCACTCTCTCACCTCCAGGTAGAGTATGTGCACAAACGGTGCACACCCTCATAACAAATGATACTAAAAAAATATAAAAAAAACAAGCCTTAAAAGCCTGTTGATAAAAAAAGTTTTATTCCTGACTTCCTTCTTCCTTATTCCCTACCTTCACAACTAACCGGACAGGAAAATAAAAAAAAACCTCTGCTCTGAATCCAGGCCTGAAATAATTTCCGAGACTGCTGAATCGAAGAACAGGGTTTTTTGGAAATTGTCTGGTTCTTGGTTTGACCTCTAACTGTCCCGGAGGCTTTTTTATCAGGGCATGAAAACAGCTGGAGCCAGGAGCAGGCTCAGGATAAAAAACCCGCTCACTCTTTATCTGCCTCCATAATTGCCCCGCTTTCCTCTGGAGATCTCCCTGACAACTAATCCAATAGTTTTAGTTTCTGACGGTCCAATTCTACCCTTATTCAGGGGTGGAAAGTTGCTGGCGCCGTAGCCAGTAAGATCAAAAAGGAATTAAAGAAAATCCAGAAAACAGTATAGCTCAGGTATATTATTTCTTCTCCTCCATCAAACCAGTGTTTACGGGCAACTCCAATCATTACCGTTGTTGTAATCAGGGCAGAAAACAGCAGCAACCCCGGTTGAGCGTAAGGAGGTGAATAAAACAGGGGGAAAAATTCCTGGAAAAAGAATAAAAGGGCCAATAATAAGCCGGAGAAAATAAAGAAATTAATTTTCCCCAGGAACCGGTAAGTCTGCAAACCATAGAGCAGTAGGGCAATCAGGGCAATAATTAGAGCGTTTCGACCCAGAAAAGCAACCCCTCCCGCCAGACTGTATAACATCAGGAGGCTCCCTTCAATGAAAAGATCTTGGGTCCCCTCCCGGGCAAACCAGAGTCCCCAGCTATCGTACCAGGTGGGTAAAGATGACTGCCGACTGCTCCGGGCCCATACTGCGTCCTTTCTCCCATCCATGGTCCGCCACATAACCATTTTTTCCCCTTCTTCATCACTGTCAACAGCAGCCAGCCGATGATTGCCATAAAAGGGGGTAAAACGGCTGGGAGAAATAAAGTCATCCACCTCCGGGCAAAGTTCCAAAAATTGAAGATTAAACTGATTCCCCGCCAGGTCTTCCAAAAAAAGAGCAGTCCCTTTCTCGGGAATAGTCAAAAGCCTGGGGGCCAGGGAAAAGTTTTCCAATCCAGAAAAAATCCATTCTCCCTGCTCCTGACCATCTGAAGATAGGCGGGTCAGGTGGACCTTGCTTCGATGAACCCCCAGAAGAGGTTCCCAGAAAGCATCGGTCCAGGCCAGAAAAACATTTCCCCCTGCATCAACCATCAGGCTGCCTCCCGGATCCTCTCGAAACAAGCGGGGCTGACCGGAGATCTCTCCAAAATAAATTGAAGCTTCCCCCAGTTCCCGGGGATTCTCGCTCTGGGGTTCACCCTCTTCCGGACAGAACACCTGATACTGCATTATACCAACGGCTCCCCGGGTGCCTTTCCACATAACATGCAGCCTGTTTTTTTCATCGATCTCCAGGCGAGGTAAGCCGATATGGCCTGGAGAAGAAAAAAGGGATATGGGAGAATTATTACCTTTCTTCATTTTTAAGTGATATTGATCTTCTTCACGTTCCACATACACCAGAACTACTTCGTCTTTAATTAACAACCCGTCTACATCCTTACTCTGAACAGGGTGGAGGGGTAACTTTTTTTGAACCCATTCCCCTTCTTCTCTGGACAGAAGAAAAATACTATGCTCCCATCTTTCCCGGCCAACAACGGCAAACAGGAGATCCCCTCCCTCTTCCTGTCCCAGAGGGAGAACATATTCAAGAGTAATATCCCTGGAAAATTTGATTTTTTCCTGGAGGGAAGGAGTGAAATAATCTTCCAGCCTGATGTACTGCAATATATGCCCCTGTTCCCGGCCCAGAAAATGGATAATCCCTTCTTCCTCTAACAAAAAAGCAGGAGGGTAATTACCCGCCTGAATATGGGTAATTAAGTGCCGGGGAGAATGCAATATGGATTTTTCTTCCCCGGCCTGATCCGGAAGCAGCAAAAAATGCGTTCCCACCCCGAGGAGGATCAAAAATAGTAGTCCCAGGCGCAGGGCCCGATTATTTCTTAAGGGGATCAATGTTTCCCAGCACCCCCTTCCCGATAATATTTACGGCAAAAACTACCAGGATAATCATAATGATGGGCCCCAGGCTGACCCACCAATCATAAAGGGAAGACCGCACGGCATCACCGGCCATTGAACCCCAGGTAGTAGAAGGTATTATCCGCAAATACCCCAGAGAAGATAATAAAACCATATTACGGCCAAAAAGAATCAAACCCTGTCCCCAGATCAGGGGAAAAACATTGCGAAGAAGATGGCGGGCCAGAATCTGCAGGTCAGAATTACCCAGGGAGCGGGCAGCCTCCACAAACTGGAATTCTTTAATGGAAAGCATCCGGGCCCGGATAACCCGGGTTAGCTCTATCAAACCTACCACCGCAGCAGCCATTATTATTATGTTCTCCTCCTGACCAATGGCCCCCATAATCAAAAACACAAAGAAAAAACTGGGGATTGAGGACAGCAGATCAAATATGGCCATCAGGGAGCGGTCAAAAAGACCCTGCAGATAACCGGAAAGGACCCCCAGAACAGTTCCTCCCAGAAGACCAATAAGTGTTATATAAAAAACCAGGCTCATAGTATTACCAGCATTAATTAAAACCGCAGTTAAAACTGGCCTCCCAATTCGATCAGTTCCTAAAATATTTTCCAGGGAAGGGGGCGCAAGACGATTTTCCAGGTCTACAGGCATATCACTCACCCGCATTAAACCCTCGCTCTGAGTATAGAAATAACCTCCCATTATACTGATCAGGATAATAATTCCCAGAATTACTCCCGGACGAGCCAGGCCCCGGAAAAAACCAATAATTAATCTCCAGTTAAAAACAGGTAACGCCTGAGACCAGGTCGTCAAGGATCCTCCTGGAGAGTTGGGTTGTTTTTTTTCTTTTCGGCGGGGCAATACCCAGATGCCAATAAGGGTCAGAAAGCCAGCAAAGGCCATCCCAATAACCATTCCTGACCCCAGGAAGCTGTAAGCGGGTTCCAGAATCCAGAAGTAAAAGAAAACTGCGAACAGGCCAGTTCCTGCAACAATAAAAATATTTAGTAGGGGAATTCCTTTATCCGTTTTTTCCACCGGATTGCGCACCCGGGGATCCACCAGGGCATACAAAAAGTCAGCCAGGAGACTCCCCATCAGGGTAATAAAGGATATCAGCCCGGTTATAATTAATACCACGTAAAAATCCCCGGTTCGGTCCAGGACATTACGATAAATGAAAGAGCCCAAACCGGGCCAGGAAAAGAGGTGTTCTACCACCACTATTCCCCCCAGAAAAAAGGGTAGGGAAGAAAAAAGGGAAGCCAGAATGGGAATCATGCTGTTGCGCAGGGCATGCTTGAGAATAACCACTTTTTCGGAAAGTCCCTTGGAACGAGCGGTACGAATATAGTCTTCCCGGACGGTGAGGGATAAGGCTGTTTTTACATGCTCAGAAAAAATGGCAATATAACCAGCGGCAAGGGTTATCACCGGTAGAATTAAATGGCGCAAACGGTCAAGGATCATACTCAGGCCTGTTTCATCAAATAGGAGGCCCTGCTGACCACCGGAAGGAAGCCACTGCAGATGAACAGCAAATACTATCAATAACAGAATTCCCAGGGCAAAATCAGGAATAGAAACTCCCAGTATACCCAGGTAATTCAATAATCTGCTCAGGATACTGTGGGGACGGAGGGCAGAGTAAACCCCCATTATCAGCCCGGCTGACACCGCGACAATGAGTGAGGTTCCAATCAGTATAAAACTAACAGCCAGGCGCTGTCCCAGAATGGTGATCAGGGGGAACCCGGTTGAGCCAGTACCTCCAACAGTTCCCAGATTCCCGGATAACATTTCCCCAATCCAGACAAAATACTCCCTGGCTGGAGAAGAATCCAGGTTATTGATACTCCTTTCTCGGGCCAGCTCAAAGGGGCCGGATCCACTAACAGGAAGAACTCTCTCCAACCCTTCGGGAGAAGCAGCAATCAGGGCAAAAATTATTGCAGTTAGAAGCCAGATCAGCAATAATACGGTTAGAATCCTGCGCGAGAAAAAGCGAACCATAAAAACAGCTCCTAATTATTATCAGTAAAATTTTCCCTGATTTCTTCAATCAACCTCTGTTCCCACTCGGTCAGGTAGCCTTCCAACCTGTTAAGAGCCTCGGTATCCCCGATAACTACATTGCTGGAAGCACTGAGGCCGGAAACAATTTCAATATAATCCTGAGTTTCCTGTCCGATACGCACCCGACTGGGATAAACCTCCCGGGAATCCTTGTCCACCAGAAATACATAATAGGCAGTATCCTCTCCCTCCCTGATTATCATCCTGGTATCTTGAAGTTCACGCTCAAAAACTGCCTGGGGGGGAAGTATCAGAAGGCGCCGTCCGGTCAGATTAATCTGTGCTTCTACGACCATTCCCGGCCGGAGAAGATCTCGCCGGTCCGTCAAAACAACCCCGGTTTCTACCAATTGTTCTTCAGCCCAGGGTGCTATCCATTCAATTTTTCCACTCAGGGGAGGATGAATGTCCTCCAGGAAAACCTCCACCTCCTGCCCCTTTTCCAGTCGGTGAAAATCCCGGGAGTTGACCTTCAGAACAATCTCAATTGCAGCAGGATCATTAATTTCTAGGGCCAGCAATCCTTGATTAACCCTCTGGCCCTGTTCCAGCATCAGGCTGTTAACCAGCCCCTCTTCTGGAGCCATCACTTCCTTATTCGCCAGCCTCAGTTCCAGTTGTTCAATGCTGCCCTGAATTAGTTCCATTTCCTGGTAGGCAGAATTCAGGCCTTTTTTTTCCAGGAAAACTTCCAGTTTTTTGCGGGTTTCTTCTATTTTGTTACTGATCCGCAAACCTTCTCTGTTTAAAATCTTTTCCTGCAGGGGGAATTCAACCTCCAGGACCTGTTTCTGGTCCAACCTGGCCCTTTTCAGTTCATGGTCCAGGTTTGCAACTTGATCCCGTGCTTTTTGAACTTCTCGCCAGGTAACATATTCTGAATGATAAAAATCCTCCAGATCAGCCAGATCTTTTCTCGCCTGATCTAATTCCCTTTCCAGATCCTGGATCAAACATTCCATTTCCCATTTTCTTATATCCTGAGAATAATGAAGTTCTTCTTCCCGCAAAAGCCAGTCCATTTTTCTGGCTTCCAGGTCAGCAAGTTCTCTTCGAATTTGATTTTCCCTAAAAGATTCTTCCTCTTTTAGCTGCTGGAAGCGCAGTTTCAACTGCATTAATTCTCTTTCCCATTCCTCGGTATCATAAATAAAAAGGGGATCGCCCTTTTCCACCAGTTCTCCTTTTTTTACCTGGACTTCGGCAATTATACCCGCAAAAGGAGAATACACTCTCTCCCCCCCCGAAAAATGCACTTCACCAGTGGCCCCTATATTTCGGGCCACAATACGATTTTCCGGAGTAAAAACCTGCACATCAATTCCCCTTTGCAGGAAAAATATGGCCCCCAGGGAGGCTGCCACCAGGCCCAGAATTACAAGCAGGGCCAGTACATCACGCCATTTTTCCAAAATTATCCCCCCTGCAAAAAACATTAACGTTTAAATTCGGCAAACATACCTTTTCCCCTGCAAAAAAACCCCGATTTAACGGTCTTTTTTTCCTTTTTACTCAGTAATGCTTCCTATTCCTGTTTTTTATTATATGGCCCTCCTTTTCCCTGATCCCTCCCCGTTCCAACCTCTATTAGATTTTTATTTTTCCTGAAGCAGAAAAGAAAAAACTAACAAAAATTTCGGAGATTCTCTGTACTGACTTTCCCCTTCCAAAATGTTTTCTGCCTGGAATAGTGCCGGCAATTCATCTGTTGAATTATTGACAGGTTTTTTGGATGTGTTATAATATTAAAAGAGCCGAGATGGTGGAATTGGCAGACACGCAGCGTTGAGGGCGCTGTGGGCGTGAGCCTGTGCGGGTTCGAATCCCGCTCTCGGCACCATTCTTGATTTTTTTGCCGCAAACTCTCCTAATGATGAGTGGTTGCGGTTTCATTTTTTCGACATTGATCCTTAACTCAAACTGTTACTGGAAGTTTTCTGCAGGCTCCTTTCAAAAATGAAAAAAGCTCCCCACAAACATAGGAGCTCAAAGCAAGGTGGTTTGGTTAATTTTCATTGTCCACCATTGGGGTAATAAGCCTGTATAAGGGCTTAATTGGTAGTAGTCGGAAACTTATGCCCCATATTCCCTTATATATCTATAGAATTGATAAAATAATAAGAAGTTAAACAGCTCCCGGGTTATTGTCTGCAACTGCATGATTACGCTAATTGTCCAATTCCAACTGAGACCTTTGACTTTATCAGGTTTTGCCTTATCTGGCGTGTGTTCAACAAACCTCCAATACGGTGGAACTCATAAAATTACCCCATAAATTTGGTATTTAGGGTAATTTTTTTTGCTGCTACCAGATCAATACCTTTGGCATCCAGCCTGGCTTCTACCCTCCATTGGAGGCGTGTGTTTCGGTTACTGAGCAATCGAACAGCAGCATTTAGAGTTTGACCAAGAGGAGAATTTAGAAATTCTGTTTCATTTGTATTCGGGGTGTTAATTTCAAAGCTATACTTACCAGTATATCCGGCAGGATAGTCCTTAGCCTCTTCAACAAGAACTTCATCCCTGTAAATCTCCTGGGAGCGCGTCCTGCTCTTCCCATTCTGGTGGTGCCTGGTGACCTGTTGCCCAATCAACCTAACGATAAGTTTATTTCCCTGGATGGGTTTTTTTGCGAGAAGATCAAACTCACCGCTAATCTTATTTCCCGGGTTAAATGCTGTCTGGGGTAGGGATAATTTAATTGAGCCCCGCATGTGACGGAGAATAAAATATAAGATACCAGCAATTAAACCACCTCCAACTACAACCGCAACAAGTAACAGGATAATATTTTCTGACATGCCCTATCTCCCATCTTTTTAAATTTTGAACTCCTTTCCAGAACCTAATAACGGCAAGAGCGCTGCCCCTTGTAACCTATGAGCCCTTCAAACTTTAAGCCCCATTTTAATTCCTCGTCGGTTTTAAACGCCAATAAACTACAGGTCTGACCAAAATAATTAGCTGCTGATTAAACTATTCTTCTCAATGTTTAGCTACCCTCCGAATTGCCCTAAAAACCGCAAAAAACCATTTAAGTTTAAATATTGCAAGAACAATTTCCCTTAAACTTGAAAAAGTTATTTCATTTTACCGTAATTGAAAATAATCACCCCCTCTACTATATTATAAGCCAAAATTCTTAAAATTTTTGCGAATTTTTAAATTTTTTCTGCTAATTTTTAATACTCGCCCGAGGGTTGTAATCAAGACCTGTTAAAGCAAAAAGAGAGTTCTGCATGGGACTTCAAACCCAGCAGTTTATTAATTATTCAACTATTTCCTTCTTCTACTAAACTCTCTACAACAAAATAATGAATTTATTATCGTCTTAATCTTTTCCTCTAAATTATTAACGTAATCCATTGCAAATTCCGGGAAATTGAAAAAAGAAATTAATTGTCAGAGCTAAAACTACTGATTAAATTTGAGGTTAATAGCCTGGAAATAATAACTGAGCTTTTTTCCGGATTTGCAGGGTTTATGATCTAAATATGCGTTATGGAAAACCAATATAATTTCAAAATTGCAAAAACTCTCATTTTAATGAGTCAATATTACTATTAATTTCCCATAAATCAATCACATTAAACCGACCATCAGCAGCATATGTGAAAACCCCCGGCAAGGCGGGGGTTTTTGCTATTCTTATTAAAATATAAGGTAAAAAAGGAATATTACACCTCCCAGAACGGCGAAAATTATTAGCATCGGGACCAGGATAATTTCATAAGCAGCAATGGTCATAGCCAGAAAATCCTTCCAGGTTGGTTTAACCTCTTCTTCTTCCCTTCCTTCTCTTTCCTCTTTTTCCCGGTCTCTATCTGGTTCGTACATTATCCGCCCCCCTCTCCGAGAAGCTATATTCCGAGCAAACTATCCGGGCGGGACCATTTCCCTGATTATCAACAGATTAATATTACAACAATCCCTATTCACTTAAATAATACCAGTGCAGGGAGTCAGGGTCAAGTAATATAATTTTTCTGGAGCCATTTCCTGCCAGCACCCGAAAAAAATTGAGTGGAGAAGCCCCGAGCTAAACGAGGACTTCCCCTCTCCTATAACTTGCCTACGAGCCGCATAAGCTGCTCCCGAATAAGTTTCATCCATTAGGCCAAAATTCCCACACTGGGCTCCCTTCCCAGTGCTCCTCTTCTACTCTACAGTTCGTCAGACTGCTCCCTACAGCGCCTCCAGCCCCTGGGCAATCTTGCCCTTTTCATCATCCTAATCTGCCATAAAAGGCGAGATCCTCAATAGATATGTCGGGCACACCCATAAGAAAAAGGAGAGGGCTGGCCTCTCCTTTTCTATCCTGATTTGAGTTTGGTTTAAAGAACTTCTCTTTCGGGAGCACCTTCTTCCAGGTGACAGGCAGCAAAGTGCCGATCTCCCCAGTCCACAAATTCGGGTTCCTCTGTTTTGCAAATATCCATAACGTAGGGGCAACGGGTGTGAAAACGGCAACCCGAGGGAGGATTAACTGGGCTGGGAACATCACCCTTCAGAATTATCTTCTCCCTCTTAATTGCTGGATCAGGAATGGGAATGGCGGAGAGAAGAGCCTGGGTATAGGGATGAATGGGTTTTTTAAACAGTGCCGCTTTATCAGCCAGTTCAACAATTTTCCCCAGATACATAACTGCAATCCGGTCACTGATATGCTTGACCACACTCAAGTCGTGGGCAATAAATAGATAGGTCAGGTCAAATTCCTTCTGCAAATCCTCCATCAGGTTAATAACCTGGGCCTGAATAGAAACGTCAAGGGCTGAAACAGGTTCATCACATACAATCAATTTGGGATCCACGGCCAGGGCTCGGGCTACACCGATCCGCTGACGCTGCCCACCGCTAAACTCGTGAGGATAGCGGCGCATGTGATGGGCGGTAAGCCCAACAACTTCCAGAAGTTCTTTAACTTTCTTTTCCTTGGCCTTACCCCGGGCCAGACCGTGAATTTCCAGGGCTTCCCCGATAATATTGCCAACGGTCATCCGGGGGTTCAGTGAACTATAGGGGTCCTGGAAAATTATCTGCATTTCCCGGCGCAGGCTGCGCATTTCTTCCCGCCCCAGTTCCAGGACATTGCGACCCTCAAAAAGAATTTCGCCTTCTGTTGCTTCTTCCAGGCGGAGAACAACTTTCCCGGTCGTGGTCTTGCCACAACCGGATTCACCAACAAGTCCCACAGTCTCCCCTTTATTTACATAAAAGGAAACTCCGTCTACAGCTTTAACATTGCCAACAACCCGGCCGAAAACTCCACCCTTTATGGGAAAGTATTTCTTGAGATTATTGACTTCTAGTAGGATTTCTTCGTTAGCCACCAGAATTCACCTCCAATTAAACCTTTTTATCCGCTTCGGCAACTTTATCATAATGCCAGCAGCGAACTTGATGATCTTGATTGATATTTTCCAGTTCGGGTTCTTCTTCTGAACATCTCTCAGAAGCAAAACGACAGCGAGGGTGGAATTTGCAACCATCCGGCAGGAATAGCGGATTGGGAACCACACCTTCAATTACCAGGAGTCGCTCCCGCTCTTCATCAAGACGCGGGATGGACTGCAGAAGACCCCAGGTATAGGGGTGGCGAGGATTGTGGAAAATCGTATTCACATCACTATATTCCACTACCTTACCCGCATACATAACCACTACTCGGTCGGCGGTCTCAGCAACTACTCCCAGGTCATGAGTGATCAACATAATGGCTGCATCGAAATCCCGCTGCAAAGAACCCATTAACTCCAGGATCTGGGCCTGGATGGTAACATCCAGTGCGGTGGTTGGTTCGTCGGCAATCAAGAGTTTAGGGTTACAGGACAGTGCCATGGCGATCATTACCCGCTGGCGCATACCACCGGAAAGCTGGTGGGGGTATTCATGCACCCTTTTCTCGGGAAGCGGAATACCAACCTTGCGCAGCATTTCGACCGCATTTTTCATAGCCTTGTCCTTGGACAATTTCTGGTGGAGAATAATGGCTTCGGAAATCTGATTTCCAACAGTATACACCGGGTTCAGCGAGGTCATCGGCTCCTGGAAGATCATGGAGATATCATTCCCCCTGATCCTCCTCATAGCAGATTCACTCTTTTTCAGGATTTCCGCTCCTTCAAAAGTAAGTGTGTCGGCAGAGATTTTCCCAGGGGGTTCCTGGACCAGGCGCATAATAGACAGCGAGGTTACACTTTTGCCACAACCAGATTCTCCAACAATACCTAATACCTCTCCTTTGTAAATTTCAAAGGATACACCATCAACAGCTTTAACCACGCCGTCCTCGGTGTGAAAGTAGGTTTTTAGGTTTTTGACCTCTAAGAGTAGTTCTTTGGATTTCTTCTCGTTCTGCACATCTTTTGCCACTTTTTGTTAAGCCTCCTTTCTTTTATACATCAGTCTTGGGATCAAAAGCATCTCGGATGCCGTCACCCAAGAAACTGAACGCCAGAACAGCAATAAAAATAAAGAAACCGGGAACCAGTAGCCAGGCATTTTCGGTCAAAACTCTAATGCTCTGGGCCGCTGATAACATGTTCCCCCAGCTGGCCTGTGGTTGCTGTATCCCCAGGCCCAAAAAGCTCAATCCAGCCTCGGTCAGAATATAGCCGGGAAGGGCCAGGGTTGCAGCTACAATTACATAAGTGTAGGTGTTGGGAAGAACATGACGAATAATAATTCGCAGGTCACTACCGCCCAGAGCTCGTGCAGCCTCGACAAAGTCCTGCTGACTGATGGATAGAACCATACCCCGGATAACCCGGGCCAGGCCGGCCCAGCCTACAAAAGCCAGGATCACAACGATTAAAAAGAACCGGGCAGCAGAAGTCATGTCCAGGGGTAAAACCGCGGCCAGGGCCATGAGTAGATAAAATTGCGGGAAACTCATAACCACTTCTGCCAGGCGCATCATCATGTTATCAATCCAGCCTCCATAATACCCGGAAATGCCTCCAAAAATCATTCCAATAAAAGTACTGATCATCAGGGCTACGATACCAATAAACAGGGAGACCCGACCTCCGTGCAGAAGTCTACTGAAATTATCCCGGCCAAACTGATCAGTACCGTACAGAAAAATACGTGCGGTTTCCCGCTCAGAATAGGGGTCTGCAAAGCTGGGTTCTCCCAGACCCAGGATTTTTGTACTGGCAGGAATTCCGAGAACCGAAAAATCTCTATCCGACTCTGCAAATAGTTTCAACGGAAAGCGGGGTGATTCCTGCCTGTCTTCCACCCAGATCCTCATAATTGGGAAATAGGTGAAATCATCTGCTCCTTCTTCCTCCGCAATTTTTTCGGCCTTACCATGGGCCTCCGCCCGGTCAACAACATCAAAAGTCCCCAGGTCCTCCTCAAGTTCAGTCATCTCACCAGTATCCGGATCCTCCTGATCAAAATATCCATATATCATATAGCGGTGGCCACGGAGGTAATTGTAGATAAAGGGCATTCGGAAATTCCCATCCTCATCTCGAACCCGGATGGAAACAGGAGGGTGATATGATTTCCCCCGGAACTGCTGATAGGGGTCATAGGGAGCATACAGGGGGGCAAAAATAACAGAGAAATAAAGAATTGCCAGAACAATTCCCCCAAAAAGAGCCAGGCGGTGCCTTTTTAATCGCATCCAGGCTACCCTTATAGGTGAGCGGATAAAATCTTCTTCGCTCTCCATTTTTTTTCTTTGCTTTTCAAAATCCTGATTGGCTGGAGGTTGCTGCACAATTATACCTCCTTTCCTCTAATTATATCTTATCCGGGGATCGGTAACTGCAAGCAGAATATCTGCCAGAAGATTCCCCAGGATAAGAAGAACACTTCCCATCATAAGTCCAGCCATGGCGACATATAGATCTTTTTGCCTTACTGCAGTAAGGAGCATATTCCCCAGACCTGGATAACTGAAAACTACCTCGGTAATTGCAGCTCCACTCAAAAGAGCACTGATACTAAAACCAAAAATAGTAATCAGGGGGTTGATGGCATTACGCAGAGCATGTTTATAAATAACCACCCGATCATTCAAGCCCTTGGATCGTGCAGTTCGTATATAATCCTGACTCATTGCATCCATCATCTGCCCTCGCATTTGACGCATCAGGCCGGCCATTCCTGCAGTTGCCAGAACTATGGTCGGTGGAATAAGGTGACGAATATAGTCCCACATCCTGGCCATAAAAGATAATTCTTCGTGGTACCATGAAGTCATACCCCCCACGGGTAAACCTAACAATCCATATCTGGCAATCAGGAATAGAAGAATCAACCCAAAGAAAAAGTTGGGTACGGATATTCCAAAAAAGGTGAAAAAGGTAAGAACATTATCCCGCAGTGAATAGCGGTTAATTGCAGCATGAATCCCCACTGGAATTGCCACAACCCAGGTTAAAACCGTTGCGGCCAGGGACAGCCGGAAGGTATTCATTATTCGAAAACCAATCAACTGTTCCACAGGAATCCGATAGGCAAAAGATTCGCCAAAATTTAATCTTAATAGTTCCCGCAGCCAGTAAAAATACTGAACCCACACCGGTTGGTCCAGGCCAAAATCTGCCCGCATCTGGGCAATTAAAGTTGCCGAGATGTCTGGATTCATTTCTATCTGGGCAAGGAAATCCCCCGGCGATAGGTTCAGTACAAAAAAGCTCATCATACTGATACCCAAAAGCAGGGGAAACATTTGCAGAATTCGCCGGATTATATAAATCCTCATACTAGGCCTCCTCTCCCCCAGCGATCAGATAGAATAAAAAATTAAGGGGGAAGAGGAAACTCTCCCCCCTTATTTTAATTACTCCAACTATCTTTCAATAAAGAGACTTTCTATATTGTGAGTCCAGCCGCCAACAATGGTAGGATCAGCATTCTTAACCGTGTTGCGCATAGCAAGGAGACTATCCTGAACAACGGTATAAATAATGGGAACCTGTTCGGCAATAATTTCCTGCCACTCATAATAGAGAGCCTGGCGCTCATCCGGATCGAGAACAGTTGCAGCTTCGTCAAAGATTTCATCTATCCGGGCTTCCCATTCGGTAGCGGGCTCATCCTGTAAAGGATTCCACATATGCAGGTTACCCGAAGAATGCCATACATTGCGGCCGGTATGGGGTTCGAGGCCACCGGTAAGACCCATAATCATCATATCCCATTCAAACTCACTGGTCAGCTGATTGACCAGGTAGTTGAAATCAACCGGGGTGAAGGTTACGTCCATACCCAGCTCCTGCAGGTCAGCCTGTAGCAGGTTACCGGCACCTTCGCGCACATCAACACCGGCATTGGTGGTCAGAATAAAGCTGACCCGATTACCATCATCATCAAACAGCCGGCCCTGGGCATCCCAGGTAAAGCCACCCTTTTCCAGTTCTTCCCGGGCTGCATCCAGGTCATACTCATATTTCTTGACATCGGGATTGAGGAAGAATTCATTGGGCGCACTAACTGGAGACCACTGAGGAGTAGCCAGCCCATCATAGAGCTGATCAACCATGGTATACTTATCCACAGCATGAGCTACTGCCCTGCGGAAATGGAGATTTTTGAACCATTCCAGTTTGTAGGGCTCTTCTTCAAAGTGCGGACCCCGTGGATTCATATTCATGATAACAAAAAGGGTGCTGAAAGTTGGGCCCATATTATGCACCTGCATATTCCAGTTACGCTCATTCATGCGATAACGCGCATAGTCAGCCGGACGCACACTGTTTACATGGGTTTCTCCAGCTTCAAAGGCAAGACTGGCAGCATCCTGACTTTCAACAATCTGCATAATCCAGCGGCTAATATAAGGCAGGGCGTCTCCCCGCTCATTTACATGCCAGAAGTTGGGATTACGAAGCAGAACAACACGCTCACCCGGACGATAGCCACCCAGCATAAAGGCAGCTGAACCGATTATTTCTGAGGGTGGAGTATTAATACTCCAGGTTTCATTATAGTCCCCGGCTTCCCACGCATCATAAAGGGCATGCTTGGGAACAATATTGGGCAGGGTGGCAAGCAGAGGAGCAAAAGGCTCGGGAAGATACAGGCGGAAAGTGTAATCATCAATAACTTCATAATCCAGATACTGCCCTGCTACCTGCAAAACATCCCGGGAGCTGGTGGGAACAGTTTCGTCATAAATTACGTCAAAGGTGAATTCCGCATCATAGGCAGTGATGGGCGTTCCATCACTCCATTTTGCCCCCTCACGAAGATAAAAAGTCCACTCCAGTCCATCATCACTGAAATCCCATCCCTTAGCCAGATTAGGAATGATCTCGGCAGTATGAGGATCACGGCGGGTAAAAGAGGTCAAAAACTGATTAATAACATCTGTAGAAGAGGTTTCCTTGGCAATATGGGTATTAAAAGTTCTTGGGTCAGAAATTTGAGAACTTAAGAGAGTTTCCCCCACATTCCCCACTGGATAGGGAGATTCAACGTAATCGGCGGGCACGGCGGCGATTACGGAAAAGGACATGGCCAGGACCAATGCCCCCACAAAAAACACAACCAGACTTTTTTTCACTGAGCATTCCTCCTTAAAGAATTATGACACCCCATAAATTCAAACATTTAATTCCAGAAAACTCCAATTATCACCCCCATAAAAAAAAGCAAAAATATTTAACTCATTTAAATTCATATTCGCTTTACATTTTATTTTTCCTGCAAAAATAAGCAAAAAATGCTATTTAATTATTCGTACAAACTCCTATACCTGTGCAGAGTTCTCTCAATTCTACTCAAGTAAGTCCTGGTCTCCAGGAAGGGGATATCATCCCTATTTTCCGGGGTCCCATCCCAGATGCCATTATTGAGCCAGCCCTTAACATTACCCCGCCCCGCATTATAGGCAGCCAGGGCAGTTGTAATGCTGGAAAACTCTTCCCGTAAACTGGCCAGGTACCAGCAGCCAATCTGCAAATTGACCTGGGGATCAAAAAGATCCTCGGGGTCAAAATCCAGAATGCCCAGCCCCCCCGCAACCCAGGCCCCGGTAGAAGGCATTATCTGCATGAGCCCTCGGGCGCCTTTGCCCGATTCGGCTGCAGTATTAAATTTGCTTTCTACGTGGATCAGGGCAGCAATTAATTCTGGTTCAAGGTCATAAATTGCCCCCAGTTCCTCTATTTCTTCCCGGAATAAAAAGGGGTAATATAACCGCCCCAGCTGAGGAAATAGGAGAAAAATAATCAAAAAACCCACTCCAGCATTAAATAATACCGCCCGGAAGGAAAATGCTTTCATTTTACCCCTACACCTGCCCTCTCTCTTTCCATTTTTTCAATCTATCTACAGTACCCCATCCAGGATAATTCTTGCGGATGTAATATTGGTTGCCAGGGGGATTTCATGGACATCACAAACCCTCATTAATGCGGTTATATCCGGCTCATGGGGCTGAGCAGTTAGAGGATCCCGCAAAAAAATTACCACATTTACTTCTCCAGAAGTGACCAGGCTTCCAATTTGCTGATCCCCGCCCAGAGGGCCTGAAGCCATAGTTTTTATGGCCAGATTATGCTCTTCAATCAAAAGCTTTCCGGTATTCCCCGTTGCAAAAAGGCCCTGTCCCTCCAACCGATCCCGAAAATTGCCTATCAGCTGGACCATCTCTTTTTTCTTTTTATCGTGGGCGATCAGAGCTATTTTTGGCATGAATTCTTCTCCACCTCTCCCGGACTCTTTTTTCCAGGTCTCGCAGGCTGCCCTTATTCTCAATAACTACATCGGCCCTTTTTACCTTTTCCCGGAGGGACATCTGGGCCTGAAGACGGGCATTAAGATCTTCCGGAGAATAGCGATTGGCTTTTAATAGGCGATTGCGGACCATTTCCCGGGGGGCATAAACCACCCATACCCGGTCAAAATGTTTTTCCCAGCCCACCTCATAAAGAAGGGGCACTTCAACAAAAACAGCCGCCGGGGAGGGTTCCTTACGGGCCTGTTGGTCAAAGAATTCCAATATTACTTCCCGGACTCGGGGATGAACCAGTGCTTCCAGTTGCTGCCTTTTTTTCTCATCTGTGAAAACGATTTCAGCCAGCCTGGACCGGTCAATTTCACCGTTTTCTCCCAGGATATTTTCCCCGAAACTGTGGACAATTTCTTCATAAACCTTCTGGCCTTTTCCCATTTCCTGATGAACTATTTCATCGGCGCTGATAGCCGGGCTCCCCAATTTTCGAACAATTTCCAGGACCTTTGATTTGCCCGTGCCCAGGCCTCCCGTAATTCCTATTTTTTCCAAGCTATCCCTCCCCTGCAGCCATATTTTCTCTGCTCATTAACCTGATTATTCTTCCAGGGTCTTTTCCCATTCTTCCATTAGCTTTTCCAGTTTTTCCTTCTTCTCTTCATAATCAGCAGTTAATTCTGCAACATCGTCCCTCTTAAAAAATTCTGGGTCAGCAAAGAGCGAATTATATTCCCCTATAATTTTTTCCAGGCGGGATATTTCCTCTTCCAGGTGCTGCCTCTTTTTTTTCCCGTTTTCTTTTCTGGCGGGAACCGCCTTTTTTTTGCCCCTTTCTTTTTTTGCCCGGGCAGGCTTTTTCCAGGAAGCCAATAATTCCCGTTCCCAATCCAAAAATTCCTCATAACTACCCGAAAATTGCTTGAAAAACCCCCTGTTTAAATACCAGATCCCGGTGGCAACCCGCTCAATAAAATAGCGATCATGGGAGGTGAAAACGAGGGTTCCTTTAAAAGCAACCATGGCCTCTTCCAGCCATTCCTGCAGATCCAGATCCAGGTGATTGGTGGGCTCATCCAGCAGAAGAACATTGGCGCCCTGCAAAACCAGTAGGGCCAGATTAAAGCGGGACAACTCACCTCCACTTAACATCTTCACCTGCTTTTCTGCTTCTTCGCCGCCAAATCGAAAAGCACCAAGATGATCCATTATATCCTGCCGGCGGGTCAATCCATAATCGGCCACAATTTCAAAAAGAGTTTTTTCCCTGGGCAAAAAACCTCCCTCTTGATCAAAATAACCGGTTTCTACTCCGTGCCCCCATTTAACCATTCCCTGATGGGGATGACTGTCCAGAAGGCACTTGAGAAAAGTTGTTTTTCCTGCCCCGTTGGGACCCAGAAAGGCAATTCTCTCCCCGCGCCGGAGCTCGGTTTCCACCCCGGAAAAAAGTTTTCGGCCCTCTTTAACACAGCCCAGATTACTGGTTTCCAAAACCTCCTGGCCACTCATGCGATTCAGGGGAAAACGAAGTTTTAATTTCTTGCGAGGCGGCGGAGGTGGAGGAATACGCTTCATTCGCTCCAGTCTCTTTTCCCGGGCCCGGGCTTCTTTAGTTCGCTGTCCAGCCTTGTATCTACGGATAAAATCTTCCAGGGCTGCAATTTCTTCCTGCTGTTTTTCATATTCGCGGGCCCAGGTTTTAACTTTTAATTCCCGCTGCTGGGTGAAGCTGGAATAATTGCCTGGATAATTATAAAGGTGGCAGTAATCAATTTCCAGAATACCCTGCACCACCTGATCCAGAAAATAGCGGTCGTGAGAAACCAGAATCAGGGCCCCTGGATAATCCTGGAGAAAAGAGGCCAGCCACTCCCGATTGTTGCGGTCCAGGTGATTGGTTGGTTCATCCAGGAGTAAAAGGTCTGGCTTTTCCAAAAGAAGGCGGGCCAGGGCCAGGCGGGTTTTTTCCCCTCCACTGAAACTCCTCAGATCCCGGTCCAGAGCTTCTTCGGCAAAACCAAGCCCGTTAATGATGCCCCGGATTCTGCTCTCACATTCATAGCCCCCGGCTTCTTCAAATTTTTCCTGCAGTCGGGCATATTTCTCCAGAAGAGTACTATCTGCTTTTTCGCTTATTGCCTCCGTAATTTTTTCCAGTTGTTTTCGAAGCTGCACCTGTTCCGAAAAGGCCTTCCACAGATAATCAGAAACCAGACCTTCCTGGGCCCACAGCAGGGTCTGGGGCAAAAATCCAGTAGTAATATTGCGATTGCGCTCAATTACCCCCTGATCAGCTTCTTTATTCCCCCGGATTATTTCCAGGAGAGTGGTTTTTCCCGTACCATTCCTGCCAATTAAACCCAGGCGGTCACCGTTCTCAACCTGTAGATTAACTCCTTCCAGAAGAAGTTCTCCCGAAAAATATTTACTTACATTCTCCAATCGAATCAGGGTCATAACTATCATCCTTCTGACAGCGAGGACAGAAAAAAGAACTTCTTCCCGCTACTTTTTTTCTTCTGATTTCCTCCGCACAATGGGGACAGTTCTGACCTTCCCGGCCATAAACCTGTAGTAACCCCTGAAAATCGCCCGCCTGACCGGTTCCATCGCGATAGTCCCGGAAAGTGGTCCCCCGACCCGATATCGCCTCCCGGAGAATGGTTCGCATGTTGCAGTAAAGGCGATCCATTTCCTCTTCCCTCAGGCGGGAAGCCGGTGTTTCCGGGTGAACAGAGCTGCGGAATAGTATTTCATCAACATAAATATTTCCCAGCCCCGCCAGAAAACATTGATTTAAAAGAAGGGATTTTATCCGGCCGGACCTTTTTTTTAAAACATCCTTAAAGTCATTTGGGGAAAAATCTGGATCCAGGGGTTCTGGACCAAGTCTCTCCAGGTTCCCCGCCTCTTTTTCCTCTCCCGGTCGCAGTAAATATGCTCTCCCAAAACGCCGGGTATCCTTAAAGTTAACTGCCCCACCTCCAGATAGAACCAGAATCAGGTGGGTATGGGGGGCAGGAGAAACAAACCCTTCCTGATAAAAAAGCTGACCGGTCATCCGCAGGTGAAAAATAAGCCTGCGCTCACCCGACATCTGGAAAATTAAAAATTTGCCCCGGCGGTGGCCATCCCGGAAAATCAAACCGGTCAACTCCCGGGCAAAGGTCAGGGGCGACTCTGGCCACCCTATTACCTGGGGGTGATTGATTTTTACAGAATTAACTGTTTTTCCCTGAAGAATTGGAAGTAATGATTGCAGCACAGTTTCTACTTCTGGCAGTTCGGGCAAAACTTCAACCCCTCCCCTATTTATTCTTAAACCGGTCCACCTGAAAACGAATAATCAGAGATAATAGTAGGACCAGGAAAATAATCAGTTTGGGCAGCCAGAGACTGCCTCTTTCAGCGGGTTCAGTCAAACCTACCAGATAGATATAGGCAAAAACACAAACTGCACCCAGTAAAGTCAATACAATGAAAAGAATACTTTTTTTCTGAATTAAAACCTGCCAGAAACCCATAATTGTCCAGGCCTCCCTCAAGGGATAATCTCATTAATATAATGGGGAATAAAGGAAAAAAAGGTCTGCCAGTAAACAAAAAGCCAGAAAACTATAAATTGCCCCATGGCATCTTTAATCCCCGGCCAGTCAGAAAAAGCCCTTAAAAAAACATATACCAGCAGAGCGGCCAGGGCTGTAGACAGAAATTCAAATCCCCCTTCCAGGTAGAGGGGCTGATAGTACCAGCCCGTTTCCTGTAATAAAAAAATCAGGGCAAAACCGGTAAAAATAACTCCCCAGGTAAACTTTTTTAAATCCAGATAATTCCCGGCCAGGGCCAGCATCAAAATCACAATAATTATAAAATGGAGGTGGGTAAGACTGTTTAGAAGAGCGAGGAGAAAATTTAACCCCAGGACATAAAGCAATCGCTGGAATGGGCTTTCAGTCCCCAAACCCAGCTGGTACCAAAATGAAGGACTTCCGGGGTAACGGTGATTTATTGTTTTAACTTCTATAATATTTCTATCCCGAAAAAAATTATACCAGAACACATGGGCCCAACCTTCCCCATCAATAAGGATGCGGGGAGAAAAGCCAGAATTGACCCCGTAATTGAGATAAACAGACTCTATTGGACCTTCCTGATTTTTTTCCCAGGATTGATAGGCAATTCTAACCGGGGCCCGGAGATGATCTTCCCAGGCAATTTTTATTTTATCACCGGCTATAGCTATTACGGGAAAATGGGCATCAGCCCAGTAAGCAATAAGGTTCTGTGGTTCCACCACCATTTTCCCATCCCGAAACCGAGAGTAAAAAATATCCGAACCAGAACGAAATAAATCGTCACCATCTCCCTGGGCATTCCAGATCAGATGGATTTCACCCCTCTCATCCAGCACCCCGTCCATGGATATTTCCAGAAAAGGAAAACCAGCCCGATCCACCAGGGATACATGGGCAATGGTCTGGCTTGAACCCAGGGGATCACCCTCCAGGTTAAACTGCTGGTATTGTAAGTCAGCAGAAAGCTGGAACAATTCAACCCAGAACAGGTGCAATTTTTCTCCATCACTCAAAATCAGCCCTCGATACGAAAACTTCTCGGAAGAAGTCAGGGCAATTGGTTCCTGCTCAATCTCGCCCCCAGGCCCAAGCCGGCTGTAGTGGATTTCCAGGCCGGTTTCTCCCAGGCCCGTCCAGTTCAAGTGAACCCGATCCTTTTCGTCCAAAAAACCCCGCATATTGCTGATCCGGCGGGGAGATTCCAGGATAATTACCCGATCCCCGAGAAAATTTCCATCTCTATCCATTTTTTGGAAATAAATATGGCGGATGCGATTAATTTCCTCCATCCAGAATAACAGAAAATTACCAGAAGAATCAATAAAGACCAGGGGAAAATCAATAAAACTGGATTCTTCTCGCACCAGAAGCCGGTCCTTTTTTTGGGGGGTAATACCTGCTTCAAATATATCCAGGATCAGGTGCATTGCACCCCGGGAACCTGTAATTCCCGCAACTACAAACTGATCCTGCTGCTGGTTAAAGTCAACATCGTAACGCTGGGAGAAAATGCTATACTGATCTATTGTTTCTGCAGCAGACCAGCCCTCGGGCCATTCCACCTCTCGGGCTGCGGTACCCGTCCCCCAAAGAATGGCCAGGCCCAGAATAAACCAGGTTAACCTTCGCACCGGCTTCTCCTCCCTTTTAAAAAGCCGTCATATCCATCCAGTTGGGACCTTTTTTCAAATCCACTTCCAGGGGAACTGCAAGATCAAAAGCATTTTCCATGGCCTCGGCAACTACCTTTCCCACCTCTTCTGCTTCTTTTTCTGGGACCTCCAGGACCAGTTCGTCATGGACCTGGAGGAGAATGCGTACTCCTGGCCAGGACTTCAACTCTTCAAATACTTTGAGCATGGCCATTTTCATAATATCAGCTGCAGTACCCTGGATGGGAGTGTTAATAGCCATTCTTTCGGCAAAGTTGCGCCGATGGGGTACCCGGTGATTAATATCAGGAAGATATCTTTTTCTCTGGAGCAGGGTTTCCACGTATCCCTTCTCCCGGGCTTTTTGAATACAACTGTCGATATATTCTTTCATCCCGGGAAAGCGGTTGAAATAACGTTCGATATAATCCCTGGCCTCCTCCTGGGAAACATCTAAATCCTGGGACAGCCCGTAAGCAGACATTCCGTAAGCCAGCCCAAAATTAATAACTTTTGCCCGGCGCCGCAACTCAGGATCAACTTCTCCAGGGTCCACCCCAAAAACCTCACTGGCAGTCTGGGTGTGAATATCCCGACCCTCAGAAAAGGCCCGCCTCAGGCCCCCCTCCCCCACCATATGGGCCAGAACCCGCAATTCAATCTGGGAATAATCTGCAGCCAGGAGCATATTTCCCTTATCAGCAACGAAAGCCCGCCGAATTTTCTGTCCTTCCCTGGTTCGGATGGGGATGTTCTGCAGGTTGGGCTCGGAACTGCTGAGACGACCGGTTGCAGTAATATTCTGATGAAATGAGGTGTGCAGACGACCGGTCCGGGAATTTACCAGGGCCGGGAGAGCATCAACATAGGTGGATTTTAGCTTGGACAGCTGGCGGTGATGGAGAATATATTCAATAATGGGATGCTGGTCCCGGAGCTTTTCCAGGATATCTGCCCCGGTACCATAACCGGTCTTGGTCCTCTTTAAAACCGGCAGCTCCAGTTCCTCAAACAGGACCTCCCCCAGTTGCTTGGGGGAGTTGAGGTTAAACTCCCGCCCCGCATAGCTGTAGGCTTTCTCTTTAATACCCTGGAGCTTTTTCTCCAGTTCTGCAGAGAGTTTTTTAAGAAATTCCTGATCAATCTTTATTCCATTGGCCTCCATTTCTGCCAGAACAGGAATAAGGGGGGCTTCAACTTCTTCAAAAACTTCCAGGACGCTGTTTTTCTCCAATTGCTCCTCCAGGTATTCCCCTACCTCGGGCAGGTAATTAACCATGCGGGCCAGGTCGGAAATATCTGTTTCATCCTCTATGTTTGCCCCGCAAATTCTTTCCACCAGCTGTCCCAACTCGGGGGGAGCACTTCCAGGTTCCTGCAGATAAAAGGCCAGGGAAGTGTCGAATAGCTTCCCTCCCGGATTTATCAACTTAAAAACAGATTTAAAATTGTGGCCAATTTTATCCTGCTCTGAACTCTGAAGCAATTCCTGGATATCTTCAGGCAGACTTTCCCCTGAAAAAATTAGCACCTGATCCTCGCCACCCAGCGCCAGTTTCTGTAGCCTGTATTCCAGGGGCCTCTGCCCCTGCACCACCCAGGCCACTGGAAGGGGATTTAGGGGTTTAAAATCATCTTTAACCCGGGCCCAAACTTCTTCATTATCGATCTCCAGAAAATCGATTTCCTTTTTTGGAGGTTGATCTTCTGTGCCCAGGGGCAGGGCGTTGAGCAGGCTGGAAAACTGCCATTCGCGAAAAAGCTCCGCAACCTCTGACCAGGGTGGGTCAGTGTACTGTTTCAGGTCTTTTCCTATTTCCACTGACAATCCGGTTTCAATAGTCACCAGTTTCTTGTTCAGCAGTATAAAATCCTTATTTTCTTCAATGGCCTGCCCTCTTTTGCCTTTAATTTCCGATCTATGGTCCAGGAGGTTTTCCACATTATCATACTTTTTAATCAGCTGTAGGGCGGTTTTTTCCCCGATACCCGGAACCCCGGGTATATTATCCGAGCTATCTCCCATCAGAGCTTTTACATCAATTAGCTGTTGGGGATCCAGTCCATATTGTTCCTCAATCTGTTCGGGAGTATAGTCAACAGTTTCCGTTATACCCCGCAGGGTATAGCGGACCCGAACCTTATCGTCCACCAGTTGCAGGCTATCCTTGTCCCCGGTAATAATATAGGTTTCATAATCCCTGTTATTCAGAATTTGAGCCAGGCTGCCCAGGACATCGTCGGCTTCAAATCCTTCCTGCTCATAAATGGGGATACCCATCACCTGCAGAAGCTTCTTAATATCTGAAAACTGAGGTCGCAGTTCATCTGGGGTCTTCTCCCGCTGAGCTTTATAATCCGGAAACTCCCGGTGGCGAAAAGTAGGACTGGGGTGATCAAAAGCCACCCCCAGAAATTCTGGTTTTTCCTCCTGCAATATTTTCAGGAGAATTTTGGCCACCCCAAAAACTGCACCCATGGGTTTTCCCCGGGTAGAGAGGGGAGGCATGGCATAAAAGCAGCGGTGAGCGAGACTGTGCCCATCAATAATAAAAGACTTCTTGGCCAAAACCATCAACTCCCAACCTCCATTCAGGAGGTTATAATTAAATTCGGAACCGTGATTAAAAAGGTATACCAGTATAACCAGAGCACCATGAAGAAAACCCAGCCCATGGTATTATCCAGTTTCAACCATCGTTTTTCCCCTTTTTTCATCAGGAGGGCAAAAGCAGAAGCCAGTGAAGCTGCCAGCAGGGGGAAGAAACGGCCAGACCATTCCAGGTGAATAAAGTCCAGTACTGTATCCTGGAACAAAAATAAACCGGCCATAATTACCAGGGCTCCGTGCACAGGAAATTTTTCCAGATTGCCAATCAATTTCAGACGATTGGCCAGGGCCAGAATGAAATAAACCGCGACCGGGCCCAGGAATTTTGCAAAAACTGTTAACAGGGCTGCATAAACAAATCCTACCCCCAGGACATACAAAAAGCCCAGGTGGGGATTACGTTTGCCCAGCCCCAGGGCATAACCCAGGGGAGGAGACTGGGGATTTCCGTCATTGCGGGCCAGTATATCAACAGTTCCAACTTCGCTGCCTGTTCTCTGCCAGAAATAGTGAATGGAATCATTATCCCGGGCCAGGCGGGGATTCAAACCTCCAGAAGTAGTTAGATCCATAACCTGAGGCCCATACTGAATTTCCCCTTCCCGGGAAACTTTCATATAAAATGGCCGATAGCGATTCCCCTGGAAATGAACCCAGGCCAGGTGCAGGGCCTCAGGAGTAATAATCGCATCCATGGACTGCAGGCGTTGAAAACTGGGAGAAATACGCATGGGTTCGCCGGGAGAACGGCCTTTTTCCAGTACAATCTGCGAAAAATGGCCGTTATCCATGCCTGCCTGTTGATCCTGCCCGGAAAAAATCAGGTAGATCTGCCCCTCCTCATCCCAAAATGCCTTTAGTTCAGCATCAATAACCGGACGGCGGTCTCCATCCAGATTGGTCAGCTTAACCAGCTTGTCCGCGGGGCCCGCTGCCTCACCTTCGGGGGTAAATTTCTGATAATAACAATTCATTTCCCAATCATCAATTTTTCTCCAGAATAAATGGAGGTACCCCTCCCGGTCAAAAACAAAAGTACTTCCGGTGGGACGGAAGGGATCTTTTACCAGAACCTGATAGTCCTGGACAATTTGCCCTTCTTCAATAATCATGTGCAGCAGAACACCCTCCGGTCTTTCCACATCTGACCAGATCAGGTGAATTTCCCCTTCTACTCTCTCAACGGCGGTCATCCCATCGATCCGCGACGGGCTCTCCCGGAGAATAAGGCTATCCTGGCGGATTTCTCCATCCCCATCAATATAGGTGTAGAGAATTCGCTGCAGGCTACCCTCCCGCTCAACCCAGAATAGATGATAACCGCCCCTCTCATCAACAACCAATTCCGATTGAAAGGCGTTAAAAAAAGTAGGGGAAGTATAGATCTCATTTCCATTGCGAAGCAAAGTTGCCCTGATATTTCGAACGGTGCTTCCCTCAAATCCAGCAACTAAGCGGTCCCCACTCCCGGTAATCAACAGGCTATAATCCCGAGAATAGTCACCAAATACAGCAACACTCCCTTCCCGGGACCAGCCTTCGGGCCATTCTTCCTGAGCAAAACTCAAGCCGCCTGAAGTAAAAAAAATTAAAAGTAAAATTAAAACGGCTTTACCCACCATCCACGCACCATCTCCCCTTAATTTCTGCCCTACGGGAAAATCCAAAAGCAACCTCAATTTTGAACCAAGGGCAAAGGTTTTTTCTTCCCATTAAATCAACCCTGTCCTTAAATCGCAACCTATTTCAGGAGTTTTCGGGCCTGCTGAACAATATTTTCCACCGAAAACCCTTTTTTCTCCATTAATAAATCTCCAGGCGCAGAAGCTCCGAATTCATCAATTCCCCAGACCAGGCCTTCTTGGCCCACAAAGCGTTCCCACCCCAGTGAAGCTGCTGCCTCAACTGCCAGTCGCTTTTTAACTCCAGGAGGAAGAATTCGTTCCTGATATTCCCGGGGCTGAGCAGCAAATAGTTCCCAGCTCATGAAGCTCACCGCCTGAACCCGGTAACCTTCTTTCACCAGTTGTTCCCGGGCCTGCACAATCAGGTGCACTTCGGAACCACTGCCCATTAAAATTAAATCAGGATTACTGTCCTTATCCCCGGCCACAATATAGGCACCTCTTCCCGCTTCTGAAGATGAGCCCTCCAGAGGAGGCAGCTTCTGCCGGGTCAAAACAATACTGGTGGGGCCCTGCTGATTCTGCAGGGCTTTTTCCCAGGCAACTTCAGTCTCCCGCCCATCTGCTGGCCTTAAAACACACATATTGGGGATGGAACGCAACATGGCCAGTTGCTCTATTGGTTGATGGGTGGGGCCATCTTCCCCCACTCCAATACTATCATGAGTAAAAACAAAAATTGCAGGGAGGTGGGAAAGGGCAGCCAGGCGCAGGGGGGGTTTCATGTAATCGGCAAAAACCAGGAAAGTAGAAGCAAAGGGCCGAAGCCCACCATGAAGAGCCATTCCGTTGACAATTGCTCCCATGGCATGCTCCCTGACGCCAAAAAAGATATTATTGCCTTTGCGGTTATCCCGGGTAAAGTCTTCCTTTTCTTTTAAATGAGTTTTTGTGGAAGCATAGAGATCGGCAGAACCACCCATAAAGTTGGGAAGATAACCGGAGATTTTCTGCATAATTTCCCCTGAAGCAGCCCGGGTAGCCACAGGTTCAGTAAATTCAAGGGGACGAGATTTCTTTAAGTCCTCCGGCAGGCGATTATCATGCCACATTTTCCATTCCCGGGCCTTCTGCGGATATTCTGTTTCATACTGAGACCATATTTTATCCCATTCTCGGCGTTTCTCTATGGCTTTTTCCTGCAGGGAACGAAAATGCTCCTTTACCTCCGCAGGAACATGGAACTCCTTATCAACAGGCCAGCCCAGGTTTTCCCGGGTGGCTTTAACCTCTTCTTCACCCAGGGGAGCACCGTGGGCAGCAGCCTTTCCTTCTTTAGAAGGGCTCCCGTAACCAATTCGGGTTTTTACTTTGATCAGGGTTGGAGCCTGAGAGTGGGCTTTACCCGCTGTAATAGCCCGGGCAATTTCTTCAATATTCTGTCCATCTTCTACCGTTAAAACCTGCCAGCCAAAGGCCTCAAAGCGCTTACCCACCTCTTCCGAAAAGGTAAGGTCGGTGGGCCCATCGATGGTTATTTCATTATCATCATACAAACAGATCAACTTGCCCAGCCCCAGATGACCGGCCAGTGATGCGGCTTCACTGCTTATTCCCTCCATCATACATCCATCTCCGGTATAAACATAGGTATAATGATCAACCAGCTGCAGATCGGGCTGATTGAATTCCCCCGCCAGGCGCTGCTCGGCTATGGCCATTCCCACTGCATTACCCAGCCCCTGACCCAGGGGGCCGGTGGTGGTTTCTACCCCGGGAGGAATACCTGCTTCCGGGTGACCGGGGGTTTTGCTACCCCACTGTCGAAAAGCCTTGATATCATCCATGGTCAGGTCATATCCAAAAAGGTGTAACAGACCGTAAAGGAGCATGGAGCCGTGGCCAGCAGAGAGAACAAAGCGGTCACGGTCTGGCCAGCCCGGGTCCCGGGGATCATGATTTAAAAATCTGCTCCAGAGGGTATAACCTATGGCCGCACCACCCATGGGCAGTCCGGGGTGTCCCGATTTCGCCTTCTCCACGGCATCCACGGCCAAAAACCTTATGGTGTCAACTGCAAGCTTTTCAACTGACATTTTATCCCTCCTGTTTCTTTCTTTTTCCGGGACAATCCATCTCTTATTATTTCCTGTCCCGGTTTCCGATTCCTGCCTTAACTCTAAGGTCAATTATTTTTTTATTTTTTTCCCGGAATAAGTAAACTCCCTGCGGTTCATTTGAAAAAACCCGGTTTTCTTTTTCCCAATAATATTATCACAGCCCGGACACTGAAGTTGACCTTTTTCCACCCGGGCAAAAAATCGTTTGATCCGAGGGAGATAGCAGCGCAAAACCCGACCCTGCCCGATTTTTTTATACTGCATGACTTTGCTCTTGCAGCGGGCACACTTTATGGTCAGCAAAACCCCCCACCTCCTTCTAACCTCTTCCTCCTCCAACGGCAATTTCCTTTTTCCCCGCTTATTTTTTAACCGGTTTTCCCGGGCTGATGATAAAAGCCTCTTTTATCCTGCCTGCTGGCACGTTTTGCCCCCCCTTTCCTACTCACTATCCCCTCCTCAGTTCTAACATTGATTTACCAGTTCCAATTTGATAATATTGAGAAAATTGATCCTACCAGGAGGAAATGATGACTACCTGCCATGATTTCATAATCGGTGATTCCCGGCACCTGGAAATGATATCCCGGGACAGTATGGATCTGATTGTTACCTCGCCTCCCTATCCCATGATTGCCATGTGGGACGAACTTTTCATGGGACTGGACCCTGAAGTCGAAGAAGCCCTTATGCAGGGAGCAGGAATCAGGGCTTTTGAGCTCATGCACCGACAGTTAGACTATTGCTGGGACGAAATCTGCCGGGTCTTAAAACCCGGGGGAATGGCCTGCATCAATATTGGTGACGCTACCCGGACGGTTAACAGCAATTTTCAACTGTTTCCCAATCATGCCCGGATCCTCAGTTACTGCCAGGAAAAGGGCTTGAACCCTCTTCCGGCAATTATCTGGAGAAAAGAAACCAATGCCCCCAATAAGTTTATGGGCTCCGGCATGTTACCTCCCGGCGCTTATGTCACCCTGGAACATGAATACATACTGCTCCTGCGCAAAGGAGAAAAACGGCAGTTTAACTGCCCGGAACAAAAACAAAAAAGGCGGGAGAGCGCCTTTTTCTGGGAAGAACGGAATAAATGGTTTTCCGATGTCTGGTCCCAGTTAAAAGGGGCCCGGCAAACCATCAACAATAAAAAGGGGAATGGGCGCAGTGGGGCTTTCCCTTTTGAGCTGGCCTATCGACTGATAAACATGTTTTCCATCAAAGGCGATCAGGTCCTGGACCCCTTTGCCGGAACGGGAACGGTTATGCTGGCCGCAATTGCCTCAGAAAGAAACAGCACCGGGGTGGACCTCAAACCCTCCCTGGGGGAAATGGCCAGGGACCGGGCTTTTCTTTTTCTCCAGGAAGGCAATAATTATATTTTAAAGCGTCTCCAGCATCACCTGGACTTTATCCGGGCCCGGGAAAAAGAAGGCCGACCAATAAAGTATCGCAACAGGCACCATGGATTTCCGGTAATAACCCGCCAGGAAGAGGATATAATAATCAATCTTATTGAAGCAATACACCCTCAGGAAAAATTCCCTTTAACCGCCAGCTATCGCCCCCCGTTTTTATAACATAAATCTATCATCTTTCCTGTCCCTTTGCTACTTTAATTCAAATTCAAAGCCCTGATAGGAAAATTGTTCCTGCAGGCCAATTTTCCGAGCAATTGCTTCTGAAGCCCGGTTTTGTTCCATACAATCCCAGTAAGCAGTCCAGCCCCTGCGGCTGCATTCATTCAAGAAGGCCTGGCTAATTAAACTCCCCAGCTTTTGACCCTGATAATCAGGCAGGATTTCAATATCAACCCCGTGAACTCCTTCCCAAACAAACCCGGATAAACACATCCCAACCAGTTTGTCCCCCTGGAGCACACCATAGCCAGTCCCCTTTTCCAGGAATGAAGATATATCACCCCAGAATTCAATTATCCTTTCCTGCCAGTACCGATAATTTTCCAGGGTCGGAGCAAAACTCTCCCCATTAATTTTTATCAGCGAATAACCATCAGGTTTTTTTAGAGGCTGCATCTTTTCTGGGGTAAGAGAAAATACTTTTTGTTTCCAGGTCTCCATCTCTCTTCCGGCAAATATCTTTTTAATTACTTTATCCCATTGGGGTCGGTTCCCAAAACATTCAAACCATTCTACTCCCTGGTCCCGGGCCTGGGGCCCAATTACCCGTTCGATAAATTGAGGGGCCTCCCGGTTGAATTCCTCATTATCCTCCCGTCCGATAAAAAAGAACCCATCCAGGTTACCCAGCCAGACCAGCCCTGTAGATGGGTTTTCTTCATTATCTACAAAAACCCGCCCCGGATTATTCCCACCGATAATTGCTCTGACCTCCAGTTGGCCCAGGAGATTAACCAGTTCTGAACATCTGCCAAAATGGGCTGGTTGCAACTCATAAAGCACTGAAATCGACTCCCCTAAAAAATTTGATACCCAACTCCAAATCCCACCGTCGGTATTCGACTACCGTCAAAACCCAGCAGGGCACCTCCCTCAAACATAATTCGCCAGGGAGGAGCAAACTCCCAGCTATAACCTACGGTACCCCCCAGGGCATATCCCCCCGTTGGGCTTCCACTAAAATCGGTGACCCGACCCAGAAAAGAGCTGACAAAAATCCCATCCCGGGAGGGATTAATATATAACCTCAGCCCGGAATTAAGGCTGAGCAGTTGATGATGAAAGCCTGCGCCAATAAAAAAGGCCATCCTTCCCTTAACCCCCAGTTCTGCTTCCACTCCCCCGGTTCCCAGCCCTGCTCCTCGCTTAATCCCCAGGGTCAGTTCGGCGGCATGTACAGCAGGAGCCAAAACCATAATCAGAATCAGGCTCAGCAGGATTATGCTCCTGATCTTTGTTTTTAACATTAGCAAAACCCCTTCCCCTGCTACTTCCTTTTATTTTAAAATTTCTTCAACTGCCCGCCGGGCATGGAGCAGGGTAGTATCGAAAAGGGGCAAATTACTGTGCTCGGCCCTGATTAAAAGGGGGATCTCTGTACATCCCAGAATTATTCCCTCTGCTCCCCGCTCTTTCAGGTTCTGAATAATTTCCTGGAATTTTTGCCGGGATGGTTCCTTAATTTGCCCGGAAATTAATTCCTCATAAATTATCCTGTGAACTGTTTCTCGCTCGGGGGCTGATGGAGTAAGGGTAGTCAGATTATGTTTGTCCCGCAACCGTTCTTTATAAAAGCCCTCCTCCATGGTAAAACTGGTTCCCAAAAGGCCAGCTGTTTTCAGGCCCTGCTCCTTAATGGCTTCCGCAGTTACATCAACAATATGCAGAAGGGGCACTTCAATCTTATCCGCAACAACATCAGCCATAATATGCATGGTATTGGAGCAGATTATTATTAACCCTGCTCCTGCTTTCTCCAGTCTTCGGGCAATCTCAACCATTTCCGCTGTCAGCCCTTCCCAATCCCTTTGATGCTGCATTCGGGAAATTTCAGCAAAATCCACCGAATAGATTACGCTTCGGCAGGAATGGGTGGGACCCAGTTTTTCTTTAACCGTCTGATTGATTATGCGGTAATATTCGCTGGTAGATTCCCAGCTCATGCCGCCAATCAAACCAAGTGTTTTCATGGATACCCCTCCCTCTGGGAGTGATGTTTTTCATTATATCATAACGCCCCTATTATATCTTCCTGCAGTTGTCATTTCCGAAAAGGCAAAACAGGAGCTTTCAGGAAAAGGGGGTTCCTTTTTGCTCCTGTTTTCACCTGCCACATATTATACGGGGGAGACCCGGTTAGAATCGAAAAACAAAACTAAGGAGCCGGGGGAGATTGCGGGCTCCGGGAAAACCCGGTAAAACTGACAAAAAAACTTTCTTCTCCACTACCATCCCGACTTTCAATCTTACCCAGGATCTTCTCAATTTCCCCCAATAAAACCGCAAATTCTCGGGGCTTCATTTGAACCTGGAAGTTGTAAAAGAGAGAAGTCTGTTCCTGGATGGAGCCTTCTTTGAATTCCAGGGCTTCAGGAGGCGCTCGGAGAATTTCCTCCCGGGTTTTTTCCACTACCTCCAGCCCCACACTGCGCACGGAATGTGCATCAACAAACCCCAGGAGTTCCGAACTGGGAACAATAGAGCGGGCTACTGCCCGGTAAAATTTTTGCATAATCCCCTGCTTTTCCTCCCGGCGAACTACCTCTACAATACCGTTCTTTTCCATTTCCCCCAGGTGATAATGGACCTTGCTGCGGGGCACCTCTAATATTCGGGCCAGCTGCTGCCCGGTATAGGGTTGTTCCATCAGCCGGGCTAATATTGCCATCCGCAGGGGGTCACTTAAAGCTTTCAGCTGTTCTAACCGGGTCAAAAAAAGGACATCCTGCATGGATTTGCCTCCAACGGTTAATTTTTTTTGACCGAGTTAATTATATCAACAAAGCTTCTCCCTGTCAATTATTTCCGGTAAACAAATCCTTTAATTTGAAAAAAAATTGCAGGATTTCCGGGCTTTAATCAGAACTATTACTATATTCTGGCAAAAAAAGGTGGCGATAAATAGTTATGAATACCCCGCAGGCAAAAATCATTGGTGGCGGCCTGGGAGGACTTGCTGCCGGTATCTCCCTTTTGAATTCTGGTTATGAAGTTGAGCTCTTTGAAAAAAATAAGCACCTGGGCGGTAAGCTCAATTATACTGAGCAGGATGGTTTTTCCTTTGACCTGGGGCCTTCCATTCTAACCATGCCCCATATTTTTGAACAGGCCTTCACCGAAGCTGGCCGCAACATTAAGGATTACGTGGAATTTGAACTGCTGGAACTGCAGTGGCGCAATTTCTTCCCCGATGACACGGTTATTGACCTCTATGCTGCCCCCGAAGAAATGGTACAGAAAAACAGCATCCTGAGTTCTAAGGATGCAGAGGAAATGAACCGATTTTTATCCTACACCAAAAAACTCTATGAACAGGTGGAAAAAGGTTATTTCCAGGAGGGTATCGATACCCTTCCCCAGTTGATCCGATTTCACGGAATCTGGGATACCCTGCGGGGCTTTGACCTGTTCTCCACCATGAACCGGGGGGTTAACCGCTACATAAACAACTCCTATCTCATTGATATTTTTAATTTTTTCATCAAGTACGTAGGCTCCTCCCCTTACTCAGCCCCGGCTATTCTGAACCTTTTACCCTTTATTCAGCATGAATTCGGGTTATGGTATGTGCGGGGGGGCCTTTTTAAACTGAGTGAGGCCCTGCAGAAGCTTTTCCAGGAACTGGGAGGCAAAGTTCACCTGGAAAGCCGGGTCAGTCGTCTTCGTACTGAAGGGAGTTCCATCACCTGCCTGGAGTTGGAGAACGGGGAAGTCGTAAAGGGTGATTTATTTGTTTCCAACATGGAGGTTATCCCCGCCTATAAGGAATTGCTGGGGGAAGAAGAGGCCTTTATGCGCAGCCTGAACCGCTTTGAACCGGCCTGTTCGGGGCTGGTGCTGCACCTGGGAGTTGATCGCAAGTACCCCGACCTGGCCCATCACAACTTTTTCTTCTCCTCCGATCCCGAAAAACACTTCCACACTATTTTCCAGGAGAAAAAACTGCCTGAAGATCCAACCATTTACCTGGTCGCTCCCACCCAGACCAATCCTGCAACTGCTCCAGAGGGGGGAGAAGTGATTAAAATTTTGCCCCACATTCCCCATCTACAGGAGCAGCCTTTTTCTCAGGGGGATTTAATGGATCTCCGGGAAAAGGTCCTGCAAAAACTGGAAAAAATGGGGTTAACCGACCTGCGTAAACATATTGTCACCGAACTGATGTGGTCCCCGGCCGATATTCAAAACCTGTATCTTTCCAATCGGGGAGCAATTTACGGAGTGGTTTCTGACCGCAAAAAAAACCTGGGTTTCAAAGCTCCCAAGGTCAGCGGCAAATATCGCAACCTATTTTTTACCGGGGGCAGCGTAAACCCCGGCGGGGGAATGCCCATGGCCTTCCTTTCGGGACTGCAGGTCCGGGATAAAATAACTAAAGGAAGGGGCTGAATAAGCCCCTCCCTCCTTTAAAGGTCATATGGCAAATTATAATCTGAGCATATCAGGCGGGTAGCAATCCGGCCGGACTCATAGATTGTGGGTAAGCCGCTGCCGGGATTGGTTCCACCCCCAACCAGAAAGCAATCATCCAGCTCTTCAAAACGGTTCCGGGGCCGGAAATAGAGCATCTGGGACAGATTATGACCCAGGTTAAAAGTGGCCCCCCGGTAAACACTGAAATCCTGTTCCCAGTTTAAAGGGGTTATGGCCTTTTCCTGGACAATATGTTCCTCGATATCCTTAAGGCTGGTTTTCTCCTTAATCGTCTGCAGGACCAGGTCCCGGTAATATTTAACCTGTTGTTCATTCCATTCCACCGGTGCCTGCCGATTGGCAATTGGAACCAGGATATACAGGGCCGAGTGGCCTGCAGGGGCTAAACCGGGATCAGTTATAGTAGGATTTTGGATATAGATGGACATATCATCACTCAATTTAAAATTCTTGAAAATATCATCAACATTTTCCCGGTAATTCCTGGCAAAAACAATATTGTGATGATTGATATCATATTCCCTATCCAGGCCCAGGTACAGCATAAAGGTGGAACAGGAATATTTCTTGCGCTCCAGGGCCTGAGAGTTATACTTTTTCAAAACCCCGGGGTCAAATAATTCGTTCATGGCATGGGCAAAATCCGCATTAATTATAACCTTGTCTGCTTCCACCCGGGTTCCATCCTCCAGTTCTACCCCACAGGCTCTTTTTTCTTTAACCATAATCTTGCTGACCGGAGTAGATGTATGAATCTGCCCGCCCTCTTCCTGGACAATTTTCCCCATCATCTCGGATATCTGATTCAAGCCCCCCTGAATATGATAAATACCAAAATTATGTTCAATAAATGGAATAATGGCAAAGGCTCCGGGACATTCCCAGGGAGACATCCCCAGGTATTTGGCCTGAAAAGTAAAGGAGAGTTTCAACTGTTCTTCGGAAAAATAGTCTCCCAGAACATCAAAAAGGGATCTACCCAGACTCAAGCGCGGCAGAAGTTGCAGGACTTCAGGAGCCAGTAGATCAGTCCAGGAACTATATGGTCGCTGCAGGCAGGGCAAAAGTTTTTTCAGTCTCTTTTCTTCACGGCTTAAAAAGTTTTGCACAGCTCCTTCATTGCCCGGAAAATGCCGATCTATTTCCGCCTGCATTTTCTCGGTATCACTGGATATGTATATTTCCCGATCCTCAAACTGCAGCCGGTACATGGGATCGAGAAGTTTGAAATCCAGATAATCTTCAGCCTGCCGGCCTGTTTCCTTGAAAATCTGGTCCAGAATAAATTTCATCATAAAAAAAGTTGGTCCAATATCAAAAGTATAATCCCCCAGTTTCAATGCCGCATTGCGCCCCCCCAGGACCGGTTCCTTTTCGAAAACCTGCACCTCAAAACCTCTTGTCGCCAGGAGCATAGCACTGGTAAGCCCCCCCGGGCCAGCCCCGACAACTACAACTTTTCCTTTACTCATAAACAAACCCCCTAACTGTGCTTTTTATTAAGATTAATTATTAATTAATTCCCCCAGCAGGAAAAAATTCCTGCCCTTTAAATGAACAGTTTTCACCAACCTGATTCTGTTAATAAAAGGAGGCAGATCCATGCGCGAACCATTAATCTGGGATTTTCAAATGATCCTTTTTATCGCTGCAACCCTGATGTGGTGGGCTGAATTTATTTTTTTCCCCTCCTCCACCCAGGACAAAAAGGGGCAGGGGTCATTTTTTATCATTATGTTTTCCATCCTGGCGTCAATAATTCTATCCATTTCTCTTAGCCGAGCTGGAATAGGGCTTGTTTCCGGGACGGCGGGAAGTATCATGAGAACCGGGGGATTAATGATTTACCTGAGCGGGCTGATCTGCCGCTACTGGTCCATAAAAATGCTGGGACTGAATTTCAGCCGGGCAACTGAGGCTGAAGAAAGTCAGGCCCTGGTCGGTTCAGGTCTCTATTCTTATCTGCGTCACCCCCTGTATTTGGGCCTTTTTCTCCTCACTACCGGTATCCCCCTCTTTCTCACCAACTATCCTGCCGCGATTTTTTCTGCGGTGATAATGTTTGCTTCTTTAAATAAAAGAATGCAGGAAGAGGAAGAATTAATGGAAGAAGTAATTGGAACCCGCTACCTGGAATGGAAAGCCCAGCGTTACCGCTTTTTACCCTTCATTTATTAACTAACAGCCCCCGGTTTTTACCGGGGCTTTATTCATTTAGAACAGAGTATCTTTTTTCTCCAATAGTTGGGGGGAATTATTGCGAGGTGAATTTACCGCCTGGGAAACCCGGTACATTTCTAAACGGGGTGGCTTAAAAGCTGCGATTAATTCTTTTAAATCCTTTTCTTCGGCCTCTTCTGCCAGCCACATTTTTTCCTGTTCCGTCTTAAGAATGAGAGGCATCCGCTCATGGACAGGGGCAACATCCGGGCTGGCTTCAGCAGTTAAAATGCTTGAGGTCTCAATCACTTCTCCCTCCGCCCCCTGCCACTTTTCCCATATTCCAGCAAAAGCAAATAATTGATCCTGGGGCAGGTGAAATCGGAACGGGATTTTCTTCTGTCCCTCTTTCTTCCACTCATAAAACCCATCAGCGGGAATCAAGCAGCGCCGGCGGCGAAAAGCAGAACGAAAAGATGGCTTTTCCCCTACAGTTTCCGAGCGGGCATTGATAATTCTGGGGGCTTTCTGCAGATCCTTAACCCAGGCGGGGATCAAACCCCATTTTACATAAGCCGCCTGCAAATCTCCTGCCCTCTTTCTTATGATCAATACGGGCTGGCTCGGGGCAATATTATAACTGGGGCGGTACTCAATATCAGGTGAGCCCTTAATGCCAAATCTTTCAATCAAAATAAAAAATTCGTCAACGGTGAGAGAAAAACGACCGCACATTTAATAATCACCTCCCCGGGGCATAATTTCCCCTGTTAATTATTTACCCCCTTTCAGCCAGAAAACCTGCACTTCAAAAACCCTTGCCCCGTGATTCGGAATTTTCTGAAACAATTTGCAGGGAATTAATACCTTTTTTAGAAATTATAAAATTCGCTGCTCGGTGCAGCGGTAAACTATTAGAGAAATATATTTTCAAGGACAGCCAGCTGTCCTGGACCGGGCCTATGAGGAAGTCCAGCAAATCCTGGGGGATTTTAAAGCTCCAGATCTTCCCCGGGGGACAGAAGAGGACCTGGACCGAATAGTTAAAGAGGCGGAAAAACACCTGCTGGAAAAGAAAACTAAAAAGAAATAACGGTTCTGGCTTTATTTCCAGAAATTTGTTTTTGTGATATACTGGATTCAGTCCACCCAACAGGAGGGATAAAAGCTATGAATATGGAAATCTCTTTTCCAGGAGGACAAAAAGTTGACGCCTCCTATAATGGTTTTACGGTTCACACCGATCAACCCTCAGAAGCAGGCGGTAATGATACTGCTCCCTCGCCCTTCGATCTTTTCTGGGCTTCACTTGGAACCTGTGCAGGCTACTATGTTCTGCAGTTTTGCCGGGATCGAGGTATTCCCACCGAGGAAATTGAATTAAACCTCAGGACTCACAAAAATCAGGAAAAAAAGCTTGTGGACAGGGTCCAGATCGAAATTAAGCTACCCCCTGCTTTTCCAGATAAATATCGCAAAGCGATCATCAAAGCAGCGGAAACCTGTACCGTAAAAAAACACCTGAAAACCCCCCCGGCCATCGAAACCGTTATTGCTGACTGAGAAAATTCATGGACCGGGTTACTCAGGGCCAATCAATCCGATCGAGGCATCTTTTTAACATCACCTCAAGTACCTTTTTGCTAAACAACTGATTTCGGGGCCCTGTTTCTTAAGAATAAAAGGCAATAATAGCCCCTTCCAATAATTTTGGAAGGGGCCTATTTTTTATTCTGGACCGGGAAACCGTTCCTTATTTTTCCTGGCTCGCAAAAACTGTTCCCCTATCAATTTTTCCACAAAACAGCCAGTTAAAATCTGCTTTGCAACCGGGCTTGAATAGCCCTGAATTGAGTTAAAAAATCAACTTTATCCCTGCAGCACTTTTTCCATTATAGCCCAAAACCGGGTTCGGGCTTCTTTCTCCAGCCAGGGATAATGGCCGCAATTCTCCAGCAGGAAATAATCAAGCTGATTAATTACCTCCTGCAGGGGCTCAATTACGCCTTTAAAGGGATGAGGATCATAAAATCCATGAATCACAACCACCGGGCATTTAATTTTTCGGCCTGCATCCAGTAAGGACCCTTCTGAGCGCATTTTCCCCAACTGTTCCATTATGCTATTAAAAATCCAGGGCTGATAGGCAATCGCCCTGTTTTCTCCTGGAATCGGCGCCCAGGAATCAATCCGGGACATTATTTCCCCCAGTTTCTGAAAGGAAGCGGGATCGTGGATATTATTTTTTAATTTTTCCAGTTTTTGTTTTTCTGCCGGGCTTATTCTTTTTTCTCTTTCGGCCTCCAGCTCCGGCAAATAAGTATCCTGGAAAGGACCTGTGCCGATAAGGATCAGCCGGCTTAACAGCCCTGGATAATCAGCAGCCAGCAAATATGCCAGCCAGGCGCCCCAGGAATGGCCAACCAGAACCGCAGGAACAGTACCCTCTTCCAGTAATAATTCCCTTAATTCCTTAATTTGACCGGAAATTGTGTTTTTGCTCTGCATTGGTTCCAGAACCCCGCCCTGTTTTTCCAGGAAAAGGGCCAGGGACTGCAGACTGCCGGGGGCTCCTGGTCCTCCATGAATAACTGCTATTTGAAACGGTCGGGAACCATATTTCCTATATTTTATCATTTTCCATTCCCACTCTCTCCAAAAAGCTGATTCCTTTTTTCCCCGGAACTATCCACTTTTAAACCTGGAGCTACGAGCCGGGCTCCCTGAAATTCTTCCCCTGTTTACAATTTAATCTGTAAATCCAGATTTCTTTTATCCCGTATTTCTGTCAGTTCTTCTTTTAATATTTGCCAGTAGGGATGTCCGCGAGAAAGCACAATTTCCTCAAACTCAGCCCTGATCCCCGGGAAATGGTTCTCCAGAATCTGATTTATATTCTGCCAGTTACTGGTTTCCTCGCCCTGAATCTGCAGGGGATAAACCCATATGGTATCAGAGCAGGGTGCAGCCTTTTCAATCAACTGCAGGGTATCAGTGATGAAAGGAAAAACCGGGCAGATCAGGGTATAGGTTTTTATGCCAGCTTTTTTCATCGAGGCCAGCATCTCCAGCCTTTCAGTAATGGGGGGGCTGTTTTTTTCAAACTTTTTTCGGGTTTCTTCTGTAGAAAAAGCAATTGAAGTCCCCACTGAAGCCCCCTCCATCCTGCTCAGAACATCTAAATCCCTTAAAATCAGCGGCGATTTCGTAAGAATGCTAACCGAAAACCCACTTCCCCCCAGCAAAATTAAAATATCCCGGGTCATTTGAAAATGTTTTTCTGCTGGCTGATAGGGGTCGCAATTCATGCCCATATATATGGTTTGTGGGGGGAAAACCGCAAGTTTGCCAGATAATTCACCGATAATATCCCCATAACTCAGTATTTGTTTTTCCCAGTCAGAGATGGCCTGATTAAGCCCATAACAGTATGAACACAAGTGCTCACAACCAATATAAGGGTCGACCTGAAAATTAAAGCCCTCCAGGCTGCATTTATGCAGAACTCCTTCTCCGGAGATTTTTTTTACTTCTACCATTTCATACCCTCCACAACCTTTTTGGGGTTGTTCTGAGCAAGCTTTTCGGTGATCCCTTCTTTTTGAGAAAAACACCGGGCAATTAAATCTTCAACCCCTACCTATCCTTTTCTTCATGAAATTCAAAATAACCCCTGATATCCCGGTGGACTATAATCCAGGATCCTTTAAACTCAAAATAGGCTTTCTCCAGAGACCAGCTCTCTCCCGGTAAATATTCATACTCCATCTGGATTTGAAACCGACGAACCCCCAGGGGCAAATCCCCCGGGGACAAAGTTGTTTTTCGCAAGGCCCCGGTTTCTTCTTCCAACCAGGCGGTACCCTCCAGGATATCACCATCTTCCTGTTTTATTACAAAACCTATTTTTATCAGTTCCAGATTTTCAGCAGAAGTGGTCCGGCCCTTAAAGCTGATGTCCAGGTTCTGGATATTCTCCTGGGTAAAAGGGTTAAGACTAAAATTTCCGGGAAGCTCATCCTCTTCTAATTCTCCCTCCAAGTGAACCCATTCTTTAGAAGACTCGGACAGATTGCCCCGGCGGTTATATTGTTCAATGGAAATAAAAAGCCATTCCCCGGGACTTTCCTCGTGCTTTTCCATTATTGTCAGGGATTTTTCCCATAATGAATGGAGGTCCGACCCTGCAGCTGTTCCCGGTAGGGAAAATAAAAACAGGGCTGTAATCAAAACTATATAACCCATCCTCATTTCTCTTACCCCCTCTCCCTGTTATCAAAAGGGTGCCTGGCTGAAAATCGGACCCAGGAAAACTCCGCAATTTAAGGGTTTTGCACCTGCACTCAACCTGCTAAAAAACCGGCTTAAGCTTTAAAAGCAGTCTTTAAATTCTTAAAAATCTCTTGAACAGATAGTATTTCTTTAATCTGCCCCACTCCTGTCCCGGAAAAGAATAAAGCCGCTCTGCTATTGCCCCCCCGGTGAGCATTGTTTAAAGCTTCCATAATACAGTACTGATGGGAGCAGCGTTTAAGGCACTGATAACAACGCCCTATTTCCCGCTTGTTACCTCCGGCAATACTGCGCGCAAAATTATTGACTATGCCCCGCCCGGGGAGCCCTACCGGGCTGGAAATTATCCCAATATCCTCACCGGTTGCCCGGACATAAGAATCCTTAAATTCGGGGGAAGCATTTGATTCCTCGCTGGCTGCAAAACGGGTGCCCATCTGAACTCCATCCGCTCCCAGTTCCAGCATCTCTTTAATATCAATGGCCTCCATTATTCCCCCCGCGGCAATAACCGGGATATTTACCGTGGATATTACCTCCGGTAGGATAGTCCTGAGGGGTCGATCTGTCCCCAGATGTCCCCCCGCTTCATTGCCTTCCACTATAACTGCTGCAGCTCCAAATCTTTCGGCCATCCTGGCCAGCCTCCCGGTGGAAACGACGGGAACAATATCCACTCCACCCTCTCTTCCCCAGCGATACATGTCCCGGGAAATACCGGCCCCGGAAATAATTAAATCTACTTTTTCTTCAATGGCTGTTTTTATCAGCCGGGTAAATTTATTTACCGCAAACAGGACATTGACTCCTATTATTCCCGTGGTTAACTCCCGGGCTTTTCTAATTTCATCTCTTAATTCTGAGAGACTCATGCCGGTACCGGCTATTATCCCCACACCGCCCTCATTAGCCACCGCTCCAGCCAGTGGAGCTGTAGAAATGCGGACTGCCATACCTCCCTGGATAACAGGGATAGGTATTTTAAGCTTTCCAATTTTTAATTCTCCAGCCATTGGCTCTCCTCCCAAGCAATAATTAAACTTGCCTATACTTAAGCTGTAATCTTAATTATAACAGGATAGGTAAAAAAGCAACAGGATAAAAGTTTTCTTTTTTCCCCTATCCAGGCATAATTCCCCTGATAAAGAGCCCTGAACCTTTTCCAAACCCCATTAAACCATTTTTTCCTCTTTATTATTACCCCGTGAGCCTCTTCCCCGTTTTTCCACCAGGGGCCCGTTATTCAGTTCCTCTCCCTTTTAAACTCTGATTTATGGAGATCCGGGTTCCATGTTTGCAGCAAAGGCATTATTTTCCCTGCTTCGGTTCCGCACCCAATTAACCTGGAGCTATATAGTGATCTCGGGAAACTGAAACCCCCATAGAGCATTTTTTCTTCCGTATTTTCTCTGTGGAATAAACCAGAAGGATACCCTGCCTCCTCTCTATTTAACATTTTTTTTGTAAAACCAAAAAAAGGGGGTTTTAATTGCCTCCAACTTTTGTTATAATAAGTCCTGTATTATCCTTTATTTCTCTACCCAATTAGCGAAGTAAAAGAGGTGTTAACCATGTCACTGCTCCGCCTGATGTTGCCCAAGGGAAGAATTTTTGACAATGTCGTTCGTTTGCTGGAGGAGGCTGGAATTGAGATCAACCTTTCAACCCGGGGTTATCGTCCTTTTGTCAGCGACAGTTCCATTGAGGTGAAAATTATGAAACCCCAGAATATTCCCTCTCTGGTGGAACTGGGGAGTCATGATGCTGGATTCACCGGTTTGGACTGGATCCTGGAAACAGAAGCAGGCGTAAAAGAAGTACTCAATCTGGGTTTTAATCCAGTGCAAATAGTAGCGGCGATCCCCTATAATTCTTCCCTGACAGAACTAAAAAAGAAAAGAATTGTTGTCGCTTCAGAGTATCAACTACTGGCAGAAAAATTCCTGCAGGAACAGGGTTTTGACTATGTTTTGATCCGAACCTATGGAGCCACCGAAGTTTTCCCACCCGAAGATGCAGATATGATAATTGATAACACCTCCACCGGTCAGACTCTTAAGGAAAATCACCTGTCAATTGTATCTACCCTCCTGAATTCGTCTACCAGGTTTATCGCCAACCCCCAGGCCCTGGAGGATCCCTGGAAAAAAGAAAAAATTGAAGAGCTAAAGCTCCTTTTTCAGTCCATCCTGGACGCCCGCACCCGGGTAATGCTGGAAATGAATGTCCCCCGCGAGCAACTGGAAACAGTAGTCAAAATTCTACCCTGTATGCGCTCTCCTACTGTTTCCACCCTCCATCGGGAGGAGGGGTTTGCGGTAAAAGCTGCAGTTCCCAGGGATGAAGCTGCCCGTATTATTCCAATACTAAAAAAGTTTGGAGCAACGGATATCCTGGAATATGAACTTCGAAAGGTTGTTATTTGAAATGATCCGAGTAAGAACTGCCCTGGAAAATTTATCCCCTTACCCCGTTTCCACCACTCCCCGTTCTAAACAGATCTGCCTGGATATGAATGAAAATCCTCGGGGTCCTTCACCCCGGGTAAAGGAAGAGCTCTCCCGTTTAGAACCCGAAACCCTATTTGCCTATCCTGATTATCATGAACTTTATCTTGAACTGGCTAATGAGGTGGGAGTCAGGCCCGAGAATCTCATTTTAACCTGTGGCGGGGATGAAGCCATCCGGGTTATTCTGGAGGCACTGGTAGAAAAAAATAAGGATGTGGTCCTGACCCCCCCCACCTATTCCATGTACCGCCTCTTTTTAAACCTGCGGCAGGCCCGGCCTGGAGAAATTAAGTATGGGCCGGACCTAACCTTTCCCCTGGATCAGGTATTGGCCCAATCAACTGAACCCCCCGCAGCCCTTATCCTGGTTAATCCCGCCAGCCCTACCGGGGAAATAATCACCCTGGAAACCATTACCCGGATCCTGCAGAATTTCCCCCAAACCCCGGTTATTATTGATGAAACCTACCACCACTATTCTGGAGTTTCAGCAGTCCCTCTGCTGGAAGAGTTTCCCAATCTGATCCTGATTCGAACTTTTTCCAAGGCCTACGGTCTGGCCGGTTTGCGCCTGGGCTATATAATTGGGTCGACCAGCATAATTGAAAAACTGCACCTGATTAATCCTCCCTACCCCCTCAGTGGTCCAGCAGTTGTTGCCGCCCGGGCGGCTCTCTCTGATCAGGAATTTATTGAAAAAGAAAAAGAGTTCGTGGAACAGGAAAAAGTCTTTTTACAAAAAGCCCTGGCTCGTCTGCATATTGAGACCCGTACTACCGCTACCAATTTTATCCTGATTAAAGTGGGACCCGGGGCTGCCGCAGTACAAAAGGCCCTGGCCCGGGAAAATATACGGGTCCGCTCCCTGGAAAATTATCCTCCTCTGGAGGAGTACCTGCGGATCAGCATTGGCACCCGGAAGGACCATGAACAGTTGTTACAGGCCCTGGAGAAGGTTCTCTCTCCATCAGTCCTGCTATTTGATCTGGACGGGGTCCTGGTCGATGTCCGTTCTTCTTACCGAGAGGCCATTGCTGCCACAGTTAAGTTTTTCAGCGGACAGAGACCGGATCAGGAGGAAATTGCTGCAGCGAAAAGGGCGGGGGGTTTTAATAATGACTGGGATCTAACGGCAGCCCTGCTTGAAAGGAGAAAAATTGATATTCCCCGCTCCCGGATTATTGAAAAATTCCAGGAGTTTTACCTGGGCCAGGACTGGAATGGTTTAATTCAAAAAGAAAAACCCCTTATTAATCGCGAATTATTGGGGAAGTTAAGCCGGAAATTTAAACTTGGTATTGTTACAGGTAGGCCCCGGTCCGAAGCTTTTTTTACCCTGGAGCACCTGGGATTAAAAGATTTTTTCTCCCCGATAATCACCATGGATGATCTGCCCCCCGAAAAGGGCAAGCCTGACCCGGCAGGACTGGAGCTGGCCCTGGAAAAAATGGGGAGTTCCCGCGGTTATTATATCGGGGATACTCCCGATGATATGGAGGCGGCCCGCAGAGCAGGTTTAATTCCCCTGGGTTTTATGCCCCCGGGAAATACCCTTTCCGATCGGGAAGCCCTGCAAAAAGCAGGAGCCCACAGAATAATAGAGAGTATTATGGAACTGGAGGAGGTTTTAGAATGCGATCGGGAATTGTAAGCAGAAAGACCAGGGAAACAGAGATTAAAATTAAAGTCACCCTGGATGGTTCCGGGCAGAGCAATATAGATTGTGAACTGGGCTTTTTTAGCCATATGCTGGAATGCCTGGCCTGTCACGGCAGTCTGAACCTGGAAGCTTCTCTCCAGGGAGACCTCCATGTTGATCCCCATCACCTGGTAGAGGATACGGGAATTGCCCTGGGAGAAGCCTTGCAAAAGGCGCTGGGAAATAAAAAGGGCATACAGCGAGCAGGTTTTTTCTTTTTTCCCATGGACGAAACCCTGGCCATGGCCGCAGTAGATCTCTCCGGACGATCATATTTCCACTGTGACTTTTCTCCCCGGGGAGAACAGGTTGGAGATTTTCCCTGCGATCTGATATTTGATTTTTTTGGAGGCCTGTCCCGCTCCCTCCAGGCTGCAATTCACCTGCGAATCCTGTATGGACGCAGCGACCACCATCAGATTGAAGCCCTCTTTAAAGCTTTTGCCCGGGCCCTGCAGGCAGCCAGCAGTTTAACCGGTAAATCGCATCTTCCCAGTACCAAGGGGGTCCTTTAGATATGAAAACCGGGGTGGTGAACTATGAAGCAGGAAATCTTCATTCAGTCCTGAATGCTCTCCGCTTTTTGCAGGAAAAACCGGTGCTGATTAACCGGCCCGAACAACTGAAGCAAGTTGACCGTTTAATTCTGCCGGGAGTGGGTAGTTTTGGAGCAGCAATTCAGGCCCTAAAATCGAGGCAGCTCTTTTCCCCAATTCAGACCTGGCTGGGCAACAACCGCCCTTATCTGGGAATTTGCCTGGGCTTACAGCTCCTGTTTTCGGGAAGCAGGGAATCCCCCGACATCCCGGGGTTTGATTATTTCCCGGGACTGCTACAACGTTTCCAGGTCCGGCGAGTTCCCCAGATCGGCTGGAATCAGGTCTGGTGGCAAAAGGCATGTCCTCTGACTCCAGAACCTGACAATCCCCAGTTTTTCTACTTTCTGCATAGTTATTATATTCCCCCGGAAAAAAATCGAGCTGACTGGGTCCTGGGGTTGACTGCCTATGGAGATATTTCCTACCCCACCGTAATCCAATCCGGTAATATCTGGGGAGTTCAATTTCATCCTGAAAAAAGCGGTCCTCTGGGGCTAAAACTATTAAATAATTGGTTAGAAGGTGCAGGTGGTAGCAATGTTAACCAGAAGAATAATTCCCTGCCTGGACGTTGATCGGGACCGGGTGGTTAAAGGCACCCGGTTTCAGGAATTAAGACCAGCCGGCGATCCGGTGGAAATGGCCAGGCATTATTATCAAGAAGGAGCCGATGAATTAACTTTCCTGGATATTGGGGCTTCACCCCGGGAAGAACAGACCGTTTTGGAACTGGTGCAGAAAGTGGCCCGGGAGATTTTTATCCCCCTGACTGTAGGAGGAGGAATTCGATCGGTGGAAGATATGCGCCGGGCTCTTGAAGCAGGGGCCGATAAGGTTGCTGTATGCACTGCCGCCCTTGCCGATCCTGAACTCTTAACCCGGGGAGCAACTCTTTTTGGGTCCCAGTGCATTGTTCTGAGTATTGATGCAGCTTTTTGCGACGATTCCTGGTACGCTTACAGTCATGGAGGAAGAACTCCAACCCAGGAAAAAGCCGTTGAATGGGCCCGAAAAGGGGAAGCCCTGGGAGCAGGAGAGATCCTTTTAAACTCCATTGATCGCGATGGAACCCGAGAAGGTTATGATCTGGAATTATTGCAAAAAATGTCCGAAGCAGTCAACATCCCCGTTATTGCTTCCGGGGGAGCAGGAAGTCTGGAACACCTGGCCCGGGGTATTGAAATCGGAAAAGCGGACGCGGTCCTGATAGCTTCCCTCCTTCATTTTGGAGATACGTCAATCCCGGCCATTAAAGAATTCCTCGCCGCCCGGGGGGTGCCGGTTCGATGCTGATCCCTTCTATTGACCTGATGGATGGCCGGGCAGTTCAATTGCGTCAGGGCCGGGAGAAGATCCTGGAACACGACAACCCCCTGCAGCTGGCCCGGGATTTTAATCGTGTGGGAGAAGTTGCAGTAATAGACCTGGATGCAGCCCTGGATCAGGGTCAGAATAATGAGCTTCTGGCCCAGATTTTTCCACTGGCCCACTGCAGAGCAGGGGGCGGCATCAGGACCCCCGAACGAGCCCGGGAACTAATCAAAATGGGAGCCGAAAAAATAATCATTGGCACCAGGGCTTTCTCAGCCGGAGGAATTAATAAAGAGTTTTTGAACGATTTAAGAAAAATCCTTGCACCCGAACAGATTGTTATTGCCCTTGATGTGCGAGAAGGGAAAGTTCAAACCCACGGCTGGACCCGGAGCACGGGAATGACCCTGGAGCAGGTTCTGCCCCAATTAAAAGAATATGCAGCAGAATTTCTGGTCACCTGCATTGACCGGGAGGGCACCATGACTGGAACAGATATGGACTTATTTAACAGGGCTACTGTTCTGGCCCCCGGCAGAATTACTGCAGCAGGAGGTATTTCCAGCCTGGAGCAAATCCAAAAACTCTCCCGCATGGAAATCAAAATCCAGCTGGGAATGGCCCTTTATTCGGGCAAAATATCCCTGGAAGAAGCCTTTATTGCCACCCTTAACTGGGACCAGGGCTTAATTCCCACTATAAGCAGGGATCGTCATGGCCAGGTTTTAATGCTGGCCTATTCCAGTCGGGAATCCTTACTTCAAACCCTGAAGACCAATAAAATGTGCTATTTTTCCCGCTCCCGCCAGGAGTTATGGACCAAGGGAGAAACCTCCGGGCACTTTCAGGAGTTAATTTCGCTGCGTTCCGATTGCGATGGTGATGCGCTACTGGCTACAGTTGATCAATCAGGAACAGCCTGTCATCAGGAGAAATATTCCTGCTTCGGTTCCCGCACTTTCTCTCCCTCCCTCCTCCAGGATATTATCCAAAGCCGGCTGGAGAATGCTCCTCCCCAATCCTATACCGCCAGCCTTGATGGACCCGGAGTGCGAGAAAAAATCAGGGAGGAAAGTGAAGAAGTAATAATGGCTGACGATCGGGATAACCTGACCTGGGAGGCAGCTGATCTACTATACCACCTGCTGGTGCTTTTATCCCAGGAGGATGTGGATTGGATGGAAGTCCTGACCGAACTCAAAAGGAGGCACAGAAAATGAAAATTATTACCGGTAAAGACCTTGAACCCTCCTTTTTTTCCTATCAGGAGGAGGGTGATGCAGCCACGGTAAAAGAAATTCTGGATCAGGTGCAGTTGAAGGGAGATCAGGCCCTTCTGGATTATACTGAAGAATTCGACGGAGTTCGTCCTGCTGCCCTGAAAGTTCCCCTCCAGACCATCAAAGAATCCCGGGAGCAGGCCGATCCCGATTTTCTCGAGGCCTGCAGGCTGGCAGCGGATAATATTCGAATTTTTGCCCGCAGACAGTTAGGACAAATACAGGATTTTGAGATCGAAATTACGCCCGGGGTCAAAGCTGGGCAGCGGGTCATTCCCATTTCCCGGGTGGGGGTCTATGTCCCCGGGGGTTCTTTCCCCCTTATTTCTTCCCTGCTGATGGGGGCAGTCCCAGCCCAGGTGGCTGGAGCTGAAAAAATCATTATTTCCTCACCCCCTTCTTTCTCCGGAGATATTAACCCCGCGATCCTTGCGGCTGCAGATTTAATCGGTATCCAGGAAATATACCGCCTGGGCGGAGTTCAGGCCATTGGAGCCCTGGCCTACGGCACGGAAACAGTACCCCAGGTGGATAAAATTGTTGGACCTGGAAATAGCTATGTAACTCAGGCCAAAAAGATTGTACTGGGAAGGGTGGGGATTGATCTCCTGGCGGGGCCCACTGAAGTTATGATTATTGCCGACCAGAGCGGTGATCCGGAATTAATTGCCGCTGATCTCCTGGCCCAGGCCGAACATGACCCGGCAGCAATCGCTGTCCTTATTACTACCTCCTCTGCCCTGGCCAAAAAAGTGAAGGAAAATGTTAATAAACAGTTGCAGGATCTCCCCACTGGGGCAATCGCCAGGCAGAGCCTGGATCGCAACGGAGCTATAATCCTGGTGGAAAATAATGAGCAGGCAATAGAAATTGCCAACAAAAAGGCACCGGAACACCTGGAACTGCAGGTTCAAAATCAGGATTATTTCCAGGAAAAACTCCTCAATTTTGGCTCGCTATTCCTGGGTCAGCAAACCTGCGAAGTTTTTGGAGATTATACCAGCGGTTTAAATCACACCCTGCCCACCAATACCACCGCCCGTTATGCAGGAGGGCTTAATGTCCTGGATTTTGTCAAATTACCCACTACCCTGGAGATTACTGCAACAGGTTTGCGCCAGATTGGCCCGGCGGCAGCTACCCTGGCTGATTGGGAAGGGCTGGCCGGTCATGCCCGGGCCGCCCGCCGCCGCCTTTAAATGTTTTGACTGTTTCGGGCCGTTATTGTATTATAATATTATTATAATTACTTCCCAGAAAGAGGCCTTCCATGTCCTCAAAGAGTGAATTTGGTCTGAAAAGAACTCTTGGTTTACCTGGCCTAATTGCCATTGCCGTGGGGCAAACAATTGGAGCCGGTATTTTTGTTCTAACCGGAATGGCGATTGAATTTACCGGCCCTTCAGTAATCCTGGCCTATGCCCTGGCTGTAATTCCAATCGCCTTTTTGATGCTCCTCCTGGCCATGCTGGGAGCATCCCTGCCGGTAACCGGAGGCAATTACCGTTATTCCAGCCGCCTTTTTTCCCCCAGGGCTGCCTTCCTGGGAATATGGGTCTACATAGCAGGGGCTCTTTTAGGGGCTTTTCCCCTTTATGCCCTCAGCGCTGCCCGCTACCTGCAGGCCATTTTTGACTGGCCCACCGTTCCCGTAGCCCTGGCCATTTTAACCGGGATTTTTTTGATTAATATCCTGGGGTTATCCCTGGCTACCGCTATTCAGGGGGGGCTGGTTTTGCTCTTAATAAGTTCTCTTTTCTATTTTACCTGGTCTGGGTTTCCCACGGTCAGCCTGGATAATTTTGAACCTTTTATGCCCCAGGGGTATTACGGACTGGCCCTGGCCACCAGCATTTTAACCTTTACCTACATGGGAGCCAATGCCATCGTTGAACTGGGAGGAGAGATAAAAAATCCCCGGCAGAACATTCCCCGGGCCTTTTTGTTTTCCATTCCCCTGGTTACTGTTTTTTACCTCCTGGTAGTATTTGTTGCTGCAGGGGCTGTACCCTGGGAAATCAGTGCCGGACAGCCCCTTACTGCCTCCGCAGAAATTTTTATGGGCCGGGGCGGCCTGAACTTTTTTGTTTTTGCGGGAGGAGTGGTTGCAATAACTACTACCCTTAATGCCAGTTTTATGTGGGGCACCAAATCACTCCTGGTAATGACTGCCGACGGTTTTTTCCCTTCATCTCTCCTGGCGGTAAACAGGCGCTTTGGTACTCCCCACTGGTTTCTGACCATCATATATCTGGCCTCGAGTCTGGCCATTATCGTTCTGGGGGAAGAATTCCTGGAAACCTTTACTATTCTTGGCTCCCTGGGAGGAATTATTATTTTCTTACCTTTAATTGGCGCAGCAGTTGTTCTTCCCAGGCGAGCTCCCCGGGCTTTTGCCAGCAGTTCCTTCCGCCTTCCAATTTTCTGGCTTTATTTTTCTGCAGGAATTGGTCTACTGCTGGCATTAATAATAATTATTATCCTGCTGGTAGATCTGTATTCACAACCCCTGGGAGTTATTTTCAGCCTTCTATTCCTCCTGTGGATAATTGCTGGCCTGATTTATTTTCAGGTGCGGGAAAACTCCCTGCGCCAGCAGGGGCGCAGCCTTTTGCAGCTGGCCCGGATTCGGGAGGAGGATTTTTAGTTTCTCAGCCTGCCCCAGGCCAATTCCAGGATAAAAAACAAACCCCAGAAAAATTCCCGGGGTTTGTCCAGCGCCTTATCACCCTGCGAAAGGGTGATTATTTTTTATGGGGATAATTAATTATTGCTTTTTTCCCGTGATAATTCTCACTCTGCAGGCATTGTCCTTTGCAACCCATTGTCGGCAAATTCCTTTTCCTGCCCCTGTATTTTTTCCCGGAATCGGGAAAGACATTAAAAAGCTTCTTTGCTCCACTGCTCATCACATTTTCCCTGCATATCGCTCCGCCCCAATTGAACTATCGGCTTATCCCAGAATACATCTTAATCATATTGCTCCAGATATTCAAATTCCCTGAAACAGGCCAAATAGCTTTAAAGAAGGAATTTGCCCATAACAAAACTCAAAAAAGAAACGGAAGCCCCCAGGAAAGTCCCCCAGGCCAGATCAACCAGGGTCATGGTTAGCGGCCAGCCCTGCAGTGTGGCCAGATTGGTTAGATCATAAGTAGCATAAGTAATAAATCCAAATAAACCTCCAACCAGTAGGGCATAAACCATACTATCTCTTTCCAGGGCAGGGTAAACTACAAAAAAGAGGATCCCTCCAATGAAAATAAGGTAAAAAATAATGGCTGCAGTCCAGTTAACATTGGCTCTCATCAAATTTCCCAGCTGTTCCCGATAAAAATCCCGGGCCACAAGCCCCAGCCAGGCTAAATCAACAATTAAAAAGACAGCCAGGGTTAAGAAATAAAGTTTGATCACCTGTCCCATAGCAATTACCTCCCGGTCTATTTTTGGGGCAAACGAGGAATAAATTTGCTGGTCCCGCGGGCATAATCCTGAAATTCGGGATTATCTTTATATTTTTTCTCCAGCATTGGAACCCCTGAAACGTACAACATCAGCCAGGTAATGGTCAGGGGGCTGATCACACCGGTCCAGCCCAGGGGAACTGATAAAGCCAGGAAAAATATCCCCCACCACAGGGTAACCTCTCCAAAATAGTTGGGGTGGCGGGTATATTTCCAGAGGCCGCTTTGAATTATCCGCCCCTTATTTGCGGGGTCACTTTTAAAAATTGCCAGTTGCCGGTCACCCACAGCCTCAAAAAAGAACCCCACCACCCAGATGAAAAGACCCAGAAAATCGAGTAAATTAAGGCCCGGCCGGTTAGAAGCATTGATCAGTATTATGGGGAAGGCAATAATCAGCATCATTACCCCCTGCAGCATGAATATCTGGAAAAAGGAGCGGGGGATAAGCCATTTACCCCAGTCCCGGCGCCATTTAGCATAACGAAAATCTTCTGGTTGGCCCCAGTTGCGCCGGAACAGATGATATGTTAGGCGCCCTCCCCAGATAATTATCAGGACGGTAACAATAATGCTGCGGGCTGTAAAATTTCCACTGCTGAAAAGGGTAATCAGGGCGACAACAATAAAGCCCATTCCCCAGCCGATATCGACAATAGAATTATTTTTTATAGCCTGGGCTATCAGGAAAAAAATAAAAAAATAAATAAAAACGGCCAGGGCGGCCTGAAAAAAAAGTTCTCCCATTGGTTAAACACCCTCCTGATCTCGGGGCTTCCTGCAGTTTTGCAGTTCTTTCCCCCTCAATTATTGTCTAAACTCAAAACAGCTTAATCCCTGATTTTCTGCCCCTGTTGAGGATTATTCTCCAACTGGAAGCAGGGCTGAGTTTCTAAAGGCCCGGAACCCCGGGCCTATACCTGAAGGGAAAGCTGATACCAGCTAAGGCGGGAATTATGGTCCTGTTACTCTGGCTGTTTCCCTTCCGTTTTTAACTTCAAGAAACAACCGGGGCAGCTTCTTCCTCTCCTGTCATCACCGCAACTGCAACTGCTCCCAGGCCCGCACTTAAAGCAACAATCGGAGATATTTCAACCACATAATCCGGTTCTTTCCCCAGCATCCTGGAAAAAATATCTCGATAAGATTGAGCTTTTTCTGGAGCCCCGGCATGGACAATACAGTAACTTTCCACCGGACTTTTTTCTTTAATTCCCTTTATGATGTCCACTATTTTTTTAGTACTGCCCCTCCGGCTGAAGCTGCGGGCAAATGCAGTGCCCCGCCCTTCTTCGTCCAGAGAAACAATGGGTTTCAGGTTTAAAACTTTACCCAATAACCCTTTCATCGGGCTGACCCGTCCTCCCCGGACCATATATTTAAAAGTAGCAACACTAACAAAAATGCTGGTTTGCTTGATTTTTTCTTCCAGAATTTCCACAATTTCCTCGTGTTCCAATTCCTTTTCAATTAGTTGGGCAGCTTTTTGAACCAGTAACCCCTGGGCCCCGGAATTGAGACGGGAATTAATAATGGAAATCTTCTTACCCTGTTTTTGCAGTGGTTGGGCAGCGCGGGAAAAAACATTCCAGGTTCCACTCAGTTCTTTGGATACCGAAACCACAATTATTGATTCATAATACTGAGAGAGAAAATTGAGCATTTTCTCTACAGTTTTCAGAGGGGGTTGCGATGAAGTGGGATATTCCTTCACCTGATCCAGTATGGAGTAAATCTGATCGGGCTTGATAGATACTTTATCCAGGAAAGTAGATCCTTCAATTATCAGGTTGATGGGAATCAGGTGAATCTGATGCCGGTCTATTGTTTCCTGGGGAATATCAGCAATAGAATCAGTAATCAGAGCAATTTTATTTTGTCGCTCATGAGCTACCTGGTACTGCCGCTGCATATCATCAACTTTCTGATGGATAATGGTCCCGTAATCCCTCAATTGGAAGAAAAACTCATCCGGTTTATTGGTATGGAGATGGATTTTTACCTTTTCCCCGGTTCCAGCAATAATCAGAGAATCACCAGAGGGTTCCAGTTTTTCCCGCAGTTCTTCATGGTCAAGGTCTTCCCCCTTTAACAGGGCTTCAGAACAATACCTCAGGTTTATTTCACCACTTACCCCGGCCCAGGGCTCCTCTATAGCCAGGTCCGGGGCCTTCTGGCGCAGCAGGGACCTGATATTACCGGTTTCCACCAGGCGGGCTACACCCTCCAGGAAAAAAACAAAACCCTGGGCCCCGGCATCCACCACCAGGGCCTCTTTTAGGACCTTAATCTTATCAGTTGTTTCCTGCAGAGATACCCGGGCCTGATCCAGGGAATTCTTGAACATCTTCATAATATCCCCGGTTTCTTCTGCCGCCTTTTTCAGGGCCTCCGACCATTCCCTTAAAACTGTCAGCATGGTTCCCTCCACCGGTCGAGCCACCGCTTTGTAAGCATAGGGTACTGCTCGCCGGACCTTATCCCCAAAATCTTCTGGAGTCAGGGAACTGACTTCGCCAATTTCCCGGGCCAGCCCGTTAATAAACTGGGCCAGTATAATACCAGAATTTCCGACAGCACCACTCAATGAAGCATTGGCCAGGGAACGAACTGTCTCCCCCAGAGATTTTTGGGGCTGAACCGAATCCACAATGTAGTTTAAGGTCTGGGCCAGATTATTACCGGTATCGCTATCAAAAACTGGAAAAACGTTAATCTTATTGAGGAAATCCCGGTAGCGGGAGACCTCGTTACTTCCTGCCACAAAAGCATAATAAAAGTGCTCACCATTTATATAGGCCAGAGTCTGGGCCATTTTTTTCACCTTCTTTTCCAATAATCATTTTCATTAAGCATACCTTAAAGTTCTATTTTCCCCCTCGGATTCCTCTAATTTTATTATCTTCTGGGAGTAGATTTCCATAAATGGAAACTATCAGGGCAGGTCAAAGATGCGAAAAAATATCTGTCCAACAAAAAAAATCCTGAAGCAGGACGGCTCCCTGTTTCAGGACTTTTTTCTGCTTTTCAGTTCAAACTTCCCTTAAATTAACCGGTTAATTAACTCTTCGGGGTCCCCTTCAATAAAATGAACAAGAGGAATATCCAGCATGGTATAGGCACCTGGTTCCACCCTCATGCTGGCCCGGGCAGAAGCAACCATTACCTGGGCCGTGGCAGCAGGATTCTGCACTTCTATTTTCAGCTCATAGCGCTGATTATGAACTTCGCTGGACACGCCTTCCCTCTCAATTTGGATTTTATGGCCCATGTTTATCATTTCTTCCACATTATCTACCTGGAAAAGATGAGTCTCATCATTGACAAAATAATCATCCGCTTTGACCTTCTGCTGAATCTGTTCAAAATCTTCCCCATCTTCAATCTCCACATAAATAACCCTTTTATGCATGCTCTGTCCTTTAGGTATGGTCAGGGATAAGGCATCTTTAACTCCGGGAATAGCTTTAACCGCGACAGAGTGGCCCATGCTCATTCCCGGTCCATAATTGGTGTGAGTTATCCCCCCGGGAGCCATAAACTTAAAAAGCGCCCTGGTCACAGAACCCATCCCGGGGTCTATGCCAGTAGCTATAACCGCTGCTGAATTGTGGGCTTTGCCCACCTGGGCCAGTTCCCTTTTTAAATCCTTAACATCATGAATATCGTAGGAATCAACTGTGTTAATTCCCATCGCCAGTAAATCCCGGCAGTACTGAGGTACCATTCGGGTAGGAACCCCCAGGAGTGCAACATCAACATCATCCAGTTCAGTTATTGATTCCACAACCTTATAGGGGAATTTTTCTGCTCCCTTAAGAGATTTTTTGCGCCGAACAACCCCGGCCAGTTCCATATCTCCGGCCGCATTAATGGCATCAACTGTATATTTTCCAATATTGCCATACCCCACAACTGCCGCTCTAATTTTTTTCATCAAAACACCTCTTTCCTGTAAATTTTTGGCTATATTATTATAGCTTTTCTTTTTTCTGGATCAGAAAGGGATTTTCCGGGTAAATTGTTTTGAACTAAAATTCCTCTGGGCCTGAAAAACTATTCCCAAAATCTTCTTGCATCCCCAGGACCTTCTTCCCCTGATTGGTTCCGGTTCTGGTTTGGGGCATTCTGCCAGTTTAAATGAAATGGCTTTTCCCCCACATTGGGATTTTATTACCCCGGTTTTTCTGCTATCAACTGGTGTTCTGAAAAAAATGACCATTGACCCCAGGGTAAAAAATTTAAAAACGCCAAAAAAACAAGTGTAAACTCCCCCGGGTTACCCCTTTCCCCAAGAAAAGCCTTTTTCAGGACCTTTATCTCCTTATTCCAGGTCCACTGAAAAAAAATTAAAACACCTTCCCTTTCATTGTTTTATTTTCCTGCCCAATTATAAAGCAATAAATGTACCAAAACAGGCCTATCAACCCTACAATTTTTTTCCCAATAATAATCAAGCACCCAAAATAAAGGTGGCCCAAAAATGGGGGGTTTTTATTCTTTTTTTTGCTTAAAAAATTTTTCTCTGGAAATAATTTTGCTCCAGTCCCATTCAGAAACAGAAAAAAAAACAGACAGATTTAAACATCTCTCCGGGGATAAAATTGCCTGTAATGGGCCTCTGCCAGGAGTTTAACCTTTAATTACCCCTCTCCTATTTCGTTTCTTAATTACAATATTTTTTCCTTTTCTGTACTGTACTATGTTCTCCCCGAACTACAGAAGAATGCAGGAAGAGCAGGGTATAAGTTAAACGCCTGTGTATCAGGAATTTTCTCTTTGTGTTGAACTTTAGACAACCCCCACCTTCACCTGTCCATTATTTTGCACACCCTTCCTTTTCTTTTTAAATTTCACCCCTGATGTAAAATATTTTTTACACTTTTCTACCCGCAAAAACCTTTTCCCAGCCCCCAACATAGCAATATCCAGAAACCTCTCTGAGGAAAACTCCAGCTTTGATCCTTTGAGCCAGTGGACTGGAAATTTTTTAAAAAAGTAGTATTTTCCTGTTGAACTTTCCTGGAGATTAAGAGCTGAAAAACAAAAACAGGAGGGCTCTAATGATACTTTTAACCTGGATTGGAATTATTATCTGTCTTTCCCAGTCAGCAACACTTTCCGGTTTAAACCTGGCTTTTTTTAGCGTGAGCAAAATGCGCCTGGAAATGGAGGCAGGCAAGAACAACCCCGATGCAGTTAAAGTCCTGGAATTAAGGGAAGATGCGAATTTTCTGCTGGTAACCATCCTGTGGGCCAATGTTTCAGTCAATGTTCTCCTGGCCCTCTTATCTGGATCAGTTCTGGCCGGGATCAGCGCTTTTCTTTTTTCCACAGTGGTAATTACCATAGCCGGAGAAATCATCCCCCAGGCCTATTTTTCTCGCAATGCAATTAAAGTAGGAGCCCGGCTGGCTCCCCTGCTTCGCTTTTATCAGTTAATTCTCTTTCCCATTGCCCGACCAACTGCCCTGGTCCTGGATTGTTGGCTGGGATCAGAAGCTATTCACTTCCTTCGGGAAAAGGATATGCGGGAATTGATAAAACTACACATGGAATCAGGGGAAACGGAAATAAACCGAATGGAAGGAAAAGGGGCCTTAAATTTTCTGGCCCTGGATGATCTGCCCCTGGCTGCCGAAGGAGAACCCCTTGATCCCCAGAGCATTATCCAGGTGGAATTTGAAAGCAAACGGCCTGTTTTTCCAGCTATAAAACCAGAACCTGCAGATGAGTTTTTACAAAAAATCCAGGCCTCCCAGAAAAAGTGGATTGTTATAGTTGATCCCCAGGGAGAACCGGGAATGGTTCTTGATTCAGATAAGTTTATCCGGGAGGCTCTTTTTAACTTTGAGGGGTTTAACCCCTACCGGTACTGCCATCGCCCCATTATTGTCAGGGATGACCACGCTCCCCTGGGAAAAATCATCCAGCGCCTCAAAGTCCAGCCCCAGCATGGTGCAGATGACGTAATAGATGAAGATATTATCCTGCTGTGGGGAACTCAGAAAAAAGTAATAACCGGCTCCGATATACTGGGCCGTCTTTTAAGGGGAATTGTTCAAAATCAGGGCATTGCTCTGCACGGAAGAAAGAAAACATATTATCCTCAGGAAGGCCAAAAATGAAAAAGGATGGCCTCGAAATTATGCCCCCCAGGTGGGCTAATCTAATCTTTTCTCTCCTTCACCCTGGCTCCTCCCCCATTTCCGGAGGAGGCTAATTGGGTATTTTAGAAATTTTTCCCCTTCATATTTTAACCCTTCTTTAGTTTCTGCAGTACTCTACCCGATTGCTTCTGCAGGCACTCCGGCTTTTATGATAACTTTCAGAAGATCCTCCTCGTCCTGGGGCTCCACGCGGAATAGCATCCGGGCCTGAGGTTCACAAACTCGAACTCCCTCGGGGAAATATCCTGAGCGTTAACCGGAACCCGGGACCATTCAACCTCGGTTCCCAGTTCTCCCAAAGCAGGGCTACAGAAAAAAAAGTTCCCGGATCAGAACAGGCTTTGATTTTGACCGTCTTAAAAGCTTTTATAGAGCAATAGTGGCTTTCCAAAATAATCTGGGGGTTACCCTTTCACCTCGAAGGCTGAGCCCGAATTAGGGTTTATGGGCCCGGGGCAAAAAAACAAGCCCCAACAGGAAATAATTGGCGCAGCATCCCGATATTAAATTTTTGGCAAAGATGATCTTTTTAACTCCAAAAACGAGTTTCTTAATTTTTGTTGCTGCATCCAGGGCTACCCAGCTTTAAACAGTACTTATATCAACCCCACAACAACTGCTCCCCCACCATATATATAGGGTTAAATGACCCTTCCCTTTTAATGGTAATCAAAAAGTGTTATCCCCGAGCATTGTTCAACTTTTTTCATTTTTTCTCCCGGCCAGCAGAGCCTTTTCAATGAGCAGATTGAGCATTTCATTTTCTGCCCCACTGCCCCAATCAACAGCATCCGGCTGTTTTTTTGAGTACCATTTGGGTCCCGCAAAGCGTCCATCTTTCCTTCGGTTTTTTTCCAGAATCTCCAGGGCTTCATCAGCCCGGGGATCAGGTAAAAATCCCACCGCATCAATTAAACGCAAACCCTGCAAAAGATCATAATGCCAGTAGGGAGGATAATGGGGCTTAAGCCAGGCGGGGTCAATCACCTCTCCGGTTTTCAGGCTGCGAAAAAGGTTATGCTCCAGGAGCAAACCCGCAGCTTCTTGGGCTGCAGTCAGGGCCTTTCTTTCACCGGTGGCCCGGTAATATTCAACCAGACCCAGAGCGGGGGTTACAGTTTCGTGAAAAGACGAACGGCGCCCCGAAGCCTTTTGATCACAATTCCAACCCCCATCAGGCCACTGCCAGTCTATTAACCAGTTCACCAGTTTTGTTACCCGGGGATCAGAAGCAAAGCCCAGGCGAGAGCAGGCATAAACAGCATTACCCTCCTGAGAAGCACAATGCCGAACCAGGCCATCGATAATCTTAATTCGACGGCGGGGAGAAGCCAGCCATTTGAGTTCCTGCTCAATGCCAGGTTCAATTACCGCTCGGGCTTGATTGACCTCGAGATCAGCCAGGGAGACCAATCGCCAGTGGGTTCCCCACCACTTTTTATAAGGGTGGACAGCGGGAAAATTAATCAGGATCTTTACCTTTGGACTTTGCATAACATCTGCCCTTTGATCCCCGGCCAATCGGCGGATCGCCGGATCTGCAGAGCCTAAAAACCTTTCCATCCTCGACCCCTTCTTCCCTTCTTATCTGTCCCCTTTTGCTTTTTATTACCCGAACCTTAACCCCACAAACATTAGGGTTAGTGAACAATTATCCTCAAGAAAACAAAAATGAAATCCGAGGGCCACCAAATTATGCACCAGAGGGGGTTGGCTGAATTATTCTTTTCTCTCTAACTCCTTAGCTCTTCCATCATTTCTGGAGTAGGCTCATTGGGTATTTCTGCAATTATTTCGCCATCATATTTAAACACTTCTTTAGCTTCTGCAGTAATCTCCCCGATTACTTCAGCAGGCACTCCCGCTTCTCGAATAACTTGCAAAACCTCCTCCTCGTCCCGGGGCTCCACGTGGAATAGCATCCGGGCCTGAGTTTCACAGATCAAAACTTCCTCGGGGGAAATATCCTGGGCGTTAACCGGAACCCGGGACAAATCAACCTCCGCTCCCAGTTCTCCAAAGCGGGCGGATTCCGAAACAGCAGCTCCAATTCCAGCGGCTCCCAGGTCAGAACAGGCTTTGATTTTTCCTGTCTTAAAAGCTGCAATAGAAGCCTCCATAACCTGGCGCTCTTCGGAAAATAAGGCCTGGGCGGGCCGCATTTCTTCCACCAGCCCTGCCCGGTACAGGGTATCATTGCCATCCTTGCCGGTAGTCCCCGCCACAATCAGCTTATGACCAGCTTTTTTTGCTGGCTTGGTCAGAGGTTCTCTGGTTATTAATTTGCCAATAACTGCTACCACTATTGCGGGAACAATATCGCTAAAGGAAGTGGAAAGACCTCCACCCACTACAAAAACGTCCATGGACTGGCACATATCTTTAACCCCTTTAATTATATGGCCCAGGCGCTCACCGCTGGTCATGACCTGACACTGCCCACAATCACAAATTCCATTGAAGCCACAGGGGCCAACCAGCACTTCCTGTTCCAGGGGCCTGGTTCCAATAAAATCAAGGAGAAAGAAGGGTCGGGCTCCCATGGCCACCACATCACGCATTGCCCCCCCTGCACCGGTAGCAGCAGCATCATAGGGACGAGGAACACCTGGAGAACAGTGGCTTTCCATTTTTCCTACGAACAAACCATCCATTTCCGGGAACTTAAAAACAGCCGCATCATCGTTATCATGGGGGCCCACCAGAAGAGCGCCGGGCCACATCCGGGCAACTTTTTTATTCAACTCCTCTAACTGCCCAAAATCAATTGCCTGATCAATATTATGATGCAGATGAACAAAAAGACCATGCATTAAAGCTTTTTCAACAGTATTCACCGGGGAATCCCTCCCTATTAAAGTTAAGCAATTCTTTCTCCTAAGCACACCTTTAATCTTACCACGGGGAGAGAGAAGCGGTCAATTCTGTTCCCTTTGTAGCGCTTTTAACTCATAATCGGGGCCTGGTTTTCGAAGGCTTTTTTCAGTTCACCTGGTTGCTCCCGGTAATTCTTTTTCCCTGCTCAGGAAGAAAAAGACCCCTGGAAAAAATCCTGGGGTCTTTGATCGTCATCAAGGTTATTTGTTTTTTAAAGTCAACCTGATGTATCTTTGAAGCTTTGCCGATCAGGTCGGTGCAAATTCCTGGGCTTAGTTTTTGATTACTGTTCATATCGCCACAAGCTTAATTCCTGTCTGATCGATGGTATTGCAATTATTTTTGCCAATGCAAATTGAGGGCTCTGACCATTAAATCCAAAACGGGGTTTTTCCCCCGATCTTCTATTGTTCCGCAAACAATGTAAACACCGGTTTTCAACGGGTTGAGTCTGTCATCCAGGTCGCAGGCTTGCTGGTTTTTTAGAAAATTCCCTCATAACCTTCTTCTTCCAGTTTTTCTTGGGGAATAAAACGGAGGGCGGCAGAATTAATACAATACCTCCGACCGGTGGGCTCAGGGCCATCTTCAAAGACATGACCCAGGTGGGTATCCCCTTCTTTACTGCGAACTTCAGTCCTAATCATTCCCAGGGAGGTATCCTTGACTTCAACAATATTTTCCTCAAAAAGGGGTCGGGTAAAGCTGGGCCAACCGCTCCCCGAATCGTACTTGTCCCGGGAGCTAAAAAGGGGCTCCCCTGAAACAATATCCACGTATATGCCGGGCTCAAAATGATCCCAGTATTCATTGTTAAAAGGAGGCTCTGTTCCATCCTCCTGGGTCACCCGATACTGCAGGGGATTGAGATGACGCAAACAAAAACCTTCATTGCCACCCCCACCTTCTGTTTCAACTGACAAAATCACCGGGGGGGATAAACGATTACCTAAAAAAAGCCAGCCGGCAAGACCCAGCACAAAAACTATAAGAGTGATGAAAATTTTATTGTCAAAAAGCATGCTATCTCCTCCAATCCAGTTCTAAATTAATAATAACCTGAACCAGGATTGGAGTAAAACAATGGGGCTGGTAGTTTTTCCCATAGAAACCAAAAAAAAGCCCTCCTAACAATAATAATTACTGTTAAAGGCTCCAGGCCGTTTATTTTAGAACAACTGATTTCATTTTACTGTCCAGGTCTTGGGGCAAAAAAAGTTAAGTTCCAAATTCTCCTCACTACCATTAAAACTTAAATATCAGGAATAAGGGGATCTTCGGGGCTAATAAGAACCTTTTGCTGCCTTTCTGGCGCAAGGGTGTAATTAATAACTACGCTACAGTTTAACCCGTTAAGGCTTCCAGAACTCAAAGTTTAAAAATGATCAATTGTTTTTCACTGCTAAAACCCAGGAGATTGCCATATTTTAAGTAGCAGGGCAGACGTCTCTTTTAATGGTCTGCTATAACTCCTACAAAAAAACCTTGCCCCCGTCCCGAATGCTCTGTCTGCACTTCCCGAGCTTCTCAAAGGCAATTTCCAATGTTTTTATTAATAGTTTAACTACTTTTTACATCAGAAAACTATTCCAACAATTAAGAACTACTCTGTCTTTCCTTCATAATTATATAATTTACTCCTGCCAGGAGAGCAGCCACTATTGGCGGGATGTCTTTAACCTCCAAATTAACATCCGCACCAATTTTTTGCCCCCCGATTCGGCCCTCAACTTTTTCTGCAGTTAGTTGTCGACAATCCACGTTATATCCAATGGTTTCCCCGCCAATTCTGCCAGTGATTTGGGTTCTGCCCTCCAAGCGGATATCATTACCCAGTTGCTCTCCCCCATACCTACCCTGAGCTGAATTAAAATTTTTATCCAGTTCCACCTTAAGATTAAAACCAATCGTTTTCCCACCCAGTCTACCGGTTAACATTACGAAATCAACTTCTGGTTGGAGAAGCAGGTCAATATCATTTCCATAAAATTGCCCACCAAAACGGCCGGTTAGTTTTTCTCCTTCTTTTTTTACTTCAAGATCATATCCCCAAAAACGCCCTCCAATTCTACCCCGGATTGAACCCATAGCAAAACCTCCTCCTCCCGAAGATAAAAATACCCTGGGCGAAATTTAGTAAAGTGCTTATATTTTATGGAGTTCGGGAGAAAAAGCCGGAATCATTTCTTTTATCCAAAAATTTTTCCTTATTCAAAAACCTACAATTGAAAGCCAGCCCATCCCATCTACTCCCTTTAATCAAGCCAAGGCCCTTCAGCCGTGGTAAGACCTCTCCTGCTATCCAAAACTGAGCATGTGGTTTTTAATTCCCACCTTCCCTGGTTTTACCCAGGGGTTGGACTACCTCTTTTCATATTCTTCCCTGATGTTTTGCAGGCTTTCCATTACCTCCTGCTTCAACCATTCAGGTTGTTTTACCATAACCAGGGTTCCCCAGCTCAATAACCAGGGGATCATTTCCTGGGCTCCACCCAGCCTATAGCTGACTTCAACCTCACCATCAGTAAGTTCTCTAATTTCCTGGGAAGGGTGAAATTTTACGTTTCTAAATCGCCCTGC
>PWFS01000057.1 GCA_003554145.1 Halobacteroidaceae bacterium | reverse complement strand
TTTTTGTTTAGGCGGTTTTCCATAAAATAAGGAGGTGGCATAATGGCAAAAAACAGATCAATCCTGGCTTTTGTCGTGATAATGGTGGTTTTCCTCCTGGTTGGGGGCGGCCTGACCCTTTATGTTTTACCGGAACTGGCCAGGGTGGATGAAACAGTCAGCAACAATGAAATTAATAATAACGAGATTAATTCCGATAACAATAACAGCAATAATAATGATAATTCTCCCGAGCCCGAGGTGCTGCAGCCCGATAATGAAGAGGAGCTGGCCCGCCATCCCGCCCTGGAAAAAGATCTGGTCGAAATTATTGAAGGGGTGGCGCCGGCAGTAGTTAAAATTACAACCCTGCGGGAACAGGTGGGCTATGACTTTTTCATGCGCCAGTTTCGCCAGGAGGTTCCCGGCGAAGGTTCGGGAGTGGTATTTGATGAAGAGGGCTATATTTTGACCAATAATCACGTGGTAGAAGGGGCTTCGGAGATATCAGTTGTTTTCCCTGGAGAAAATGAGCGGGAATTTACCGGGGAAGTTATCGGCGGAGACCCGGTTACGGACCTGGCCATTGTTAAGATTGAACCTGAAGGGGAAATTCCCACCGCTCCCCTGGGGGATTCTGATAAACTGCGGGCAGGAGAAGTGGCCATAGCCATCGGCAATCCCTTCGGTCTATCCAATTCGGTTACCGTGGGCGTGATCAGTGCCCTGGGTCGCAGTATTCCCCTGCAGGAGGGAACAGAACTGACCAATTTTATTCAGACCGATGCAGCCATTAACCCGGGGAACAGTGGTGGAGCGCTGATCAACGGTCGGGGTGAGGTAATCGGTATTAATACCGCCATTATCCGCGGAGCCCAGGGAATTGGATTTGCCATACCCATTAATGATGCTAAAGAAATTGCCTGTGAGCTCCAGGAACATGGCTATATTGAACGGCCCTGGCTGGGAATAATGGGGGGGACCCTGAACCCGGCCATAGTTCGGGAATATGATCTGCCGGTAGATAAAGGTGTCCTGATTGTGGAGGTAATGGAAAACAGCCCTGCTTATCAGGCCGATCTCCGCCCCGATGATATTATTACCGAGGTTAATGGTGAACCCCTGCACAGCATTGAAGAGCTGATCCAGGATATTCAAAAACGGGAGCTGGATGAAGAACTGAGCCTGACCATTTACCGGGATCAGGAACAAATTACCGTTGATGTTCAGCTGGAACCCCGGCCCCAGGATTAAAAGGTGTTGCGGATCAGGATCCTGGCCGTGGGTCGGATTAAAGAACAGTATTTGAAAGAAGGCACCTTAGAATTTCAGAAGAGACTGCAGCCTTACTGCCGCCTGGAGGTGGTGGAGGTGGATCCCGCCTCCTCCCTGCCCGGACGTCCCCGGACAGCAGACATGGAAAAAGCCCGCCAGGCCGAGGGGCAGCGCCTTTTACAGGCCCTGGATCCCGATTATTACAACATTGCCCTGGATGAAAGGGGTCGGATGCTGGATTCCCCCAATTTTTCCCGCTCCCTGAGCCGGCTGCAGAACCGGGGGCGCAATAAAGTCTGCTTCATAATCGGGGGTGCATTCGGGCTGAGTGAAATGGTTCGAGAAAAGGCTAGTTATCTGCTGGCTTTTTCCCGGATGACCTTCACCCATGAAATGATGCGGTTGATTTTGCTGGAACAGGTTTATCGGGCTTTTAAAATAATGAACTCCGAGCCCTATCACTATTAAAGTCCGATGAATGAATTCATTTTTCCCCTTTTTGGGGACAGCAGGACCTGTTCCTGCTCTTAAGATAATTAACGGTTAAAAAAGACATTTTATTAAAAGGAATTATTAAAAAAGCACAGAATACCTTAATCTACGAGAATTTTTTGAGAATTTTTTGACCAGGGGGAGTGATTTCAGTGCGCAGAATACCGGTGTGGGCCCTGAAACCGGGGATGATTGTTGACCGTCCGGTCTATGATATCAACGGCGGTCTCCTGATTAACCGGGGTCGGGTTCTCAAAAAAGAATATATTCACCGGTTGAAAAGAATGGATATTTCATTCCTCTATATCCGGGACAGTTTCATCCCCGACGTTGATATCGAGGATGTCATTCTTGACGAAACCCGGAACCGGGCTATTTCCGTGGCCCGGTCTGTCCTGGAGGAAGCCTTCCGCGAGCAGCCGAGCAAAAACAGCCTGAATCTGATCATGGAAAAAAGTAATTTTGGGGAAGTTGTTGACGATATAATTGATCAGCTCCTGGGTGCCAATGATCTCATGGTCAATATGGCTGATATCCGCAGCACCGATAACTATACCTTTGCCCACTCGGTAAATGTGGCGGTGCTGGCCCTTACTACAGCCATATCCCTGGGGGGTTACGGTCGGTCCAAACTGCGGCATATTGGAAGCGGTTCCCTGCTCCACGACCTGGGGAAAATAAAAATACCCCTGGAAATATTGAACAAGGAGGGGCCGCTGGAAGAAGAAGAATTTGAGATTGTGCAGGAGCATCCCCTGAGCGGATATGAAATAGTATCCCAAAAAGATATTTTGGAGGATGCTGCCAGGGATATTATCCTCCAGCACCACGAGCGCAATGACGGCAACGGCTACCCGAAACAGATGATAGAAGAAGAAATCAACCCCCTGGCCAAAATGGTGGCCATATCTGATGTTTATGATGCCCTGACCTCAGATCGGCCTTATCGGGAGGGTTTTCTGCCCCACGAAGCCATGGACCTGATGGAAATCAAGGGTGATGAATTTGATATCGATATGCTCCGGGCCCTGTTCCACCATGTTGCCGCCTATCCGGTGGGCACCTTTGTGGAATTGAGCTCCGGGGAACTGGGAGTCGTGGTTAAGAATAAAGCGGGGTATCCCCGCCATCCCCGGGTGCGGATTTTCTTTGTGGGGGAGGATAAAGAACGGGTCCAGCCCTATGAAGTAAATCTAAGGGGCAAAGTGGATCAAACAGTAGTCCGGGCTTTGAAGGAAGATGAAGTTAATAAAATCCCCGGGGCCCAGGCCATGATCAGCGGGGAAAGATAAAAAACAGGAAGAATATAATGAGAAAAAATAGGGCTTCCGGGCTCTATTTTTTTTATCAGGGAGGGAAGAAATGAAAGAGCCTTATCGTTACCTGGAAATGACCATGGATGAACTGGATCAACTGGAACGGGAGCGGACCATATTCCTCATGGTTTTAAGTCCCATTGAGGCCCACGGGCCGCACCTGCCCCTGGGGGCAGATATTGTCCTGGGAGAAAAGGTGCAGCAGCAGCACCTGGAAATAATACAGGAGGATTTCCCCTCCTATCAGCCGGTGCTGATGCCCCACCTGCCCCTGGGGGCCGATGCCCTGCCCCGGCCCGGATCACTTGGGGTAAGCGGATCCCACCTGGGCCGCATCCTGGAAAGCTGGGGCCGGGAGCTGGCCGGCATGGGTTTCAAATACCTGCTGCTGGCAGATAATCACGGGGGCCCCCGCCACCTGCTGGCCTGTGAAAAGGCGGCCCGCCGCCTTTATCGGAAACATAATTTTTACCTGCTCAATCCCTTTTCCCGGGAATTCAGCCTGATGATGGCCGGTGACCACCAATTTTTGCAGCAGAGCGGTCTGCAGCCCGGTCAATGCGGGGATATAGATGACCTGCATGCGGGCACCAATGAAACCTCCCTGCTTCTGGAGGCCCAGGCAGAACAGGTGCAGGATATTTATCGCGAATTACCACCCAATTCTGCTCCTCCTCCCGGGGGGATATTTGTTTTCCTGGCCGGTTTGTTCCGAATATTGGGGCGGAAGCGCCTGGCGGGGGAAATTAAAAACCTGGGCCGAATTGCTGCCTGGGCGGGAGATTCCCGGATCCCCTCCTATATTGGCTGTCCGGCTCGGGCCCAGGCTGAAGCAGGCCGGGCCATGCTGGAAGCCCGCAGAACAGTGGCCCGGGAAATTATCGGGTCCGCCCTGGAGGGTAAAGAAGTGTCACTGCGGCCTCCACTCTGGCCCCTGCATATTTTGAGCCGCCTGCCCTGAGACAATAAATTACCCCGGGTGCAGTAGAGGGGTGAAAACCCCCTGCCCGGGATAAAAGAACAGGAGGATATATAATGGCTGACAGCAGTAATGTCCTATTGCTCCTGCCCCGCAAAGAGCAGGAAAAAGAGGAAATATTCCGGGAAAAAATAATTGCCGATTCGGATGTGGATCCCACCTTTGCCTACAGGCCGGAAGAGGTCTCCCATCCGGAAAATTATGAAGTTGTGGTGTCTTTTTTTTACCCCTGGTTTTATGAACTGCTGCCCCGGATGAAAAACCTGCGCTGGATCCATTTTCTCAGTGCGGGGGTTGATACTCTATGGGAATGGGGGCTGCAGGACAGGAATATGATTTTCAGCAATTCCTCGGGCGTTCATGCCGGGCCCATTTCCGATCATGTTCTGGGCCAGGTCCTCTATTTTTCCCGCAGACTGGGAACTTTTACCCGGCAGCAGCAGCAGAAAAACTGGCAGCGCCACGGACTGGAAGAACTGGAGGATCAGGTGCTGGGCATCCTGGGACTGGGTGCCATTGGCCGGGCCTGTGCCCGTAAAGCCCGGGCCATGGGCATGCGGGTCCTGGGCTCCGCCAGCGGGCCCCGCCCGGTGGAGGGAGTGGAGGAAGTGGGAGGACCCGAAATTATGCCCCGCATCCTGGCCGAAAGTGATTATCTGGTAATTGCGCTGCCCCTGACCTCCCGCACCCGGGGGCTTCTGGGTCAAGAAGAACTGCAGTTGATGAAAAGAAATGCAGTTTTAATCAATATTGCCCGGGGAGAAATAATTGACGAGGAAGCCCTGATTGAGTGCCTGCAGCAGGGAAATATTAAAGGAGCGGGCCTGGATGTCTTCGCCCGGGAACCCCTGCCTTCGGATTCTCCCCTGTGGGACATGGAAAATGTTTTTATCACTCCTCATGTTGCGGGCAGCACTCCCCGCTATATGGAGCGAGCCCTGGCTATATTCCTGGAAAACTGGAAGGCCTACCGCGAGGGCCGGACACTGCCCCAGCAGGTAGACCTGGAAAAGGGCTATTAATAACAAAAGCAGGGGTGGCAGCACCCCTGCTTTGTGCTTTTTCTAAAGTTCCAGAAGCTCATCCAGACGGGCCTTGTTAAACCCGACAATTACATTTTTACCAACGGTAATTACCGGCACACCGGTTTGACCGGAAGAACTGACCATTTCCTGGTACTTATCCGGGTTTTCCGCGACATTAAATTCGGCAAAATTGACACCCTGACTCTGGAGATATTCCTTGGCTTTTATACACCAGGGACAGGTCGGGGTTGAATAAATAACCACTTGCTTGGACATGGGATCACCTCGCTGAGAACAAAACTCATTATTTTTAATATGCATTATACTCTCCTCCTTTTTTTTTGTCAAATTAGTTTTTTTCCAGGGGATAACTGGGGTTGGTTGCAAACAATACTTTTCCCCGAGTTTCCAGAACTTTTTTGGGATCCAGGATAATGGAGGATATTTTTAGGAAAAAAATAATCCGAATAATGCCTGTTAGATATCACCCAGGGCTGCCCTCCCCTCGCCTATACCAGCCTGGATCTGCTGAGTAGCAGGAAAAGAAATGCACCCGAGGAGGTGGCCTGTTCAGGAATAATGCCATTGCCCCTCAGGGCCTCGCTTTGTTTTCTTTGAACAAAATAAAATATATGGGGCTAATATTTCTTTTAGCATTGATATGTTGTGGCATAAAGCATATTTGACTATATATAGAGAGATAATATCTCTGTGAACTGGTTTTACGGATCTCAGATTTTTTTGGCCTCTGAACCCCACCATTATCTCTTCCCAGATTATTATGGTCAGGCCAATTTCTTGTTAAGATAATACTCAATAAATTTATTGACAAATATATTGATTTATATTAAGCTATCTTTACAACAAAGTTCTAAAATGCTGCTGTGTTCAGGAGGGAATAGCTATGGGAAACCATGTTTTAAACAAGAACCTTTTAAAGTCAATGGTGCCAATTTCTCGTTTTAACCGGGGGGAAGCAGGGAAAATATTCCAAGAAGTTAACGAGGAGGGGATCAAGGTAGTGTTGAAAAACAATGCTCCTGCCTGCGTTATATTATCCCCCGATGTTTATGAAGAAATTCAGGAAGCTCTGGAGAATTACCGGCTGTTGCTTGAGGCAGAAAAACGTATGGAAAGAGCCCGGGAAGATGATTTTGTTGCTGAAGAAGAAGCAATTAAGGAACTGGAAATTAGCGAAGAAGAAA
>PWFS01000040.1 GCA_003554145.1 Halobacteroidaceae bacterium | reverse complement strand
CCCCTAATTTTGTAATAATTCTACCCCGAGATCTATTTTCCCCGCTTCCAAAACCTATCTGAATAATTCCAGATGGAAAATTGTTTTCCTTTTTGATTTCTCCAATTATTGTTTTTCTTTCAACTCACTTTAAGACTACCTCGGGATTAGAGGAAGCCCATTCAAATTCCAGGATTTAACCTCGGGGTTTTGAGCCAGATTTAACCCCCCCCAAACAGTCGGCAGGTTATTACTTTCATACAAGACCGTTTTGGTCTTACAGGTGTTATTGAAGTAAGTCTGCTAGACAGGGTTTTATTGATTTCCCTCTTTTTTGGGATTTTTTTGGGAGTAAAGCAGGAAAAGTGGGGAATTGGTTGAACTTGGAAGGTTACAGGATTTGTTCCGAAGGAGGTGGCGAAATTGGGATAGAGGTATTAATTGTATGGGTTACAATAATCCTGGTCCTATTCTTTATTGCTACCGGACGCTTTCGAATGGAGCTTTTAGCCCTTTCCGGCCTTTTATTCCTGGGTCTTCTCGGGTTGGCCCCCCCACAAACCCTTTTCTCTGGCTTCGGACATCCTGCGCTGGTAACGATTATCTCGATATTTATTATCAGTAAAACTGTTACTCATACTGGCCTTCTCAGAGGACTCGGACAATTAATTGCCCGAAAAATTAAAAGAGCCCAGTACCAGGTCCTGGGGCTTGCAGGAGCCGCAGCTTTTCTCTCGGCGTTCATGAACAATGTAGGAGCAATTGGACTTCTCTTGCCTACTGCCAACCGTATGGCTCAAAGAGCCCAGCTGCACCCTGGAAATTTGAGTTTGCCCCTGACCATCGCCTCTATACTGGGTGGTTCTTTAACCATTATTGGAACTGCTCCCAATATTATTATTTCTGGTTTTTTGGTTTCAGCCACAGGTGAGACTTTTCGAATGTTTGACTTTACTCCTCAGGGCCTGGCAATGCTTTTGATGGCATTCTTAGTCTGGTTCTTTTGTCGGACCTGCGGATTTATCCTCCAGGGGGAAGAAAATGAGGAGAACCAAGAAGAGGAGATTGATCTCTGGAAAGAGGTTCCTTTTCAGCCCCTGGAAAACAGGAATAAAAAAATCACTGTTTTCCTCGTTAGTGTCCCTGTAGTTTTAGTTGCTTTTGGTCTGCTTCACCCCTCCCTCGCCTTTGGGGCAGTAGCCCTTCTTTTAATTCTGAGCGGAATTTTGTCTCCTTCCCGGGCCTATGAAAGCATTGATATCCCTATTGTCCTTTTCCTGGGAGGAATGCTGGGCCTGGGGGCAGTCCTGGATTTTGTAAATGGAGTAGAGCCCCTAATCGGGTTTTTGGAAAAGTGGCTGGCTGGCTGGAGCCCTTTTGCTGTAGTTCTGGTGATGGTTTTCTTTTCAACTGCACTTGCCAATGCAATTAATAATTCTGCAGCAGCAGTTTTCATGGCTCCCCTTGCTTTGGGGCTGGCCAATAGCAGTGGTTTTCAGGTTGAAGGCCTTCTATTGGGAGTTGCCGCAGGGGCCAACATGGCTTTAATTCTCCCCACCCATCAGGCAACACTGATGGTGATGAGCCGGGCTCCTTTTCCGGCTCCGGCACTTCTCAAGGCTGGTATTCCTATAACCATTTTAGCTGGACTGGCAGCAGCCCTGATTATTACGATTATCTGGATGTGAGAAACAAAAAAAGAGGAGGTATAATTAATGCATTTTGCCCAGATTTATCAACCAGGTTTGGCTCATTGTTCCTACATTTTAGGCAATGGTAAAGAGTGCGTTGTGGTAGATCCGGCCAGGGATATTTCCCCATATCTAAAGCAGGCTAAAGAATGGGGGATGAAAATTGTAGGGATCCTGGAAACTCATCTCCATGCCGACTTTATTTCCGGACACATGGAGCTGCAAAAAGAAACCGGAGCAACCATTTATGCTCCTTCCACTGCAAATTGCACCTTTGACCATAAGTCACTCCAGGATGAAGAAGAATTTACCCTGGCAGGGTTCAAATTTAAATTATGGGAAACCCCCGGCCATACTCCAGACTGTGCCGTATACCTGGTAACTGACCCTGGAAGGGATAACGAACCCGTCCTTACTTTTACCGGGGATACCCTCTTTATTGGAGATGTGGGAAGACCGGATCTTTTCCCGGATAAAAAGGAAAAGCTGGCAAAGGACCTTTTTAAGAGTATAAAAAGATTGAAAACTCTCCCCGACCACATGGAGGTTTATCCTGCTCATGGGATGGGTTCCCTCTGTGGTAGAGATCTTTCTGCCAAATTATCAAGCACGATCGGAACCGAAAAAAGGGCCAATTACGCCCTCCAGTATGATAATCTTGAAGAATTTAAGGAGGGTATTCTGGCGGGAATGCCTGATGCTCCCGATCATTTTGCCCGCTGTTCTGAGATCAACCGCAAAGGACCTGTTACTGTGGATCAACTGGCCAAGCCCTCGCCAAAAGCGCCGGGGGAATTCGCAGAATTGATGGAAAAAGGTTACCTTGCTCTTGATATCCGTTCATATCTTGCCTTTGCTGCCGGGCATATCCCCGCCTCCTACAGTATAAGTGCGGCTGGAAACCTGCCCACCTTTGCCGGCTGGATTTTACCGCCAGAAAAACCGATCCTGTTAATATCTCCTGATGAAAAAACCGTTGAACAGGCCGTGCAAAAACTGCAGAGTGTGGGCCTGGATAAAGTGGAAGGTTTCCTGGAGGGAGGCATGGTTTCCTGGATCAACAGTGGCATGCCCAATCAACAGGTGAGAACCATTTCCATTGAAGAGCTGAAAGATAAAATGGAAAAGGATAAACCCTTAGTTCTGGATAACCGGGCCCGGGGGGAATATGAAACCAGTCATATTCAGGGAACAATACTGGCTCCAACACCGGATATTCGCCATCGTCATCAGGAATGGTCGCCCGATAAACCGATTTTTACTCTCTGTAATACCAGTAACAGGTCGATGACCGCCGCCAGTCTTCTCCAGCAGAGGGGATTTAAGAAAGTGTACAATGTTCTCGGGGGAACAACGGCCTGGAGCAACGCCGGCTACCCCATGGAGGAGGAATAGAAAATGTACCAGGCTTTGTTTGTTGATACCTGGCCCTGGTGGGTCGGAGGGATTTTAATTGGACTCCTGGTCCCTGGCTTCTACTATTTCCAGAATACCGCCCTGGGAGTTTCCACGGGATATGGCAACCTGGTAAAAATTATTTCCCGTTCTAAACTACCCTGGCTGCAGGGAGAAAAATTTGCCGATGCCTGGGGTTGGAGAGTATTTTTTATAGGGGGAATGGTTTTAGGTGCTTTTGTTGCCGGCCGTTTGAAGGGCGGCACCTTTTTAACCCGAGAGATGTCCCTTTTTACCGAAGTTCTTAACTGGCCATTTCTGGGTTCGGCCCTTTACTTTTTTTCTGGTGGTCTGTTTTTGGGCCTGGGAGCACGGCTTGCGGGAGGATGTACTTCCGGCCATAGTATCCACGGCCTTGCCAACCTCCATAAATCCAGTATTATCGTTACCGTTGTTTTTTTGATCTTTGGTGCAATCGCAGCTGCATTTTTAAGGACTTTTCTGTTGGGAGGTGGCGCTCCATGAGTAGAAAATTATTCTTTCTCGCCTCTGGATTTTATTTCGGATTTGTTCTAAGCCGGGTTGGCGCTTCTAATTATCAGGTGATCTTTAGAATGTTTACCGCGGAAGATCTTCACCTGGCCTGGGTTATTTTATCTGCAATTATTGTGGCCAACCTGGGTATGCGCTATTTAAAAATGAAGGGAAACCTGGGCAGAGGTGGGAAGCCCATTGAAATCAAGGAGAAAAAACTGGGGCGCCTGAGTATTATTGGTGCTGCAATTTTTGGGATTGGCTGGGGAATGGCAGGAGCCTGTCCGGGAACCGTCCTGGCTCAGATTGGGGAAGGGAAAATTCTTGCTCTCTTCACCTTTTCCGGAATGCTGTTTGGCACATACCTTTACGGATATCTCCTGGCCCGCTGGCCAAAAATAAACTGAGCAAGTTATAGACCACCCCGGCTGGGGTGGTCTTTTTTAAAAAAGGTTTTTCCTTGGATATAAAAAAGTATGATAAATTATCAGGTAATTATTTACAAAGTTTAATTTTGGCTATATAATATTCTTAAAGTTTATTTATGACCCTGATATCCTGTTAACAATTATTACCTCGTTTAATAAAAGAAATACCCTCTAAGACGTCGTTTTAAAGAATTTTTACTTCAAGTTAGCTCCTGGGCCTCAAATAAAGCTGCTTCAATTTTTATTATAAAAGGAAAAATCCACCGGAGAGAGGTGCAAAGTTGGCAAAGATACTCAAGCAGGTTTTATGGGTCTTATTCCTTGCCTTTTTATTACTAAGTGTTCCCCGGTTGGCCAGTTTTTTTGCCAGCCAGTTTAATTACTCCGTTATAGACCCTGATGGTACATTTGCCTGGATTTCGGTCCATCATATCTTCCAGGCCCTTGTCTTTCTGGCCATTATGATTTTTATTTATAAGGCAACGGGTATCAAGTTTGGTTTTGGCCTGGGGGATAAGAAAATTGGACTGTTTTTTGTTCGCCTTTTTGTCATTATTGGTGGAATTTATCTACTGGTTTCCTTAATAATCATTTTAATTACGGGCTCATTTCCTGTTTTTGATGCCCCACTTACATTAAGAAATATATTGGGGTATTTAGGTTTTCAGCTATTCCTTTCCGGTCCCTCAGAAGAATTGATTTTTCGGGCTTTTGCAATTACAATGCTGGGATTACTGACCCGGGGAAGGTTTTTCAAGGGAACAATAAGCACTGCAAATATCATTGCAGCGGTAATTTTTGGACTGGCCCATATAAGCATTGAGTTTTCTCCTCTGGCATTTTCCTATGATCCTTTCCAGGTAATTTATGCAACGGGCCTGGGTATTGTTTACGGGGTTTGTTATGAGAGGTCAAAAAGCATGATTTATCCAATGCTCATGCATAGTATTACTAACGTTTTTGCAGTTGGAGCTACTATTATTGCCGGACTTATAATTTCCTGAAGTTAGACAAAAATTTAAAAAGAAAGACCACGACTTTTGATAATAATTTGTTGTGGTCTTTTTTACTTCCCTGGCCATTGGGTTTGCTCAAGCAATCACTTCCACCGGTTCATCATGAGTTGGCACTTTTGGCAGTGCTCCTGTCAATGGAAAAGTGAACCGGGAGGCTAAAGCAAAAGTGTACCACCCGGGGCCAAAAAAATATTCATTTTTTATACAATGGGCCCTTGGGTTTTTTTCTTTTGTTTGGAGCTATAACTTTCTCCGTCGAATGTCAATATTTTGCTATTCTGGACTAAACGATCTAAAATAGCCGGGGTTATTTTTCTCCAAGCAGCTGGCGAATAGCTCAGCAAAACCCGAAAAAGAAAAAAGCTGAGCTTAAAAACCCCCTAATTTAGTGGAACCAACGGAGGGCATCAAACCCCAACCTCTTGATTTTGACTCAAGGAAGGGGCTTTTTGGGGAACTCTAATAAGTTGCTTCAGGTATTTATATTTCTTAGTTCTTGCCAGTTTTCTAAGACCTTGTTTTATTTTAGTTATCAGGTGGTTTTAAATGTTTACTCCTGGTATAGCCACACCTGGGGCGCCGAAATCCATCTGGCCAGCAATTTTCAAACAAATGATGTCGGCCTGCTTCTTCTGTAGAAAATTTCTGCTGAAACTCCAACCAGTTGAGCTCTTTTTGTTGAGCCAAAATCCCGCTTACCAAACTAAAGTTCTTATTGGTTTAATTATTGCAGAACGATAGTTTGGAGCCAAGTAGTTCAGGAGTTAACTTGATAGTCAAGTTCTCCAATGGCCTTTTTTCCCCTTTTCAACTACCGTTAAAAGATATAACTCGGGCTGGAAAAAATTGATCTTTGATAATTAAATATGAACCAGAGGTTGTGGGTATGTGGGCAAGCCGGAGGCTTGTCCAAGGTCGGAATATTCGACCGTCATATCCACAACCCAGAAGAACTTTTGCAGGATAATTAGTTCCGCTGCAGTATATTACCGGTAGAAAGATGGGGAGGTGATATAAATGGGACGACCTGTCTTCTACCGGCAAAGAATAAAGAATCAAGCTTCATCAGTGCAGGCAAAATCTTTGCTCAGTCATCTGGCTAAAGAGATTAAGGCAAGAAGAGAAATATCTTCTGATGAAGCATGGTTAATAGCTTTAGACGCAGAACGTTTTTTAGAACAACACCTTTTGGAATTAGGGCATGGCCAGATCGAACTACCATGTATAAAAGGCATAAACAGCCACTTCCGGCAGTCCCGGGAGGATCAGCCAGAAAAACTGG
>PWFS01000090.1 GCA_003554145.1 Halobacteroidaceae bacterium | reverse complement strand
GGCCTTCTCACTTCCTTTTTTTCAAACTTCTGCATATAAGCAAATACTTTATCTGTTCCCACGAGGATCCCGTGTTCCTGGCTTTCACGGTGGAGAATATTCATAAGCTTTTCATTATCAGGACTGGAACATATATATGAGTTGCCGTAATGGTTGATATACCTCCCTCTCATTCCGGGAAAATGTTGATGGAGTTTCTGATAATAATAATCCCGACTGCCCTCTCTAAGGGTCACTCCAAACCCAAAACAAAGAATTGCCTGCACCCTGGCTTTAATGCAGTAATCCAGTATTCCCCGCAAATTATCCTCAGTATCGTTGATGAAGGGCAGAATAGGGGTTAACCAGACAACCGTGGGGATCCCTTCCTCACGCATGATTTCCAGGACCCTGAACCGCTCCTTTGTTGAAGATACATTCGGTTCAAGCACCCTGCACAAATCCTCATCATAGGTAGTCAATGTCATCTGTACCACACATTTTGTCCGGTCATTAATCCGCTTTAAAATATCCAGATCACGAAGAATACGAGAAGATTTTGTCTGAATTGCTACTCCGCAGCCAAACCTCTCGATCAGCTCCAGACACTGCCGGGTGATCTTTAATTCCTCCTCCAGGTGGATATAGGGGTCGCACATAGCTCCAGTCCCAATCATACAGGGCTTCCTTTTACGACGAAGCTGCCCTTCCAATATTTGCAGGGTATTTTTCTTAACTTCAATATCTTCAAAGTCATGGTTCATCTGATAACACTTGCTGCGGCTGTCGCAGTAAATACAGCCGTGGGTGCAGCCCCGGTATATATTCATATGATTCTTGGGTGAAAGAATTGTCTTATATTCGGCATAATGCATCAGCTACCCGCTCCAAAGACGTATTCCAATAGCTTTCCTCCGGGAACAATCCTCTTAAATAGGCCTGAAATCAGAAAGCAGTAGCTACGGTTATTACCCATGAAAAATCCTCCTCCAATTACAGGTGGCTAAACTGTCAAAACCCTCTGGAGATTAATCTTCAGGCTATTTTGCAGGGTATGGTTTGCTAAAATCGGGGTTTTATAACCCCATTTTCGATATGATCAGATTAAGGATCCCGTTATTCCTGGAAAACAAGAGTCATCACATGATCGCCATCGCCGGAGCTAAAGCATGATGTGTCAGTCAGGAAAACTTCAGGTAATGCTTGAAACAGTTCCTCTCCCTGCCGGAACAGTAGTAGCAGCAGGACAGAAAATGTTTTTCCTTTTATCTTGACTGTGCTACCTGCGGTTTTAATTTTACCAGGCAGCGGTTAAAATACCTCCCCCTTATTTTTCATCCAGCTGAGCCTTTGTTCCAGCGTGTTGTAATGGAGTTCCAGTTTGTGACCGTCAGGATCAAAAAAATAGAATGATTCGCCCGGCGATGTGTTTTCTTTAAAGGTTCTGACTCCTGCTTTCCTCAAACTTTCTACCATCCCGGGATAATCCTCGGGCGGTACATTAAATGCAACATGCGTATAGTCAGGTAAGGGCTTTTGCGGGAACTCCCCGCCCACATTTAAAGCAATCCAGGTGTTACCAGCCAGCAGATAGGCTCCTCCAGGCCAACGGGCCACTGCCTTTAAACCCAGTAAATTTGCATAAAAATCAAAAGATCTATCTAAATCACAAACAGCAAAAGTTATATGGTTAATACCGTCAATCATAGTTTGCCCTCCTCGATTTTATTGAACCGCTTTTTGTTCCAGAGCAAAAAAATTCTTTCTCACAAGTATGCTTCCAGGAAAACCCCAGGAAACTCCTCCTGTTTTTTCCCGGCCTGCTTAAGGGGCCTTTTCATCGGAAAAATCATTTAGACAATGAGGGCAAACCGGATTTTTCCACTTTTTTGCATTTAACACTCTTTTCTGGCAGTAGGGGCAGATCAGGCTATTTTTTTTGCTTCCCCATACTGGAGCAGACCCACTATGGAAACAGATATCCCCAAAAACATTAAGGGCATCCCTGCCCTGATAGCATATGCCGCGGGAAAGGCTAATAAAAATAAAAGACCAAGGGGGACGAAACAGCCCAGCCCCGTGTAAATTATGGCCCTGGACTTTTCTTTTCTTACAACTGTAGGAGGGATCTTTGACCAGGATTTCTTCATGCAGGCGGCCTCCTCTAAAAATTATTGGCCCCTGTTGTTTTCTTCCTACCAATAAATTATCCTTTTCTTTATTTTCCCCTATCTATTTATAGAAAAAATTATATGCTCCCGCATTTCATTTATTGCCTGCTGCCGCCCACCGAAAGAATCCGATAGAAAAATCTCCTAATTTTCAGTTTTGCATTGCTTTCTATCCCATTAGGAATAAAGTGAATGGAAAAAAGCACGGCGCCAAAATCAGCGGTTGTTTCCTGGACTAACCGTGCTCCTCAAGTCTTTCTCAATAACTGGCACCTCTCCCAGGAACCAAACCAGGCAGGGGTTACCATCCTACCTGTTGCCTGTCAATAAATTCCCAGGAAAAATCTCTACTGGTAACAACAATGGGGGTGATTAAAACTGACGCGGGCGACTAAAGCCGTTATTGACCAGGCAATGGTTCGGGGATAAACTCGCTTAATGCCCGTTCTAGCAGCCCGTCATAGGTTCTTTTCGGCAACAAACGCCGTAGCACATTGGTTCGGTGGGTTTGAGAACCGACCCGATACAAGGGCTTGGGCTCAGCCGCTTTCACAGCATTCAATACTGTAGCAGCTACAACCTCTGGGGTGACGTGAGTTTTCTCCATCTCCACCGTCCGGGCAGCAAAAGCGGCTTTGGCTGTAGCGTAGGGGCTGTCAGGTCCGGTGTCGGGAAGCAGATCATTGCCCGTGCTAATGAACCTGGTTCGAACTCCCGGCGGTTGGATCTGGACAACCTGAATTCCAAAGGGCTTCACTTCCATCCGCAGAGCATCGGAGATTGCCTCAACCGCGTACTTGGTCGCATGATAGATACCCACCATGGGACATGAGAACATGGCTCCAACCGAACTGATGTTGATTATTCTCCCTGACCCTCGGGCACGCATACCGGGAAGGGCCAGTTGAATCATCCTTACCAATCCAAAAACGTTGACGTCAAATTGAGCCTGAATGGCCTCGAGGGGAATCTCCTCCACATGCCCTGGCTGCTGATACCCAGCGTTGTTGATGAGGTAACCGACTGCCCCGTGCTCAGCCTCAACAGCTGCAATCGCCTCCCTTGCTTGTTGATCATCAGTAACATCCAACTCCAGGGTGCGGCAGCCTGCATTGGCAAGCTCCGTAAGGGCTTCAGGGCGCCGTGCTGTGGCCCACGTGGGGATACCCGACTCGGACAAGCACAGGGCAATCGCTCTCCCGATGCCCGAAGAAGCGCCAGTGACAAGTGCAGGTGCATCTTTGTTAGTCATAAAATCGCCTCCTTTAAATATTTAAGAATTTCCATTTGGTTAATAGTTTTCTTTTCCAGCGGGTTATCAGTTTCCAGTATTCTTTTCTGGCTTTGTAGTTAAATCGCCGCCGGATCCTCCTGTCTGCCTTTTCCTCCAGCCTTAAAAACAATAGCCTCCTTATCCAGTTAAACTAAGCTCTTATTCAAATTATTTCCCCGAAAAATCCCTCCTTTTAATCATTAAAAAGTTATGAGAAGCCATCACAAGGCTCACCTTTCTGTACTACCTGTAGAATTGTTTTGGCCCGGGCATTTCGAAGATCAACTCTTAAACCGGTTGCCTGGTTCATGCCTTTCAGCCTTTACAATTACCTGCAATTCTTTAGTGTAAGGGAGATATTAAGCTTAATCCGGTTTCTGCCACTATATTGAATTTTCCCCTATCTATTTATAGAAAAAATAATATGCTCCCGCATTTCATTTATTGCCTGTTGCCCGGCAAAATGACCCTTCTTTAGAACCTTTAAATCCATTCCCCCAAAAGCGGGGGCCTGAGTTTTCATTTCAGTTAACAGGTCATACTGGAAAAGCAGGGGAAAACAGTCCTGTTTGGGGTTGGATTTAAACTCCTTTTCAAAGTTGAGAACATTTTTCAAAACCTCGGGGTTATCCCTGGCTTTTTCCCCCACCAGCTTGCGATAATGAGAAGAAATAAACACCTCCTCCGGACGGGTTCCGGCACAGATGGGAATGTATCGATCAATCCCTTCCCCGATAAAAGCCCGGTGCAGGTTAAGAACCCAGCCCCCCAGGCTGAAACCGGCCCCCAAAACCTCTGAACACCCTTCTTCTCTGAAATGTCGGGCCAGGGAATCCAGAACTGCGACTGAAGAAGCAAGCATTCCCACGTAATTATTTAATTTTCCCAGGGCTTTAATGTATTCGGCCTGGGAGCCCTCGTGAAAGGGAGCCCTTATCAAAACCAGGTTTATATCCAGGGGAAAATCCCGGGTAAAGATTTTATTGAAAGAGTTATCACTGAACCGGCCGAAATTTGCAGGGCTTTCACCGCTCCCGTGAATATAAATAAGGGTGGGTAATTCGGACCAGATCCACCTGTAGACAAGGTAGGAGCAGGAAAAAACTCCAGCAGGCCCCCTGGCCTTAACCGTTTTCCAGTTACCGGGCTTAATATCTTCAACCTCCGCTGAAGTTTTGCCCACAACATCTCGCAGGGGCAGCGCCTCCAGTGATTCCCCAAAAAAGGGTGTTTTACGATAAACAAATCCTCCCACCGTGGCCCCAACCCTATCCCATATTTCGTGAATATTAAGTTTCCCCATTTTTCCTCGTCCCTTCAGTTCTTATTTTCTCTTTGCCAGCCCCCGGGGGTTGACCTTTTTGCACCCGTTCAACCTGCAGGGAAAGAAGAACAACCCCCGAATCCCTCAGCTTTAAAATCAACCCGTATACTTCCGGTAAATCCTGCATTTTCCCGGTAAGAAGTGTAATTCCATTGCTCTGTCTTTGTATCTCCAGTCCGGAAAAATAGTCCTTAAGCCAGTCATCAAGATGGGTTTCCGAATGAACCTGGACCCACCAGGAAAAAGTCTCGTCTACAATCGCTTCATTTTTTCCCATCCCTACCCTCCTCTCAATTTTTTCCCCAATTAACAGCTGATTGCCCGCAGGGAGGGATCCTGATTTGACCGGAGGTCATTCAGAACCGGAGTTGATACTCCAGACCTATCCACTATGGCAAAAAACTCTTCGGCTAAAAGGCCCATTTCCTCCCCGGCATTCCTCAAATGCCTGGCCATTCCAATATCTGCGACTTTTGACTTTAATACCCTCTGAAATAAAGGCAGGACCAGGAATTCAGGCATGGCAAAAATCAGCCTGAATTTGGGGGGCTCAACAGGAAAACCCCTGTCCCTTAAAACCCTGAATGCTTCTTTTATGCCCCGCCAGGCCCGCCGGCAATCCTCTCTATTTTCCGCCATCTTATAGTTACAGCTATCATTGTTATACATTGCGAGGGCAAAGGGAACTGCCAGGGCAACGTGATAACGCTTCCAGGAGTCAATATTTTTGCTGAAGTAATTCTTAAAGCCAGCGGCTTTAAAGGCCTCTGCCAGTCTTTTCAGGCGCTCTGTTTTTTCTCCGTTTAATTCCCCGAGGGGCATTTCCGCGGCAATCATATAATGAACAACATGGTCTTCTCTTTCACCACCTGCATTGCAATGTCCCATCATTACCCGGTCCCTTCCCAGGGCTTCAACCATTTCCTCTGGACCCGTGGTCGTATTCTGCATAAATAAAAAAGTGGGGATTTTTTTGTTTTTTGCCAGGTCCTTCAGGGCATCAGCCAGGTGGGTTCTCTGGATCATTACAATACAGACATCAAAATACTCTTTCTCGGGCATACCATCCATAACCCTTACCCTGGTTGTGGTGCGCTCTCCAGTTTTGAAATCCTGGAGCACAATCCCCTTCTCCCTAAGCTCTTCAACTCTTTTCCCCCTGGCCACAAGCGACACATCCATTCCCGCTTCCTTAAATCTTGCAGCGTAAAGGCTTCCCAGCACCCCGGCTCCAAAAAACAGCACCTTCAATTTTTTCATTTTTTCCACTCCCTTATTATTTTTGTTTAACTCCTGAGTTTATCTTAAACCAATCCCGTTCTTTTTTGACCTGCCGAAAGTTAGGTTGGGAGGGTCAGCGGTCCAAACCCTACTTTTTCCTTTTTTTCCCAGTAGGGTGAATAAAAATAATTGATGAAGGAATGTTTTTACTTTAGCCGAAAAAGTTATTATTCGGGAGGTGCCCAGCTTGGCCAGAAATATTTTAAACAGTAAAATCAGTATCCCCCCCATCAGTTCCCATATTCTCTTTCGCCCGGGCCTGATTAAAACAGTTGAGGAAAACCTGGAGATTTCCCAGGG
>PWFS01000255.1 GCA_003554145.1 Halobacteroidaceae bacterium | reverse complement strand
TAAACCTCCCCGTATGTTATATTTAGTTACGAGAAAAATCAATACGGGAGTGGCTCAACTGGCAGAGCACCGGACTCCAAATCCGGCGGTTGCGGGTTCAAGTCCTGCCTCCCGTGCCAGAAAACCCGACGGGGAGCCTGGGTTACAGGCTTCCCGTTTTTGCATTTGTATACAACGGGGTAGGGAATGGAGCGATTTTTACCGAAAACTAGCTCCATAACTATCTCCATAAATTAACCCTGGTTTTTGAAAAAATCTTCCATTTTTCTTGACAATTCGTTTCTGGTTTTTTCTCCTGGAGCGGTGTAAACCTGCATAGTAAAAGCAGGGGAGCTGTGGCCCAGAGCTTTATGGTTTTATTAATGATTTCCTATGCAATCCTCTCCCGGGAAGTAGAAAGTTTTCTGCTTTCTCCGGGCTTCCCCCGTTCTGTGAACCCATTTAAGTTCATTATCTTGATATGCAGGCCCGATTGCAGTTTTTCTGTATTAACACTTCTTTTCAGTTGCTAAAATAGAATATGGTTTCGAGGCAATTCTTTATAAAACTTCATATATATGGTATAATATTCCTAATAATTGTCAGCTGACCCCAAATAAGAGAGTTTTTATTCGTTTCGGGAAAATGGCCGATCCTTTTTAGCAATCTATCTTATTGAAACTGAGGAGAATTCTGAACATGACGGATTACCCTAAACTTTCACCACAGGATGAAAAAAACTATATTGATTATAAATTCGAGCAGGGGGTCGGTCAGCTCCGGGTCTATTTTATTGTGTTTGGTATACTGTATGGGATTTTTGGATACCTGGATTATTTACTTATTGACGAATTTCTCGGTATATTCCTATTTATCAGGTTCGGAATTGTTATTCCGCTGTTTATTATATTTATCGCCCTGACCTACCATCCAATTTTTTCCCGAATCAAACAACAGTTATTACTCCTGGTTTTTATAATTGCCGGATCAGGCATTTCATTCATGATGATCCTTTACCCCAATAACTTTAGTTATTATGGGGGCATGTTCATGATAATTTTTTCTGGTTATTTTTTGCTTAAACTGAACACCAGATATGCTATAGCAGGAGGTGCAATAAACTTCCTGTTTTTTTATGGGGGTTCCCTGCTCTACCATCAGACCTTACCCCCAGATCTTTTTTTGATGCTGGTATTTTTGGTTGGGGCCAATATTATCGGTGGGGTTGGCAACCATCAGATGGAACAGGTCAATCGGATTAAGTACATGCAGGAAAAGAAGATCAAAAAAAATAACTGGCGACTGCAGGAACTGGTTAGCCAGCAACATAAAAAACTAATTCAAATTCAGGAAGCCGTTGAAGCATCCAGTGATGCATTGGTAATTTTAGATCCACAGGGGGGCTTCATTTACCATAATGCTGCTTTTACCAGACTAACCGGGTTTTCCCTGGAAGAAAGGAACTCCAACCAGGATTTAACTGTCCTTTATAAAGACTCAGAGGAAATCGAAGAAGTAATATCTACAGTGATGGGAGGAAAAGCCTGGAAGGGGGAAAGGGAGTTCAGAACCAGAGAGGACAGAAATATTTATACCCTTATGCAGGCAGATGGTATTAAGGATGAAAATGGAGAAATTATTGGTTTGATCATTATTTATAAAGACATAACTGACCGCAAAAGAGCAGAAGAGGAAATCCGTTACATGGGATTTCACGATGCCCTTACCGGATTGTATAATAGGGCTTTCCTGGAGGAGGAAATAAAAAGACTGGATACCGACAGACAATTACCCCTCAGCATAATCATGGCAGATGTTAATGGACTCAAACTAATTAACGATACCTATGGACATGCCAAAGGGGATGAAATGCTTATCCTTACTGCTGATTCTTTAAAAAAAGCCTGTCGGGGAGAGGATATCATTGCCCGCTGGGGCGGGGATGAATTTATCATTTTACTACCCCAAACACCACAAAAAGCAGTAAATAAAGTCTGTAAGAGAATTAAGGAAATCTGTAAAAATAAATCAATCAATAATGTCCCTATCTCTATTTCCCTGGGTTTTGCCTGCAAAAAAAACAGGCAAAAAAACATCGCAGATGTTTTAAGAGAGGCCGAGGACAGCATGTACCGGTTCAAGCTAACCGAAAGCCGCAGCGCAAGAAGTGCATCCCTGGAAGCTCTCCTTAAAACCCTGGCTGAAAAAAGCTTTGAAACAGAAGCCCATACCCGGAGAATGCAAGAAATGGCTTTAAAAATGGGTCGGAGAATGGGGTTACCTGATAATGAATTAAACCGTTTAAACTTATTGATCAAACTCCATGATATTGGGAAAATTAATATTTCTGAAGATATTTTAACCAAAGGGGCTTTAACATCAAAAGAATGGGAGATCATAAAAAAACACCCGGAAATCGGGTCTAGGATAGCCCAGGCCATGCCGGAATTTGCCCATGTAGCCGAGGATATCCTGAACCATCATGAAAAATGGGACGGCTCCGGTTATCCCCGGGGTCTGAAGGGCTCCGAAATTCCTTTACTGGCGCGAATTACTGCTATCGTAGATGCCTATGAGGTGATGAGCAATGGACGCCCTTATAAAAAACCAATGGGCAAAAGTTCAATAATTGCAGAATTTAAAAATTGTTCAGGCAGCCAATTTGATCCAGAGCTGGTTAATGTTTTTCTGGAAATATATCAGGGAGAAAAGCAAAACTCTCTGGCCTGATTTAATCTCAAAACGGGGGATCTTTTTTTGCCAATAGGAACAGACCATCTGATTAGAGAACAGTAAAAGTGGCAATTTAGAAGAGAAAGTTGAACTAAAGCCCCTTATTTTTTTGAAGCCAATTCAAACCCTGGAGCCCCAGGCCAGAAAAGTAAGGGTAAAATCAACTACAGATGTCCGGGATAGAAAAGATTTGTTGGTGGGGGGCAAAAGAGCTGGTTTTTATCGTAAGCATACTCTTCCTTAAACCGGCCTTCTGTCCGGGCCCGAATTCTCTACTACCTGAATTTATGCAGAAGTTTCTTAATTGTTCATTTGTTGAGAGTCGCCTTTTTTAAATTCTAACCCCAAAGGGGGAACAATAATCAGGTTGACTCTTAAATAAAGGTGGGGTCTAGGAATTTTTAAGCTATTGCAGGAGACAAAAAGAGGAGATTGATGATTATTTCTCAGATGAAGCTGAGCTCAAGAGAATAATACCTGATGGGGAAAATCCCACCTGGATAGTCACCGATGAAGAAGATCAGGTAATAAGAACGGCACCCGGATGATTAGGGAGTAAAATAAAACCCATCCTAAAGCCTTCGAAACTTGATTTAGGGGGCTATATAGAATTACATTTATTGGATCCACCCATTTGGACTACAATCAATTACAGTTGAAAAAGATAATTTTGCAAACCGGTTCCAGATCAATCCCTTGAATTTTCAGCGTGGAATATAGAAACATTGAAGAATTGGATAGCTCAGAGGTTAAAGAACTCAGAATAAGGGTTCCGGGGACTTTAAGAAATGCTTTCCAGAAAAAAACTACCCAATGTAATAGGAAAAAATGGCCTGATTTTTTGCAAGTAAAACCCATTTAAAAGATAATTAATAATGTAAAAATAATTGGACGGCCTTTGTATAATAATCAGGACAGATAGTGGGATGGAGAATAGAGAGCAGGAGTTTTTTTGGCCCTGTTCTTTTCTATTTTGCCCCTAATAATAAAACAATAGTTTTATTGATAGCAACAGGAATATAATCATTGTTGCTCCTTCTTGCGAAACACTGCGGTTCAGAGCCACCGCCGCGGAGTCTTAGGGCCAATGGCGCGCTGTCAGAGAGCCACCCAACGCGGAGTTTCAGAGCCACCTGGCGCGGACTTGAGAGCCACTAAAGGAATAATCCATTACTCCATGTAAGATGAAGTTACTGCTAAAAAAGCAGAATACATCTTTCAGGGGGTAATGCAATGACAGATTATCTTATTATTGTTCGGGCCGTTTACAGCGGTCTCAGTCAACGACAGGCGGCGGCCACCCATAAAGTATCCAGGAATACCGTATCGTTGCTTATACGGCATGCTGAAGCCCAGGGGTGGCTTACACTGGATAGACTTGAATGGGCTCAGCAACGCTTCATTCTCAAAAGCATTGGTAAAGCCAGATAGTCATACCCGTGATGAGACATTCAAAATGCCGGATTTTGAAAAAGTCCACAGGGAACTGGTCAAACCACATGTCACATTGAAACTGCTCTGGGAAGAATATGTGGAGGAGTGCCAAAGAAGCGGAGAACGGTTTTATATGGAGACCCAGTTCCGGCTTTATTACCATAAGTTTGCCAGGGTTCATAAAGCCACCATCCGCCTTGAGCACAAGCCAGCTCTCTCTTTAGAGGTGAACTGGGCTTGTAGCAAAATAGCGCATTATGACCCTGAGATTGGAATTTTTCCGCCGCCTGCGTAAACAGCTCGTATCCCTTAAGCTTCTAATAATTGATGAATGGATGATGTTCCCCATTAATGATGAAGAAACACAATTTCTCCTCTGGATTATTGATCGACGTCAAAATAGTCAGGCAACGATCATTGCCTCACAGTACGAACCAGCAGAATGGCTGGCTCAAATACCAATTCCAGTTGAAGCAGAAACTATCACAGACCGACGGTCCGCTCAAGCATACAGGATTATCATTAAGGGCAACAAATCAATGCGACCACAAGAGTAATCATTTTGGAGAGCCCCCCTTCGGGGGTGGCTCTCACTCAGCGCGCTGATGGCTCTCAAAAGTCCGCGCCGGTGGCTTTAGGACTCCGCGGAGGTTGCTCTATAAAAACGCGTTTTGCATTCTGGCATAATCTTTGCAATATAATATGACACATTATCCGGAGAATTATAAGATTTTTTATAATACAGGGAGGCAATTGGATTGGTTTATGTATTATTTTTTGTTCAACTTATTTTTTACCTTTTGACCGTTGGGCTGATTGTAAACTTTATTTATTATAGAAAAATTGGAGCATTATATCTGGCAGCAGTTTATGGCAGCACTGCCGCTTTATCCTTTTATCTAATGGACTGGGTCCCCTTAGCTGTGGGGTTTGGCCTGGCCTGGCTACTTCGTCTTCTTGGTTTTGACCCCGGGCTTTTTGGGAAAGATAAAATGGGTAGGACAGCAAAAAACGGGTAAGGGGGGTGTTATTGGAGAGGGGAAAAGATTTGTTGGCTTTTGGCTGGAGAAAAAAATTTTAGGAGGTATAAGAATAATGAGGAAAAAGTCTCTCGGATTATTAATTGGAGCCCTGGCGATTATGCTGGTGTTCTCGGCAACTGGAATGGTATCAGCAGATGACTGGCCTGAGCGGGAAATAACGGTAATTGTTCCCTATAATCCAGGTGGATCTACTGATTTATCCATCAGATTCTTGCAGGATAAAATGGAGGAATACCTCGGAGTTCCACTGGTTTTTGAGAATATGCCAGGTGTTTCTTCGCTGGTAGCCCAGGAATATTTTGTTGAGCAAGAACCTGATGGGTACACGGTAATGGGTGCTGGAACCATTGCATCTGGAGCCAACCCTCCCATTCATGGTCAGGAAGGGCACATTGATGACTATGATTTTGTTGCTCTATATATGAGCACCCATAGAGTTGCTTTCTCCCGAGATTTTCAAAACTGGGATGAGGTTAGAGAATATGCAGAAGAAAACCCGGGTGCGCTTTCCTTCGGTATTGCAGGTGGAGCCTTTAATCAGATGGTAATCCAGTCCTTTGTAGATGAGCAGGAACTGGATATCAATGTGGTTATGTTTGGTGGAGCTCCAGAATTATCCGCAGCTTTAATTGGTGGTCATATTCCCATGGGTGAAGCTACTATAGGATCTGCTGCCTGGGATGCCATGGAAGCTGGTGATTTATATCCATTATTTGTTTTAAGCGATGTCGATATTGCCCACCATGGTTATCCGGAAGTTCCCAGCATGGTTGATCTTGGGGCAGAGGTATTTACCCCTGGTTCCCAGATGGGGATGATTGCTCCCAAGGGTATTCCCGAAGAAAGAAGGCAAAAGCTGGAAGATGCGATTAAATTTGCCCTGGAAAGTGAAGAAGTTCAGGAAAGATATGCTAATGCAGGATATGATGTAACTTTTATGACTGGTGAAGAATTTGAAGAGAGAGCCAGAATAGTAAACAGCATCGTTGTTAATTATATGGAAGAATACGGTGACTGAGAATAGATAATCGGGATAGGATTTAAAAATGGGACAGACCATCCCCATCTATTCCGGGGATGGTTCTGTCCCCCTTAAAAAGAAAGTAATCGGGGAAGGGGGGAGTTAATGTGGAAGAGACAAGAAAATACCATCTGGAGAAAATTGTTTCAGTGGCATTAATGGGTGTTGCTCTATTTCTCTGGTT
>PWFS01000130.1 GCA_003554145.1 Halobacteroidaceae bacterium | reverse complement strand
TTTTTTGATCGGCACGATCCTGTTCAAGTTTAAATTCCCGGGCTCTTTTTTCTTTTAGCTTTTCCAGGCTTTTTTCTTCCCGCAGCTTTTCTACCAGGTCATTATGGCGATTGCTGGCCACGTTTTTCAGGCGAATCACATCGGAATTTACTTCCCTGATTTCTCCTTTTAAATTTTTTATAAAAAACCATTTTTGTTCTCTCTCCCGGGGATCAATTGACTGTTCCTTCCTGACCTCCATGGAAGCAAGACAGTTATCCCTGGTCCCCTCCAACCGGTTGAGATCAGTCCGCCTTTTTTTATATTTCTGGCGGGCCTGCCTGTAGCGCTGCTGAAGATCTTCTTTTTCCCGCCCTTTTAAATCTAAAACCGGCTGCAGCCTGAATTTAAAAGCCCGCATTTTTTAAACCCCCTCAACCAGACTCTTTAAGGCCTGGAAAGCTTCTTCAAAAGATGCTTTTTCTCTGATATCCTGCTGCAGGAAAGCTTTTATCCCGTCCATCCGTTCCAGTGCTTTATCCACATCGGGATCACTGCCTGTTTCATAGGCCCCAATTGAAATCAGGTCCCGGGCCCGATCATGGGCCGCCAGAAGCCGGCGCATTTTTCCCGCAGCCGCATAATCTTCTTCGGAGGTAATCTCAGGCATCAGACGGCTTACGCTCTGCAGGGGATCAACCGGTGGATAATGGCCTTCACCCGCCAGGTCCCGACTTAAAACAATATGACCGTCTAAAATTCCCCGCACATTATCCGTTACCGGCTCCTGCAGATCATCGCCCTCCACCAGAACTGAATACAGGCCGGTAATGGTCCCCACTTCATTGGCGCCAGATCGTTCCAGGAGGCCGGGCATAAATGCAAAAACTGAAGGGGGATAACCCCGGGTCGCAGGGGGTTCACCAATTGCCAGTCCTACTTCCCGTAAGGCAGTGGCCACTCGGGTCAGGGAATCCATTATGAGCAGAACATTTTTCCCGGTGTCCCGGAAGTATTCGGCAATGGCGGTGGTGATCAGGGCTCCTTTTACCCGGATTAAAGCAGGTTGATCGGAGGTAGAAACTACAACCACTGCCCGGCTCAAACCTTCGGGACCCAGGTCTCGTTCGATAAAGTCGCGAACCTCCCGGCCCCTTTCCCCAATCATACCGATGACAATAACGTCGGCGGAGGTATTCCGGGCGCACATGGCCAGCAGGGAACTTTTGCCCACCCCGCTGCCGGAAAAGACCCCAATCCGCTGACCCCGCCCACAGGTCATCAGAGTATCAATGGAGCGGATACCAAGGGCCAGGGGCTCCTTTATCCGCAGACGGCGCAGGGGATGGGGCGGTGCATTATGAACCGGGTAAAGTTTTTCTCCCTTGAAAGGTTCCTCTCCATCTATGGGGCGACCGAGGCCATCTACCACCCGGCCCAACAGTCCTTCTCCCAGGGGAACTGTCATTTTCTGCCCGGTCCCTATAACCTCAGCTCCCGGGGCCAATCCGGTCAGAGGTCCCAGGGGCATTAGAAGAATCCTGTTTTCCCTGAACCCCACCACTTCAGCAGGCAGGGGCTCTGAGCCCCTGCCACCACGAATGTGACATAACTCACCCAGATGAGCATTGGGGCCCTCACTCTCAATGGTAAGACCTATTACCCGGGTAACCCGGCCATAGCCGCGGACTGGAGCTCGCTTATTAAATTCAGAGGTTAATGATCTGAGATCAAGTTCTTCCATTTTTCCTCCACCCTTTTTTCAATTCCTCCTGCAAAAGCTCCAGCTGTGTTTCCACGCGTCCATCCACTCCACCAAACTCAGTTTCAACCAGGAAATCCCCCGGTCCCAGCTCATTGCTGGACATCAGATTTAACTGATGAAGACCGCCGTTAGAACCGGCCAGCTGCTCCCGGGCTTCCTCCAGTAGGGGATAATCACGGGGTGAAACCTTGATCAGGACATTGCCCACATGGGCCAGTTCCTGCAGGGTTTCCTGAACCCGGGCAACTATTATTTCCGGTTTCTCTTCCAGTTTCTGGCTCAGAATCCGGGAAGCAATCTCCAGGCTGAGATCAATAACCTGTCCGGGAAAATCTTCCTTCCATTTTTCAGTTCGCTGGGATAACTCGACGAACTCCCTTTCCATCTCACCCAATAAGTTTTCCCAGGCTTTGGCTCCTTCCGCCCTTCCTTCTTCCAGGCCCTGCTGCCGGCCTTTTTCCCGGGCTTCTTTCTCTATTTTTTTCCCGATGGCCTGAGCTTCTTTCCGGGCTTCTTCCTTTATCTTCTCTGCTTCCTGCCTGGCTTTTCTGGTTATTTCTCCAACCTCTTTTTTGGCCTGTTGACGCAGTTCTTCGGCCGTGGGGCGCACCAGGGGCTCCTCCTGATCCGCTGGTTCCTCCACATACTTGATGGGTACATCCCCCAGGGGATCAGCGCTATCTTCATGCAGGTATTCATCAACATTTGAAGGCAGGGGCAGGAGAAATTTTTCCGGGGTAAGTTTGATCTGACTGGATTTAATTATTCTAGACAATCACATCACCCTCTCCCCCGCGGGCAATAACCACTTCTCCCGATTCTTCGAGGCGCCTGATTTCATTGACAATATTGGTCTGGGCTTCTTCAACCTCGCGCAGGCGGACCGGACCCATGAATTCAATATCTTCTTTGAGCATCTCTGCCGCCCGCTTGGACATGTTGGCATAGATTTTCTCCGCAACTTCCTGGGAGGCAGTTTTTAAGGCCAGGGACAGATCTTTGTTTTCGATTTCCCTGATAATTCTCTGAATAGCCCGGTTATCCAGGTTAACAATATCCTCGAATACGAACATGCGCTTCCTTATTTCTTCGGCCAGTTCCGGGTCTTCTTCTTCCAGCGAATCCAGGATGGCTTTTTCCGTGCCCCGATCCACATTATTGAGCACGTCAACTATAGATTCGATGCCTCCGGCATCGGTATATTCATTCTGGAGAATGGTGGATAGTTTTTTCTCCAGGACTGCTTCTACCTTTTTGATAATTTCCGGGGAGGTACGATCCATAACGGCAATTCGCTTGGAAACTTCCGCCTGCAGGTCTGCGGGCAGGGCGGCCAGAATTGCCGCCGCCTTATTGGGTTCGATATAGGCCAGGATCAGAGAAATAGTCTGGGGGGGTTCATTCTGAATAAAGTTCAAAAGCTGAGAGGGCTCGGTTTTGCGCAGGGCATCAAAGGGACGGGTCTGCAGAGAAGCAGTAAGTCGCTTTATAATTCCCTGGGCTTTTTCACCCCCCAGGGCTTTTTCCAGGAGCTCCTGGGCATAGTGGATTCCCCCCCGACTGATAAAGTCCTGGGCCAGGGCCATCTGATGGAATTCATCCAGGACCATCTCCTGCTCCATATTGCCCACCCGGCGCAGATTAGCTATTTCCAGGGTAATCTGCTCAATATCTTCATCAGTTAAATGCTGAAAAACCTGGGAGGCGTTCTCTGATCCCAGTGATACCAGCAGTATGGCAGCTTTTTCCCTTCCTGATAGTTTACCCTTGGCCATGGTTTCACCCCTCTTTAATCTTCAACCAGCCAGGTTTTAAGGAGATTAGCAGCTTCCTGGGGCTTTTCGTTGATCAGCCGGGATACTTCCCGCCTGATCTCCCGCCGCTCTCTTTCTTCAGGAGTCATTTCTTCTTCTTTGCTCTCCCGGCTTTTTTCCACATAAACTTCCTGCTGTTCTCTGGAGGGTGTAGCTTTCTTTAAATTCAGCACCCGCCTGATAATATAAAGGACTACCAGGGTCAGGGCTAAAATAGCTCCCCCGTAAATATAAAGTTCCTGGCGGCGCTGGGCTTCCTGCTGAGCAGCCAGCAGTTCCATTTCCTGGGCCAGGGAATCGTCAAAATCCAGCTGGGCCAGGCTCAGGCTGTCTCCACGCTCTTCGTTTAATCCAATTGCTGCAGCCACAACATTTTCAATTTGCTCCTGTTGCTGGGGATCAAGGGGTTGATTAATTATTATGCCCACCGAAAGCCGTTCCAGGGAACCGGGGGCAAAAATATGGCTGGAAACAATCTCGCTGATTTCATAGTTGGTAACAGTTTCAAAAAATTCTCGCTCCATCTCCTGCATAAAATCCGGGGATTCATAAAGGGGAATATTGGGATCGGTACCCGGAACTCCACCCGGATCGCCACTGCTTCCCTCCTGGATTTCCTCGGTCACCTGCTGGGAACGAATAATGCCCTCATCATCAACAACCGGCTCATATCTTACGGCCTGTTCTTCCCGCAGGTCAAAATCCAGCAGGGCATTAACATTGACCACGAAATTATCATAACCCAGCACCGGAATAAGCATTTTTTCCAGGTCCTGCTGCAGCTGCTTTTCAAAGAGCCTCTGCATTTCCATGTTGGTCCGGGTAGCTCCTGCAGTCAGGGAACTATCCCGGTCCATATTCAGGCCCGCGGACAAAAGGGTGCCCCCGGTATCCACTACCGTTACATTCTCGGCCTGCAATCCATCAACGCTTCCCGCAACCAGGTACATTATGGAATTAACCTGTTCACTTTCCAGGCGCGACAGGGGGTTGATTTCCAGGAGAACCGAAGCCTGAACCGGATCCTCATCCTGGGCAAAAAGCCTGTCCCGGGGAGTTGTAATCTGCACCCGGGCATTTTCTACAGCATTCATCGTAGAAATAGTTCGGGCCAGCTCTCCGCTCAAGGCCCGGTAAAAATTGATCTGGCGTTCAAATTCGGTTGTTCCCAGGCGGGTTGTATCAAATACCTCAAAGCCAACAACTCCCCCCGTGGGAATGCCCTGACCGGCCATCTGCAGGCGAAGCTGATGAACCTGATCTCTGCTGACCAGGATGCTCTGTCCTCCATCGTCAATCTGATAGGGAATACCCTGGGCTTCCAGATGTTCCACCACTCCCTGGGCATCACTGGAATCCAGCCCCGTATACAGGGGAACATATGTAACCCGGCTCAGGAAAAAAATCGAAATGATCAGGGCAAAAAATGCGGTGCCCCCCAAAGCCATGAACAGTATTTTTTTATTTTTGTCCAACTCATTCCACCTGGCTGCAAACTTTTGCCCCAGGTCTTTCAGGAAATCCACAGTGGTCCCCCCCTTGCCTCGACTAGAACTGCATCCGCATCAATTCCCGGTACCCTTCCAGGATCCGATCCCTGATGGTCAGGGTTAAATCATAGGCCAGCTGGGCTTCTTCCATGGCAACTGTCACCTTATGAACACTATCTGTTTTCCCCAGGAGAAAGTCCTGGCCGACTCGATCCGCTTCTTTTTGCATATCATCCACTCTTTGCAGGGCATCGTTAAGCTGATTGGAAAAATCAATGCTGGGCCTGTTTTCATTGTTTTTATTCACCTGATTAAAATTATTCAGGTGGTAGGGGTTTATTCCATCAATCTTCATTTACTGCACCTCCTATTTTAGCCGCGGCGCCCGATATCCAGGGCCCGCTGAACCATATCCTTGGAAGCATTGAGCGCGGTGACATTGGCTTCATAAGCCCGGCTGGCATCAATCATATCTACCATTTCTTTGACCAGCTCCACGTTGGGCATCAGCACATAACCCTCTTCATCCGCATCGGGATGGCCGGGTTCGTAAACCCTTTTAAAGGGGCTCTGATCCCGGAGCAGCGCCAGGACCTCCACCCCCCCTCCCGGTTGTCCAGGTCCATCCGGCAGCCGGGAAGAAAAAAGAGGGACCTGCCTCTGATAGGGTCCTCCCTCGGGAGTCCGGGTGGTTTCAATATTGGCTATGTTGCTGGCAATAGTATCCATTCGCAGCCGCTGAGCAGTAAGCCCGGAAGCGCTGATCCCAAAATTATTAAAAATTCCCATGGTTTAAGGCCTCCCCGTATTTATTATCCGTTCCAGAATTCCATACCTGGCACTTAGAAGATGGCCCGCAGTTTGATAATAAAGGCTGTTGGCCGCCATCTGGGCCATTTCCACTTCGATATCAACATTATTCCCATCCAGGCGAGTGCTGGTTCCCTCGGCCTGAACCCCCTGAATAGCCCCGGCTGAAGATACACTGCCTGACAGGTGCTCAGGATGAGTAACTCTCAAACCGGAAGCGCTACCTCTTCGGGTGGCCTGATTCATTAATTCAGCAAAGTTTACATCCTTTCTTTTATACCCGGGGGTATCCGCATTGGCAATATTATCAGCAATAAGGTTATGCCGAAATTGGGAAACATCGAGCCCCCTGTTCAAAATACCTATCTGCGGATCCAGTCTGCTCCACATAAAATCACCTCGATTTAGACATGAGTATACATTTTCCAACATTTTTTTGGGCATTTTTGGGAAAAAAATGCCCTGCCCGCTTTTAGCGAAAGCAAAAACCTCTCTTCGGAAACACATCAACCATGCCGCGCCACGGTTTAGGTCTGTGCTTTGCGCCCTTGCCTTTCGACAAGTTTGCCCTTTCGTTAGAGGCTCGA
>PWFS01000035.1 GCA_003554145.1 Halobacteroidaceae bacterium | reverse complement strand
TCTATAAAATTACAGGGATGATAATTGATATTACCCGGCAGAAAAACGCTGAAGAGCAGAATCGGGTCCTTTTAGAGGAAAAGGAAATGCTCCTGGATAATATCGAAGAGCAGGTGTGGTACCTGATTGACTGGGAAACCTACGGAATGGTTAATGCCGCCCATGCTGCTTTTTTGGGAGTTCGTAAAGAGGAATTGAATTATAAGAGCCTGTGGGATGTTTTTAAGAGCGCCCCAGTAATCAGGGAAACAATAAAGGGAAACAAAGAGGTTTTTTCCACCGGGGAAAAAGTTCAGAATGAGGAGTGGGTTTTTAATGGCCGGGGAGAAAAGCGTCTCCTGTCCATTACCAAAGCCCCCAAACTTGACTCCCGGGGTATTGTGCGCTACGTGATCTGTTCGGCCCGGGATATAACTGAAGAAAGGGAAATGGAAGCTGAACTCCGTGAAACCAACAGCCGTCTTAAAGGAATTCTTGAATCACAGGAGGATCTGATTGTTCGGGTTGATCGAGAAGGAAAATTCCTTTATGTAAACGATGCTTATTGTAGGAAGTTTGGGAAAAAGAGGGAAGAACTATTGGGCAGCTCTTTTGTTCCCCTGATTCATGAGGAAGACGTGGAATCAACTTTGCGGGCGATGCAGAACCTCTATCGTCCCCCTTATCGTGTTTACTTTGAGCAGAGAGCGATCACGGTTCAGGGCTGGCGTTGGCTTGGCTGGGAGGACAGTTCAATCCTTGATGAGCAGGGAAATGTGGTTGAAATTCAGGGAGTGGGACGGGATATAACTGATCGCAAAAAAGCAGAAGAAGAACTGCAAAAAAGCGAGGAACGCCTCAATACCCTGATCAAAAATACCCCTGCCGTAATCTATAATTATGAAATAAAAGATGATATCCCCTGTATCAATTATGTTAATGAAAATGTAAAAAATATCCTGGGTTTTGAGCCCGAGGAATTCATCAATAATTTTAATTTATGGAAGGAATGTATTCATCCTGAGGATCGGAAAAGAACTATTGATGCCAGCCTGGAACCAGCTGGAGAGGCAGAACCCAGGATCCTGGAGTATCGTTTTAAAGACTGCTGGGGGAATTATCGCTGGCTCCATGATAAACAGCGTTTGATTATAAATGATGATGGGAGCCGGGAAATATATGGAGCCTGGTGGGATATTACCGAGAGGAAGAAACTGGAAGAAGAGTTGTTTAAAAGTGAAAAGTATTTCCGTTCTGTAGTTGAGGATCAAACAGAATTAATTTGCCGGTTTTTTCCTGATGGAACCCTGACCTTTGTTAACCCTGCCTATTGCAATTATTTCGACAAAAGTCAGGATGAACTGCTGGGCCGAAATTTTTTATCGCTTCTTCCAGAAGAGGATCGGGAAATTGTTGAAAGAAACCACAATTTTTTGACAGTGGATAACCCAACAGTAACTTATGAGCACCGGGTGGTTTTACCTGATGGAGGAGTGCGGTGGCAGGAGTGGGTTGACCGGGCCCTGTTTGATGACAAAGGTCAGATTTTTGAGTTTCAGGCGGTGGGTCGGGATATAACCGAACAAAAAAATGCTGAAATGGCCCTGCAGGAGGCTCAGGCTCAGCTGGAAAAGAAGGTAGAAGAAAGGACCACCGAACTGCTCCAGGAGATAGAAAATCGCAAGGAAGCAGAAGCCGCCCTGGCCCAGGAGAAGGAAACTCTCCGGGAAACACTACAGAGTATCAATGAGGGAATTGTGATTACTGATACTCAAGGGACAATTACTTTTGTAAATCAGGAGGCACAGGAAATAACGGGGCGTACTGAGGTGGAAGTTAAAGGTTATTCCCTTAGAGTTTTACTGCAGTTTCTGGTAGGGGAAAATAAAGAGCAAACCTGTACTGATCCGCTGAGCCTCATCATGGAGGGAAGGCAAAAAAACGAACAGCAGGTAATTGAAACAAAAGATGGTTCCAGGAAAATAGTTTTTTGTAACGGGGTCCTGCTCCGGGGTAGAAATCAAGAACCCCTTTTCTATGTGGTCAATTTTAAAGATATGACTGAAATGAAAAGGGCGGAGGGGCGACTGGCGCTGGCTCGAAAACTGGAGGCCATAGGAAGGCTGGCTGCGGGAGTGGCCCACGAAATCAATACTCCCATGCAGTTCATTGGCAACAATACTCAATTTATTAAAAGTTCTTTTGCCGAGGTGCAGCAACTCTGGGAGGTCTATAATAAGCTTCGTAATGATCTGGAGCAAGGCCATTATTCCAGGGGGCTGCAGAGATTATATAAATTAGAGAATCAAGTTGATATAGATTATAATTTGCAGGAAATTCCCCGCGCAATTGAAGAAGCCTTAGCCGGGATTGACCGGGTAAAAAAACTGGTTGATTCAATGAAAAACCTCTCCTATTCTTCATCAAAGCCTGGGGTTCGAAGCAAATTTGACTTAAATAAAGCCATAGAGGATACGGTCAACATAACTCGCAATGAATGGAAAATGATTGCCGATGTTAAGGTCAGGCTTGATTCAAAAATTCCCCCGATTAAGGGCAACCCTGATGAAATTTCCCAGGTGTTTTTGAACCTGATTGTCAATGCCAGTCATGCTGTTCAACAGGCGGTCCAACAGGGGATATGCACCCGGGGCGAAATAACCATTGAGACCAGGTTTGAAAATCGAGAAGTGATTGCGGAAATTGATGATAATGGTGTTGGAATTCCAAGGGCTTATTTATCCAGGGTTTTTGACCCATTTTTTACCACCAAGGAAGTTGGGCAGGGAAGCGGACAGGGTTTGACGATTGCCTATGATATTATTGTTAATCAGCATAGCGGTCAAATTGAGGTCAAATCGGAGGAAGGAAAAGGAACTAAGGTCAGGATTATTTTGCCTTTAGAGGATTAAATCATTTTTTGGTTCCCTGGGGAAATTAAACTACCCTGATTAGATTTTTCTGGAACTCTGTTGGAACAGGACAGGGTTTTTGTTCTGATAATCAGGGAAAGTTTGGATAGGGTTTTTTAAAAATCAGGTAGAGGGCAGCTACAATTTTTCTGTTCAAAAATCAAAAATTTTTCAGTTTGATCATAAGAAAAGGAAGGGTTTTTTCTTTTTTGAGCGAATTCATATAGGAGTTAGGTGTTTTTTTTCACAATTTACTGTGGCGGGAGTTTTCTATGGAAAGGGAGCAAATTTTGCCCGAGATAAAATGTTATAACGCCAGTTCTCTGGTTTTCCAGGGCTGAAAAGAGGTGGTGGGGTAATCCACCCTGAGTTTTCAGCTCTAATTTTTGCTTTTCTGTTCGGGATTCTAAAGGAGGCTAATCTATGGAACAATCAGGGCCCCAGTTGTACCAGGAAGAATTAAAACGCTGCCGGAAACTTTATCATGGATTCAAGGAGATTGAGCCCTTTTTAGAGGAGATAATTTCCGAGGTGTTGTCATTTTTCAATGAACATGAAGCTAAGGAGGAGATGCTGGAGAAGGACATTGTTGATAAAAAGAAAGCGCACTCTCACTGGAGGAAAGGAAGAAGCCTGGCCATCAGGCCCAGAATAAGGACCCATTCTTTTCTGGAACTTTTGCAGAGACTGGGTGAAGCTCTAATCAGGGTTAATCCCCGGCTCGAGCCAGCAATGGAGGAGTTAAAAAATTTATTGGAAGATTTCCGGGAGAATAATCCGGAAAAGGTGGACCGGGATCAGGTTTTTAAACTGCAGGATTTAATGGTGGAAAAAGGCGTGCTGGAAAAAGATATGGCAACTCTTTTATTCTCGGTTGCCCTTGGTTCAATTTTTAGCTGTAACCTGGAAAAAATAAGGGAGGGATTGCGGACTGACCTCTGGGAAGGGGGGAATTGTGGACTTTGTGGGGAAAAACCGCATTATGGGATGCTGCGCTCTGAAGATGGAGCCAAGGTCTTAGAATGCTGGTTATGTGGTACCCGGTGGGTGCATACCCGCATAAAATGTCCGTTTTGTGCCAACACTCAGCAGGAAGAACTGGGCTTTTTTAGCCTGGAGGATAAGAGTTCTTGCCGGGTTCATTTCTGCAGGGAATGTTCTTCTTATTATAAAATAATTGATGCCCGCCAGATTGCGGGCAATAGAATAGTTTTACCCATCCACAATCTTGCTTCATTGACCCATGATGTCCTGGCCAGGGAGGAAGGGTTTTCACCTGGATCCGGGTTGCATTGGGTTCCAGAAGGAGAGGAAGTTAATTAATGTCTAGGAGGTGGATTTTTTCATGGAATTAACTCGACGCAGCTTTTTAAAGCTCGCTGGAGTTACCGCAGCAGCAGCTTCTTTAACCAGTGTTGGTTATCGCAAGGCTGCTGCGGATCCCGGAGAGCGGCTCCGCATCAGGTACACCCAGGAATTTCATACCATCTGCACCTTTTGTGGGGTGGGCTGTGGCATTATCTGCAATGTCCGTGATGGTGTAATTGTTAATGCAGAGGGAGACCCCGATCATCCTGTGAATGAAGGAACCCTGTGCAGTAAGGGCAGTTCTATAAGCAATGTTTCCTATACCTTTGATGAAAAAGGCAAGCCCAGGCCCAACCCTAAAAGGTTGACCGACGTCCTGTACAGGGCTCCGGGAAGCGACAGTTATGAAGTTAAAGACTGGGACTGGGCCCTGGATAAGATTGCCCGGCGCATAAAAGAAAGCCGGGACCGGACCCACGAAGCAACGGCCATGGTTGACGGAGAGGAAGTTACTGTTAACCGCACCAAGGCTATTGGCTGGCTGGGCAGTGCCTTTTGTACCGGGGAAGAGAATTACCTGTTCCACAAGATGGCCCGAGCCATTGGAATAGTCAGTATGGATCACTGTGCCCGCCTATGACACTCCTCTACGGTCGCCGGTCTTGGCGCCACGTTTGGTAGGGGTTGCATGACCAATCACTGGATTGATTATCAGCACAGTGATGTGTTCATGGCCATAGGTGGTAATACAGCTGAAAATCATCCCATTTCCATGAAATGGATTGAGAAGGCCCGGGAGGAAAAAGGGGCCAAGCTGATAACTGTTGATCCTCGCTTTAATCGGACCGCTGCAGTTTCTGACCTGTATGTTCCTCTGCGGCCCGGAACTAACACCGCTTATCTGGGAGGACTGGCTCATTATATCCTGGAAAATAATCTCTATCACCGGGAGTACGTGGAGCATTATACCAATGCAACTTACCTTATTGAAGAAGGGTTTGAATTTGACGATGTGGCCGGAGTGTTCTCCGGGATAGAAGATGATCCCGCGCGAAATGCTAAGAAGTATGATCGTACTACCTGGCAGTACCAGCGGGATGAAGATGGGAATGTAAAAAAGGATCCCTTCATGCAGGACCCCAACTGTGTAATGAATTTAATGCGGGAACATTTCCGCAATTATTCTATTGAAAATGTCAGCCAGATCACCGGTTGCCCTGTAGATACCCTGGAAGAATCCTATAGAATGTTCAGCACTACCGGAAAGCCCGAGCGGGCTGGAAATATTCTATATGCCATGGGTATTACCCAGTTTACCCACGGTGCTCAGAACGTTCGAGCTATTGGCCTGGTCCAGCTATTGCTGGGTAACATGGGCCGAGCCGGGGGTGGAGTCAATGCCCAGCGGGGACAATCCAATGTGCAGGGAGCTACCGACATGGCTATCCTGTACCATATTATTCCCGGCTATATGGGAACTCCTCAGCAGGCAGCCCATCCTACCCTGGGTGATTATATCGAAAAAGAAACTCCTGAAACGGGCTGGTGGAGTAATAAGCCGCGTTATCTGATCAGCCTGCTTAAGGCTTTTTATGGGGAAAATGCCACTGCGGACAATCAATTTGCCTATCAATGGCTGCCCAAACTGGATGGCAAGGATGCCTCGCACATTGCCATGTACAAGAACATGAGTAAGGGCGAAGTAGAGGGTATGATCTGCTGGGCAGATAACCCAGCCGTTTCCGGTCCTACTGCTGGAGCTAAAAGAGAGTATTCAGCCAAGATGAAATGGCTGGTATCGGTAGATCTATTTGAGAATGAGACTGCTTCTTTTTGGAAACGGGAAGCGGGCGCCAACCCCGAGGAAATTGATACAGAGGTATTTATTCTTCCTGCTGCTGCTTCTTATGAAAGGGAAGGAAACAAGGCCAACAGTGGCCGCTGGATTCAGTGGCAGTGGAAGGCCCAGGAGCCTCCCGGAAACTGTAAAAGCGACCTGTGGATAGTAAATGAATTATTCAAAAAGCTCCAGAAAATATATGAAGAAGAGGGCGGAGCAGTTCCGGAGCAGATCACCAAAATGGCCTGGGATTACGATGGGAATGATGGCCAGGTTGATATAGTCAAGGTTTGCAAAGACATCAATGGCTATAATGTAAACAATGGATCTCTGGTCAACAATTTCCTCGACCTGCAACTGGACGGTTCCACAGCCTGTGGTAACTGGCTGTACAGCGGTTATTATAACGATCTGGATAATCCGCCAACCAAAAGGCGGACTCCGGAAAAAGAAGGAATTGGATCCCACCTGGACTGGTCTTTTGCCTGGCCTCTTAACCGCCGAATTGTCTATAACCGGGCCAGTGCTGATCCATCTGGAAAGCCCTGGAATCCTGATGTTCCCCAGGTATGGTGGGATGAGGATGAAGGAAAGTGGAAAACCAACGATGTGCCCGACTTTAATGTCAACATTCCTCCCCAGCAATCTGCAGAAATTCCTTTTATCATGCTGCCAGAAGGGCAGGGACGGCTGTTCTCGGCCTTTGTTAACGATGGACCTTTCCCGGCTCATTATGAACCGGCTGATAGCCCTGTTCCCAACCTGCTCTATCCTGAAGCGACCTATAATCCAATCAGCCAGCGTTTTTATGAGGATCATGTTGTGGAAACCGAAGAGGAAAAAGAACGGTATCCCTATGTTCTGACAACTTATCGGGTCGTAGAACATTATCAGAGTGGAATTATGACCCGCAATATGCCCTGGTTGATAGAAATGATGCCGGAGTTTTTTGTAGAAATTGATGAAGAACTGGCGGATAAGTTGGGAATTGCTAACGGTGACCGGGTGGCTATTGAAAGTAAAAGGTTATATAACAATGGTGAACAGGACAGTATTGAAGCAAAAGCCTGTGTAACCAAAAGGCTGCAACCTTTAATGATCAATGGCCAGAAAAAACACATTGTAGGGCTGCCTTTCCACTGGGGTTATATGGGTAAAAGTACCGGTGCAGTAGCCAATGATCTGACTCCCTCAGTGGGTGATCCCAACACTACCATCCCGGAATTCAAGGCATCCCTGTGCAATATAAGGAGGGTCGGATAAATGAAAACCCAGATCTGTTTAATAGATGCCTCCAAATGTATAGGTTGCCGGGGCTGTCAGTCCGCCTGCAAGCAGTGGAATCAGCTTCCAGCCGTGGAAACTGAGTTTACAGGAACCTACGAAAACCCCCCCCGTTATTCCTGTTCTACCTGGACCAAGGTTGTTTTCCGGGAGTACAGGGAAAATGGTCGACTGCAGTGGTTAATGTCCAAGCAGGGCTGTATGCACTGTACTGATGCAGCCTGTAAGCTGGCCTGCCCGACGGGGGCAATTTATCATACCGATGAAGGAACAGTGACCATTGATGAAATTCGCTGTATCGGTTGTAATTACTGTGCTGCCGCCTGTCCATTTAATGTAATTGGTTTTGACCGTTTTACCAATCGGGCCAAGAAATGTACTTTTTGCTATGACCGGCTGGTAAATGGAATGGAACCTTCCTGTTCTGCGGTTTGCCCCACGGACTCTCTGGTTTTTGGCAACGAACGGGAAATAATTGCTAAGGCTCAGAACCGGGTTGACCATCTTCGCAAAAATGGGAATCCCGAGGCCCGGATTTACGGCCTGGATGAAGTTGATGGGACGGCAATGCTATATGTTCTGGCTGATAAACCAGAAAAGTATGGTTTGCCGGCCGATCCCAGAGTTCCTTTTGGAACCAGGGTCTGGAATGCGATTTACGGGCCTCTGCGTTTCCTGGTAGTTATTGCTGTGGGTTTTGGTCTCTGGGCTAATATTACTAAAAACCGGGAACTGGATAGGGCCAAAGAAGAAACCCAGAAGGGATCGGAATAAAAGGGGGAGGTGAAAGTTAGTGGAAGTAAAAGCATTTTTGGGCGGAATTAATGTTCCCCACTACAAAAGCTTTTCTGAAAAACAGGAAATAAAAGAAATTAAATTGCCCCAGCAGATTATAATTCCTCTTTCTCAGCATATTGGGGCTCCCTGTCAGCCCCTGGTTAGGGAAGGTGACCGGGTTAAGGCCGGGCAAAAAATAGGAGACTCTGATAGTTTTGTCAGTGCTCCGGTTCATGCCAGCCTGTCGGGCACGGTCAGTAGCATTGAGGATAAAAAAATTCATTCTGGGGAAAAAGTGCAGTGTATTGTAATTGATGTAGATAAAAAACAGGAAAGTATCGAGTATGCAGACAATGACCTGGAAAAAGTGAGTAAAGAAGATATAGTTAAAGCCGTAAAGGAAGCAGGCATTGTTGGAATGGGTGGTGCTGCTTTTCCCACTGCTGTAAAAATTCAGCCTCCCCCGGATAAACCGGTGGATGCTCTGATTCTCAATGGGTGCGAATGCGAACCCTATCTTACCTGCGATCACCGGATAATGCTGGAAAAAGCAGAAGAGCTTCTGCAGGGGGTTAAGCTTCTACAGAAGGTTCTGGATGTGAAAAAAGCCTATATTTGTATTGAAGATAATAAAATGGATGCGATTAGTGAACTCAGTGAAAAGAATGATGATCCTGGAATAGTAATCATGAAAACTCCTACCAAGTACCCCCAGGGAGCGGAAAAACAGCTAATTAAAGCTACTCTGGACCGGGAAGTGCCTCCGGGAGGCCTGCCTTTTGATGTTGGCGCCCTGGTTCAAAATGTGGGCACTGCCGTGGCCGTTTATGAAGCTGTAAAATACAACAAACCACTTCTGGAAAGAGTTGTCACCGTTACTGGTCAGAATATTGCTGAACCGGGGAATATCATGGTTAAAATAGGGACCCCCCTGGAACATCTCCTCAATGAATGTGGGGGAATTAAAGAAGAGCCGGCCAAGGTGGTTATGGGAGGTCCCATGACCGGAGTTGCCCAGGAAGATCTGGAAGTACCTGTTGTCAAGGCTATTACAGGTATTACTGTTCTTCCGCCGGCAATGGCCTTTGGAGAACTGGAATACATGGAATGCGTGCGCTGTGGCAAGTGCGTAGAAGACTGTCCCATGTTGTTGTATCCCAATCAAATTAGCATTTATGGCGAAGCCGGTATGTATGAACAGGCGGAAAAGTGGAACACCATGGACTGTATTGAATGCGGGATTTGCGCGTATGTTTGCCCGGCCCAAAGGCCGATTGTTAAGTTTGTGCAGCAGGCCAAACCCCAAATCCAGAATCTGCAGAATAGCAGAAATAACACCTAGAGGGGAAGGAGGTTAATTGCAATGAATGATAAGAAGAAACTGGTTGTTTCCTCCGCTCCCCACCTGCGGGATAAGGGGACTGTAGGGAATGCCATGCGGGACGTTTTTATTGCTCTTATTCCTGTCTCGCTGGTTTCAATATACTTTTTCCACTGGTATGCAGCTATAACAATTGGAGTTTGTCTGTTAACTGCTGTCCTGACCGAGGTTCTTTTCCGTAAAATGTTAAAAAAAGAACCCACCTTACATGACTGGAGCGCACTCCTTACCGGCCTGTTTGTAGCACTTCTCTTTCCTGCAACCACACCCTGGTGGAAGGCAGCAATTGCTACATTTATTGCGGTCGGAATTGCCAAAGAGTTAATGGGTGGATTGGGGCGAAACCGTTTTAATCCTGCTCTTTTTGGAAGGGTAGCCCTGATTATACTGGCCCCATTGATTTCCTTCATTGACAATCAGTTTGCCGCGCTGTATATTAATCTGGGGACTGTTGATGTTATGACCCAGGCCACTCCCCTGGCCATGCTCCATCAGGGAATGGAAATGCCGGGTTATGGAGAATTGTTCTTCGCTTTTCCCGGTGGGGCTCTCGGAGAAACTTCGCCCTTCTTTCTGCTCATAGGTGCAGCCTACCTGTTCTATAAAGGGCATATTGGCTGGCGGATACCGGTTTCGATACTGGGAACTGTAGTTGTTCTGACCCTTTTGCTGGGAGAAAATCCCCTGCATCACCTTCTGGTAGGAAGTCTGGCCCTGGGGGCCTTTTTCATGGCCACGGATTGGGTTACCAGTCCCTTTACTAATAGGGGCAAGGTGATTTTTGGCATAGCAATTGGAGCCCTGGTAATTCTTTTCCGGGTAGGACTGGCTCCGACCGAAGGGGTGGCTTTCGGCATATTGATCATGAATGGTTTTGTGCCCATGATTGAAAATGCAACCACCCGATATCAATTTGGCCGGGTTAGGAAAGCTGTAGCTGTAACCTCAGGTGAAGAATAGGTAACAAAAAAATAAGGAGAAAGCTCCCGGTTAATCAGCCGGGAGTTTTTTCGTTTATGCCCTTTTTTCCTCGTCTGGATCATCGAAATTTCTGAGAATGGAAGGAATTATGCTACCTTAAAAAGAAAAAAACCCTGGAAGAGCAGGGTGGGTGAAAATAATGAAGAGGGGTAATCCAGGGAGAAATAACTGTTTCAACGGAAGGCCGTAAAGGATAAAATGGGGCGATCAACAGTCAGAACTGAGGGAGGATTAGCCGGGGGAAAAGTCGAATAGGTCTAATAGGAGAAAGGGAGACCCCTGATGGAAAAAAGAAGAAAACTGGAACAGATAATTGAAAAAGGGATCCGCCTGGCCGATCACAGCTCTTATAAAATTGGTGGGGAGGCCCGCTTTTTTGCCCGACCGGCTAATCTGGAGGAGTTGCAGCTCCTCGTGGAACACTGTCAAAAAAGTGGTTTAATACCCTACTTCTTTGGACTGGGAAGCAATATTCTTTTTTCTGATCGGCCCCATGGAGAAACTGTTTTTATTTCTTTGAAAAATATGGCGGGGTGGGAAAAAACAGATGAAGGGCTTTTGCTCCAGGCCGGTTTTCCTCTTTCCTACCTGGCTTATACCGGGCAACCCGGTTTGCTTTTTACCCATTTACTCCCCGGTACCCTGGGAGCCAGCATATATATGAATGCCCGCTGTTACGAGGGGGAGATGAGTGGTATTTTAAACCGGGTTTTTTACCTGGACCCCTATAATATGCAAAAAGGAATTCAAAAAATAGAGAAAAGAGAATGCTTATTCTCCTACAAAAAATCTATTTTCCAGGAAAAACCCTGGATTATCCTGGGAGCAGAAGTTACCATGAATAATCCCCTGCCCGACTGGTGGTCCGGGGAGGTCAACCAGCTGGAGAGCCTCAACCTTTCCACCCTGGAAGGTTTCTTCCAGTACTTTGCCCACACTCTATTCTCGCGGGTTCAAATGGGACCTGAATTCCGGGAAAAACTACAACAGATTGCTGCTGATCGAGAAGGGAAAAAGCAGTTTTCCTACCCCTCCTGCGGATCAGTTTTTAAAAATAATTATGACTATGGAATACCTACAGGAATTCTGGTAGAACAATTGGGTTTAAAAGGACTGCGCCAGGGTGGAGCCATGATTTCTCCCCATCATGGAAATTTCATCATCAATTTTGACAATGCTACAGCTGCAGACGTACAGTATTTAATGAACATTATCCGGGAGGGTATTGATCATAAGTTCGGTTTTATTCCGGAACCAGAGGTGGTGATTGTTGATGGGAAGCCGGGTAAATAAAATTTTACTTTATATTATTCTGACCATTATTCTTGTCTTCAATTTTTTGGGATTGCCCCTTTTAATGTCCGATGCTGATCAGGAAGATTTTATTGCAATACGAGAAAGTATTCGGGCCTGGGAACCTTATTCGGACTGGCCCCGAGCCTGGTAATTTTTAGAGGGTAAAATCTTCTTCGGGAACAATGTTTTGGGGCTGACTGATTTTAAAGGACCGCAAAATATCAGGGCTCATTTCCTGCCCAGAAATACGCAGTAAATAGGATTGATCCCCCGTCTGAAAGCGGGCAAATTGCAGAGAATTTAAAGCCTCCCGGATTTTAGCCGGAGAGGCTTTTTTTCCGGCCCGCTCCATTTTTTTTACCAGCCGATTTTCCAGAATCCCCGCCAGAAAACCGATTACAAAATGCCCTTTTATCCTGCGTTCTGTCCATTGTAGGGAGGGGTGGGTTCTTTTGGGCTGAAGAGTATCGCGGAATTGTTCCAGTAAATGGTGACTTTTTAAAATATCCTCGGGTCGCTGATTTCTCAGATTGGTTTTTATCCCGTAGTGAATTCCCGTGACCTGATCGGGAGGGGAATCAACCGGAGCAGAACTGATATACTGGAAAGCCTGCAGCAGTTCTGTTTCATGAGCCTGATCGGTAACGATAATTGGAGGGGGTAATTTATATAGTCTGCGCAGGCGAGCAATGCACTGGACCAGGCTGGCTTTGCCAAATCTGCGAACAGAAAAAATTTCCTGACTTAAAATCCTGCCGGTGAAATCAGTGAAAACCATGGCCATGATTTTTACCTGGCGCAGGGCAGGGTCATAATCCAGTTGTTTCAGGGTTTCCACGGCAATGTTTTTAAAAGAAAGAGGCACCAGAAGACACAAAACCGGCTGGGTCAATTTTTCCAATCCCGGGAAAAGTTCATCTTCGATCAGATCTTTATTTTGCCCCAGGATATCAAGAGTCCGGTAAAATTGATTGATAGGAATATCAGCAGTGAAATAATAATTATCTTCTTCAGGAGTCAAAAGATAGCGAGTGAGCAGGTACAGACAGGTTTTTTTAAAGTCAAACCAGGTGGTTTCCCTCCCTTTACAGGGGTTCAGACTGTCCCCGATTCTGGTTTCGTGCCATAATTTTTGATAAACAATGTCCCCCCATTTTACGATTTGGGCCTCTTCGGCGCGGTTGATATCAATTACCTCCTTTACCCCCGCGATTTCCATTAGTTTTAAAGCCATTTTTTGCATTCCCGAATTTCCCGATAGGTAATCAGTTCGACCCAGATTGAGGAGCACTTCGTGTTTAATTTTCCCGTTTTCACGGAAGGCACGAACAACCTGTGCATAACGGTTTTTGCTCGATTTAGTTACTTTAATAAACATATTTTTATTGTAGCATGAAAAAAATTTTAAGTCCATTTTTTATACTACAAAAAATGAAATAATGTTATAATTAAAAGGGTGAAGAGAAAAACTTTATACTACACCCGGTTTTTTAAGTATAAAAAGGAAAAAAATAACTTTAGACTTATATTTTACCTCCTTTTTCCGGGTAAAAGGTAGGAGCGAAGGGCTTTTAGCCGGCTTCAGCCCGACAAAGGGGTCCGTTTTTTGCCATTTAACCAGCATGCAGAGCTATTGGGGGGCTTTGCGCCCATTTGGGCGTAAATAGCTTAAAAATAAGCCCTTTTGCGTTCCTTTTGGATGGGATAGGCCTCATTGACATTAAATTTTGTGATTTGTATAATTAGTCAAAGTTCCGGACAAACCCGGGAAAAAAGGAGATGGGATAATGATTCGCACTGGGATAACAGGTCTGGGTATGTCTGTTCCTGATCAGGTTCTGACCAATCAGGACCTGGAAAAAATGATTGATACCAGCGATGAATGGATCAGGGCCAGAACTGGTATTGTTGAGCGGCGCATTGTCTCAGATAATCAATCCACCCTGGATCTCTGCTTTGAAGCTGGAACTGAGGCCCTACAAAATGCGGAAATTGAAGCCCGGGATCTGGATTTAATTATTGTGGCCACTGTAACCCCGGACATGGTTTTTCCTGCCACCGCCTGCTTGCTACAGGACAGGCTGGGAGCCCCTGCAGCGGCAGCGTTTGACCTGGAAGCAGGGTGTTCGGGGTTTGTTTATGGGTTGATAACCGGGGCACAATTTATCAATTCTGGTGCATATTCCCGGATTATGGTAGTAGGAGCGGAAACTTTATCACGCATTACCGACTGGGAGGACCGTAATACCTGTGTTCTTTTTGGGGATGGGGCTGGAGCTGTTGTCCTGGAGAGAGTAGAAAAAGGTGGATTACTGGGTTTTGATCTGGGATCAGATGGAGCAGGAGGTAGTTTTTTAGATCTTCCTGCTGGGGGATCGCGGCAGCCTGCTTCACAGGAAACTGTTGCTCAAAAATTACATTACATCAGGATGGACGGAAATCAGGTTTTTAAATTTGCGGTTAAGGCCATGGGACAGGCAGCTCTAAAAGCTTTAAAAAAAGCGGGTCTTAGCGGGGAAGATATTGACCTTTTTATCCCCCATCAGGCCAATAGGAGGATTATTGATGCAGCCGGGCGCAAACTGGGCCTGCCCGGGGAAAAGGTTTTTGTTAACCTGGATCGTTATGGCAACACCTCGGGGGCTTCCATTCCCCTGGCACTATATGAGGCTGTTGCTGAAGGGATGGTTAAATCCGGGGATATTGTGGTTCTTTCCGGGTTTGGTGCTGGGCTGTCCTGGGCCGCAGCAGTTTTAGAGTGGAATTAAAAAGGAGGCTGAATATGCAGACCAGAATAACCAGGATGTTGAATATTAAATATCCCATATTTCAGGGAGGGATGGCCTGGATCTCTGAGGCCAGGCTGGCTGCTGCAGTTTCCAATGCTGGAGGCCTGGGAATAATTGGGGCCGGGAATGCACCCGGGTCGATGGTAAGAGAAGAAATCAAGAAAATCAGGGAGCTTACTGACCGTCCATTTGGGGTTAATATTATGTTGATGTCTCCCCAGGTAGAAGAAGTGGTGGAGGTAGTCTGTGAGGAGAAGGTAGGAGTTATTACTACTGGAGCGGGAAACCCGGGAAAATACATAAATCAACTGGTGGAAAGTGGTTGTAGAGTTTTTCCTATTGTTCCCACCCTGGCCCTGGCCCGTCGGCTCAGCCGTTATCCAATTGAGGGGGTGATTGCCGAAGGTGGGGAGGCCGGTGGTCATGTGGGAGATGTAGCCACAACTGTCCTGGTGGCTTTACTGGCCCGGGAATTAAAAATTCCGGTAATAGCTGCAGGGGGATTTGCTGATGGCCGGGGGCTGATTGCCGCTCTGGCTCTGGGAGCGGAAGCGGTTCAATTGGGAACCGTTTTTGTTTGTTCTCGGGAGTGTAGGGTGCATGACAATTACAAGAAAGCCATTATTAATGCTGGGGAAAGGAGCAGCAGGGTTACTGGAAAAATGGTAAAAAGGCCAGTTCGGTGCCTGGACAATAAGCTGATGCGGTACCTGGAAGAAATGGATAGAAAAGGAGTATCTCCCGAAAAATTTGAAGAACTGGCAGCAGGCAGCCTGAGGCGCGCAGTTGAAGAGGGTAACCGGGAAACAGGCAGTTTTATGGCCGGACAATCAGCGGCCCTGGTTAACAGGGTTAGCACTGCTGCGGAGATTATTGAAGATATAATGAGTCAGGCCCGGGAAACCGGGGATAGAATCGACAAAATTTTAAAGGAGTGAAATAATTGGGTGAAAAAATAGCTTTTCTTTTTCCAGGGCAGGGCTCGCAGGAAGTTGGAATGGGCCGGGACTTTTACAACAATTTTTCCCGGGCCCGTGAGATTTTTGAAAAAGCCAATGACATCCTTGGATTTAATTTAAAGGAGTTGTGCTTTTCAGGTCCGGGAGAAGAACTGCAAAAAACCAGTAATGCCCAGCCGGCAATTTTAACTACCAGCCTGGCTGCATATGAAGTTTTAAGAAGCTTTTATCTCCGGCCCAGTGTTGTCGCGGGACACAGTCTGGGCGAAATTACAGCTCTGGTTGCTGCAGGTGTGCTGGATTATGATGATGCTTTGCGTCTGGTTCGAATAAGGGGCGAATTAATGGAAAAGGCTTTTCCTTCCGGCAGAGGCGGCATGGCAGCGGTGATAGGGCTGGAACCGTCAACCATTGAGGAAATATGTGTTCAAACGGAGGGAGTGCTCCAGATTGCCAACTATAACTCTCCTGCTCAGATTGTAATTTCTGGAGAAAGGGGAGCTGTAGATAAGGGAATGGAGTTGTGTCAGGAGGCAGGAGCACAGAAAGTAGTTCCCTTAAAGGTAAGTGGCCCTTTTCATTCGGATTTGATGGCTCAGGCTGGGGATGAATTCGCTAAATTCCTGGATGAAATTGAATTCAAAAAACCAGTCTGTGCTTTTTATTCTAATGTAACCGGTGCCCCGGTGGCTGAACCTGATCAGATTAGAAAGCTGCTGGTGCAGCAGATTTCGGCCCCGGTATACTGGCAGAAAATCATGACAGAATTGTTGAAAGATCAGTTAAACCCTATTGTGGTAATTGGAGAGGGCAAGGCCCTGATTTCTTTTGTCCGGGCACTAGATCGTAAAAAAAGACCGGTTCAATGCTCTGATTTAAGCAATCTATACAGGGTGCTGGGAAAAATGGAATCTGAACATGTTGGTTTTAAGGAAACCACAGTTCTAAATTAGGCCGGTTGCGGCAAAAAATGCAAGGAGGTTACTAAAATGAGTATTCAAGAAAAACTGGTTAATCTAATTGCTGAGAAACTGGGAGTAGAACCTGAGGAAGTAACTCCTGAAGCCCGCTTTATTGAAGATCTGGGAGCGGATTCTCTGGATATTGTTGAATTAATAATGGACCTGGAAGATGAATTTGAAATGGAAATTCCGGATGAAGAAGCGGAAAAATTATCCACTGTAGGTGATGCGATCAATTATATTCAGAGCAAGTAAAGGTGAGGAGGTTTTTTCATGGGCCGGAGGGTTGTAATTACAGGGATGGGTGCCATCACCCCCCTGGGAAATAATGTGGAAACAACCTGGAAAAAACTGCTACAGGGAAAGAGTGGTGTGGACCGGATATCACGCTTTGATCCGGAGGGCTTTTCCACTCAAATTGCCGGTGAAATAAAGGATTTTGATCCAGGCCAGTATGTTGATAAACGGGAAGCCAAACGAATGGATCCTTTTGTTCATTATGGCCTGGCTGCAGCTTTTCAGGCCTGGGAGCAAGCTGGTTTTAAGGAAACTCCCCCCGATCCTGAAAGTGTTGGTGTTCTGGTAGGCTCCGGTATTGGAGGCCTGGGTACCCTGGAGGAGCAGCATTCCAGTTATCTGGAGAAGGGTAGCCGACGCATAAGCCCGTTTTTTGTTCCGATGATGATTGGCAACATGGCTGCGGGAAATATTTCCATTAAACTCGGCTTAAAAGGACCGGTTACTTCAATTGTTAGCGCCTGCGCAACCGGGACCGATGCTATTGGAGCCGCCTTCCGATCTATTGCCTGGGGAGATGCCGAGGTAATGGTTGCTGGTGGAACCGAAGCTTCAATTACTCCTATGGGTCTGGGAGGTTTTTGTTCGGCCCGGGCTTTATCCACCCGCAATGAAGCTCCCGCCCAGGCCAGTCGTCCTTTTGATGCAGAGCGAGACGGTTTTGTTATGAGTGAAGGGGCCGGGATTGTAGTTATGGAAACACTGGAAAGAGCTACCCAGCGGGGGGCAGAAATTCTGGCAGAGATAAAAGGATATGGTTCGGTGGGAGATGCTTATCATCAGGTTCAGCCTGATCCCCAGGGTGATGGGGGAGCCCGGGCTATGGCCAGGGCCATTAATGATGCCGGCTGGGATCCCCAGCAGGTAGACTATATCAATGCGCATGGCACCAGCACAGAATATAATGATCGACTGGAGACTGGAGCCATCAAGAGAGTCTGCGGCGAACAGGCCTATAAAATGGTGATCAATTCTTCCAAGTCCATGCTGGGGCATTTACTTGGTGCGGCAGGCGGAATAGAATTTATAATCACGGTGAAATCACTGCAGGAGGGACAAATACATCCTACCATTAATCTGACCAATCCCGACCCGGATTGTGATCTGGATTATGTGTCCGACGGGGTTCGGCAGGTGGAAATTAATCGGGCGTTGACCAATTCTCTGGGTTTTGGTGGCCATAATGCTACCCTGGCTGTGGAAAAATGGGTAGACTGATGAAACTGAATCGAGAACAAATAAAAAAGATTATTCCCCACCGGGAACCATTTTTGCTGCTGGATGAGGTTTTTGACCTGGAACCTGGACAGAAAGGCCGGGGAAAGTTCCTGGTGGAATCAGGACAGATCTGGTTGCAGGGGCATTTTCCCAATTATCCCCTTTTACCGGGAGTGCTTTTGATTGAGTCACTGGCTCAACTGGGGGCAGTTGTTGTCCTTGCAGAAAATGAAAGTTCGGACCGGCTTCCCTTATTTGCAGGGATGGAGGAAGTAAAATTTCGACGCCAGGTTCGTCCTGGAGACCTGGTCCACCTGGAAATAGAAATCATCCGAGCCCGGTCCAATTTTGGGTTGGGCCAGGGGCGGGCCCTGGTGGAAGGCGAACTGGCCGGGGAGGGGCGTTTGAAGTTTGCCTTTTTGGCTGGAGGTGATTCTGATTAAAACTGAGGAAATAATTCGCTTAATTGAAGCCATAAAAAATAGTGATTTTACTGAATTTACTCTGGAAAACGAAGGTTTTCGGGTAAGCCTTTTGCGGAAAAAAGGGGAAGAGCAAATTACTTCTTCTCCACCTCTGGAAACAGCAGGAGGGAAAGAGATTGTCCCCGGACCCTCTGCTACAGTAGAAGATAACCTGGTGGAAGTAAATGCTCCCATGGTTGGGACTTTTTACCGGGCTCCTTCTCCCGGAGAAGAACCCTTTGTAAAAGTGGGAGATACGGTAAAAAAGGATGATACTCTCTGTATCCTGGAAGCCATGAAGCTGATGAACGAGATCAAAGCAGATCAGGGCGGAGAAATTGTCAGCATTCTGGTTGAAAATGGGGAGATGGTGGAATATGGCCAGACCCTATTCCAGATCAAGGGACAGTCATGATTGAAAAAGTATTGGTTGCCAACAGGGGGGAAATTGCTGTTCGAATTATTCGGGCCTGTAGGGAACTGGGAATTAAAGCTATTGCTGTTTATGCCAGGGGGGATGAGGAATCCCTGCACGTCCGAATGGCAGATGAGGCTTTTTGTATCGGTCCACCTGCTCCCCGGGATAGTTATTTAAACATGCAAAACATTATTTCTACGGCGGTAGGTGCAGGGGTGGATGCGGTTCACCCTGGTTATGGTTTTCTGGCTGAGAATCCGACTTTTGCCGACCTCTGCACCCAGTGCGGGCTGATTTTTATTGGCCCCTCTGCTGAGGCTATTGAAGAAATGGGAAATAAAGAAAGGGCCCGCCAGGTTATGGAAAAAGCAGGAGTACCAATCGTTCCGGGGAGCCCGTCCAGTCTGGAAAATGCTGCTGTTGCTGGTAGAATAGCCGAGGAAGTAGGCTATCCAGTAATGCTGAAAGCAGCCAGCGGTGGCGGGGGGAAAGGTATGCGGTTAATCAGAAAAGCCCAGGAAATGCAAAGCTCCTTTGGTTTGACCAGAAATGAAGCCGAAAAAGCTTTTTCTGACCCCCGGATCTACCTGGAAAAATTTATTGAAAAACCGCGCCACGTAGAGATTCAGGTTCTTGCCGACAATTTTGGTAATGTAATTCACCTGGGGGAAAGGGATTGCTCCATTCAACGCCGGCATCAAAAATTGATTGAAGAAGCTCCCTGCCCGGTGCTGGATAACGGTTTGCGGGAGTTGATGGGCCAGGCAGCAGTCCGGGCGGCCCGGGCAGTCAATTATAGCGGGGCGGGTACAGTGGAGTTTTTGCTGGATGAAAAAGGTAATTATTATTTTATGGAAATGAATACCCGGATTCAGGTGGAACATCCTGTTACAGAAATGATAACCGGCATTGATTTAGTTAAAGCTCAACTGCAAATTGCAGCTGGAGAAGAAATGGATTTGCAGCAGGAGGATATTGTCCTGCGGGGAGCTGCCATTGAATGTCGAATCAATGCGGAAGATCCCGCCTTTAATTTTTTGCCCCGGGCAGGAACTATTAAGGAATGGCTTCCTCCCGGGGGACCAGGAGTGAGGGTTGATACCTTTATTTATTCAGGTTATAAAGTTGTTCCTCATTATGATTCTCTCCTGGCCAAGATTATAACCTGGGGGGACGATCGGGAAGAAGCGAGGCAGCGGATGATCCGAGCCCTTCGTGAAACGGGACTGGCTGGGGTACCCAGTACCATTGGACTGTTTCTTGATATCCTGGAAAAAGAAAGTTTCCAGCAGGGACATTATGACACCGGTTTTCTTCCGGAATTATTAACAGGTAAGGAGGCCTGAAGATAATGGGTCTTTTTCGTAAAAGCCGGTATAGTCAGGTGGGAACGAGGGAGATTAAGGATGTTCCCAAAAATATTGCCAGTAAATGCCCCGCCTGTAAACATGTCCATATTTCCAGGGACCTGTCCCAGAAAATGAAGGTTTGCGATCGTTGCGGTCATCACTTTTCTCTCCCAGCGTCACAGAGATTAAGGCAAATTATTGACCACAACACTTTCCAGGAATGGGATGGGGAACTGACCTCTCTGGACCCCCTGGAATTTCCAGGTTATGCCGAAAAATTGGATCAGGTTCGGGAAAAATCAGGGCTGTCAGAAGCAGTGATTACCGGTCGGGGAGAAATTGAAGGCCAGTTGGTGGGTATTGGAATCATGGCCCCTGAATTTATGCTGGGCAGTATGGGTTCAGTTGTGGGAGAAAAAATTACCCGGCTTATTAACCGCAGTAGGGAACAGGGCCTGCCCCTGGTAATTTTCTCTGCTTCCGGGGGAGCCCGAATGCAGGAGAGCATTTATTCCTTGATGCAGATGGCCAAGACAGGGGCTGCCCTGGCTCGTTTTGCCGATGCGGGCTTGCTCTATATTTCTGTTCTTACCCATCCGACCACGGGAGGGGTTACCGCCAGTTTTGCCATGCTGGGAGATATTAACCTGGCTGAACCCGGGTCTCTTATTGGCTTTGCCGGTCCACGGGTTATTGAACAGACCATTGGGCAGAAGCTCCCCGAAGGTTTTCAGCGGGCAGAATTTCTCCTGGAGCATGGTTTTATCGATCGGATTGTTGAAAGGAAAGAAATGAAAAAGGAACTGGCCAGGATTCTGGCCCTGCATCAGGGAGGTGAACAAGTTGGTTGATGGAGAAAAGCAACTGGAACACCTGGAGAGGAAAATTAAAGATCTGCAGGCTTTTGCCCGGGAACAGGAAATTAACCTGAATTCGGAAATCAGATCCCTGGAAGAAAAAGCCCAGGCTATTCGACAGGAAATATATTCCAACCTTTCTCCCTGGCAGAGAGTAAAGATGGCTCGGAATATGAAACGGCCAACTACATTGGACTATATTAATATGCTCTGTACTGATTTTATGGAAATGCACGGAGATCGTTTATTCAGTGATGATCCAGCAATAATTGGGGGGATAGCCCGTTTTGAGCAGGAACCGGTAACGGTTATTGGTCATCAAAAGGGTCGATCTACCCGGGATAATATTGCAAGAAACTTTGGTATGCCCCATCCAGAGGGTTATCGAAAAGCGCTCCGTTTGATGGAGCAGGCTGACAAGTTTGGCCGGCCAATAATTTCTTTTATTGATACTCCCGGAGCCTATCCCGGACTGGGGGCAGAAGAAAGGGGTCAGGGTGAGGCTATTGCCCGTAATCTCAGGGATATGAGCCGACTTCGGGTGCCCATGCTGGTAGTTGTGACCGGGGAAGGAGGCAGCGGTGGAGCTCTGGCCCTGGCCTGTGGTGATTGGACCGGCATGTTCGAAAATGCCGTTTATTCCGTTATTTCTCCCGAAGGCTGTGCATCTATTCTCTGGAAAGACCCGGGGAAAGCTCCCGAGGCTGCTGAGTCTTTGAAATTAACCGCAGAGGATCTAAAAAAAGCCGGGGTAATAGATGCAATAATTGATGAGCCCCGGGGTGGGTGTCAGCAGGATCCTGCGGCCATGGGAGAAAAGCTGAGGGAACAAATTAAGATAGTTTTATCTGACCTGAAACAAAAGGATCATTCTGAACTTTTGCAGCGCCGCTGGGAAAGAATTAACCGAATTGGAGTATGGACAGAAATGGAAAATAAAAAACAAGAAATCAGCCAGTGAGGCTGGTTTTTTTTTGAACTTTTTTCTATATTTGGCCGACAGTTATGTTAGAGAAAACAGAGAATGGGAAGGTAGGAGAGGGGAGAGAGGGGTTTTGACCAGTCCGAACCTGAAACCGGAAACATTAATTGCCATTGGTCGCGGTGAAGGGCGAGCCCTGGAAAGGCTCTACCGGGACTGGAAAGAAAAGATTTTCTATTATATTTATTATAGGGTTGGGGATCGGGAAGTAGCCCAGGACATATTGCAGGAAGTGTTTCTGGCAATATGGAAGAGTGCTTCCTCCTACCGTAATGAAGCTGCTCCCCGGACCTGGGTTTTTTCCCTGGTCCGCTTTAAAATTTCCGATTTCTTTAGAGCTCAGAAAAAACAGGAAAGAGCCAGGAATGCCAGCCAGGAAGCTTTGATGAACTGGGAACAAACCAATCAGCCTGCTGCTATTTCAGAGGTTTTCTCTGCCCTGGAAAAACTGGAGCCCAGATCCCGAGAAATTTTTCTTCTGATTTATTATCTTGGTTTTAATTATCAGGAAGCCGCAGCTTATATGGATATTCCAGTAGGCACAGTAAAAAGCAAAATTTTTTATGGGAAGAAAAAGCTCCAAGCGGAACTGGAGGGAGGACCATGAACTGTCAATTGGTACAGGAAAATCTACCCTTACTGATAAATAAACGTTTACCCCAGCGGGAAAATTATCAGGTTTTTTTGCACCTTGGTCAATGCAAAAACTGTAGAACAAAGTTGATAGAGGACTTGAAAATCCAGGAGGGACTGGAAATTGCCCCGGGAAAAATGGGAAAAATTCCGGATATTGACCTGCCCGGTTCGCGGGAGGTGAATTTCTGGCAAAAACAAAGGGAGGGCCTGGTGGACAGCCTGATGGTACAGATTCTGGCTTTTAGCAAATTAAAGTGAAAGGTGGGAGAAAAAAATGGAAGGTAATGAGGCCAGAGAAGTTGAAGCCATTCTGGAAGTGGTGAGCAAGAAAATCCCTGGGGTGTTTTCTGCCCTGAGAGATGTGGTTTATTCTCAGGAAGCTGCCCATGACCTGGGACGATCTGCTGCTACCTTTTTCCGAGAATTAAAAGAAGGAGGTATGAACGAAGAGCAGGCTTTTGAATTAACCAGGGATTATCTCGCTTCAATAAAAAACATGGGCAATATGAATTTAAGGAATGAAAAAAATCAGGAGGACAGGTAGATAAGATATGATTGGCTCCCGAATTCGAATGGTAATCCGCCTGATTATTCCCCTGACTGTCCTGGGGATCAGGATCCTGGTTTTAAAGTGGTTTTTGATGTGGGATAGAAAAAAAGCTCTAAAGGCATTTCAAAAAGGAGCGGTGGATAATGGTCTGCCCCGGGATCAGGCCCGGATTCTGGCAGAAGTTATACCGCGATTGGAAAAAATTAGCCCCCGACTAAATTAGCTGGGGGCTTTTTTATGGTGTCATATTGGCCCAATTGATTTTGGCTTTCCAGTAAGGGATCAACCAATGAGTCAATAAACCGGTCCGGTCTGACCCCTCAATTATTAACGGGTTTTTAATAATTTTTGAATAAATTGGTCTTCCTGTAGATGTTGTTGAAGGGCAGTATTGCTGAGCAAAAGGGAATAATCGTCCCCCTCCTTATTTTGTATATATTTTCCACCAGCTTCTTCAACTATAAGCAATCCCGCCAGCACATCCCAGGGTTTCATTTTTAGAGCCAGTGTAATGTCCAGACTGCCCCGGGCTAACTGGCAGAGGTCGAATACAACGCACCCCATAATGCGCAGGCCCCGGAACCGAGAGTGCAGAGGAGCCAGATAATTATCTCCCAATTTATTCTTTACCCGGGAATAGGGGATACAGACACTCAAAAGGGCCTGTCCCGGTTCGGTCTTACTGCTGACCTGTATAGGAGAGTCATTTTCCCAGGCCCCTGCTCCAGCAATGGCAGAAAAGGTTTTTCCCAGGCGAGGAAAATGGATTACTCCCAGCCTGGTTTGTTCTCTGTACTGCAGGGCAACAGAAATACCAAAAACAGGTAGACCGTGAATATAATTCATTGTTCCATCCAGGGGGTCAATTATCCAGGTATAATCTCCAGTTCTTTTTTGCAGGCCTTCTTCTTCTCCCCAGATACTGTGGTCGGGATAAGAAGAACTAATTTTCTGGGATAACCAGTGTTCTCCTTCTCTATCAATTCGGGTAACCAGGTCGGTAGGATTTTCTTTACTCTGCACCTCTAAATCCCGAAGTTGCTCTTGAACCTGATAATTGCCCAGCTGGCAAAGCCACTGGTAGATTTGATTTTTCACAAAAAAAAGATCCATAAATTATCCTCCTGAAAACTCACAAAAGTGTCGAAATCATCAGCGGATCCATTGCATTTTTAAAGGAAACCGGATTCCAATTTTTTCTTAACACGTTCCGGTCTTTTTTCCAGGAATGTTTCCAGCCCTTCCCGGGAATAATTGAGAATCAATTCCGGGGGATAGTTAACCTCACCCAGGAGTT
>PWFS01000132.1 GCA_003554145.1 Halobacteroidaceae bacterium | reverse complement strand
TATAATCACCTGTCTGACATTCTGCCCGCCATGGGATATGGGCGTAAACAGATGGATGAACTGGAAGAGACTATTGCCCGGGCCGATGCTGAAGCTGTCCTTATCGGAACTCCCATTGATCTCCGGCGCCTGGTTAAAATCGATAAACCTGCCTACCGGGTCCGCTATGAGCTACAGGAAATTGGAGAGCCCACTCTCCAGGATATTCTCCATAAACGCCTTTTTGACTGATGAAAAAACCCTGCAGTTCTAAACCGAGCTGCAGGGTTTTTATCCTTTTTATCTGGAAATGAAGGGGAGAACTGGCTGGGGGTGATCAGCTGAATTTTCTTACTGCCCGGTTAATCTGGCCCAGGATACTCTCAGTTATTTTTTCCTTGATGGAAATAGCCCGGATATTTTCTTCAATTTGATCTTTGTTGGTAGCTCCAATAATAACCGAATTGACTTTCTCATTTTTTAAACACCACGCTACTGCCAGCTTGGCCAGGGAGCAGTCCAGTTCTGCGGCAATTTCTTTTAATTCATTAATAGTTTTAAGGTTGCGTTCCTCCAGGTAGCCCTCCTGGGAGAGCCACTGGAACTTGCCAATTCGACTGCCCTTGGGGATACCTTCCTGATATTTTCCGGTTAAAACTCCTGCATAAAGAGCATAATAAGTGGTCAGGCCCATTCCGAACTTGGGATATAGAGGGGCATATTCTTCCTCAACCCGACGCCGGGAAAAAATATTATATTTTACCTGCTCTACCAGGGGAGGGACTGCATTTAGTTCTCGAGCTGCATTATGAGCTTTTTCTATCTGGCTGCGGGACCATTCCGAGGTGCCCCAGTAGCGAATTTTTCCTTCATGAACCAGGTGATCCATGGCCCGCACTGTCTCATGGATGGGTGTATCCGAATCAAAGCCATGACAGTAGAGAATGTCAACATAATCTGTCTGAAGTCGATGCAGGCTATTATGAAGGCCGTCGGCAATATGTTTGTGGTTGAGCCCTTTTTGACTGGGTCTGGTTCCTCCGTACATAACCTTGGTTCCAATAATGAACTGGTCCCGGGGAATGTAGCGCATCAGTTCTCCAATAATCAGCTCTGATTTTCCCAGGCCGTACTGCTCTGAAGTATCCAGGTAATTGATGCCTCCATTTAAGGCAGTCATCAGGCTTTCCCTGATGGTATGAAGGTTATCGTTCTGGCAGAAAAAACTGTACTGAGAAGAACCCAGGCCCAGGGTGCTGATCTTTAAACCTGATCTACCCAAAGAATTATATTCCATAATAGCCTCCTTTTTTGCGGGTTATAATTTATTTTATTAACTATAAATCCTCAGAATCCTGTTTTCGGATCAAAACTTATTAAAGGGTTTGGCTAATTTTTCACGTAATTATTAGCAGAAGGACTTGCTGAAAATTAACGGCTGAAGTGGTTTAAAACCTTTTTCGATTAGCTTAAAATTAAAACGAGGAGTGATTTTTTTTGGCTAAAACAATGAAGGCCCTAATGAAAAAAAAGCCTGCAGCCGGGGCGTCCCTGGAGCAGGTACCCGTTCCTACCCTTAAGGCAGGCGAAGTTTTGGTTAAGGTCAGGGCTGCAGCAATTTGCGGTACCGATGCCCACATTTATTCCTGGGATCAATGGGCCGCCAATCGGATTAAACCTCCCCTGATTTTCGGCCATGAATTTTGCGGAGAGATCGTGGAGCTGGGGGCCGGGGTAGAGGAGCTGCAGGAGGGTGACGTGGTCTCAGCGGAAGGACATTTCACCTGTAACCGGTGCTTTTTTTGCCGGACCGGTCAGGGACATATCTGCGAGGATGTGGAAATTATCGGAGTGGATACTGATGGATGCTTTGCAGAATATGTGCGGGTCCCCCAGGAGAATATCTGGAAAATGGATCCCGCAATTCCCGAGGAAATTGCAGCCATCCAGGATCCAGTAGGTAATGCAGTGCATGCTGCCCTGATTGACGAAATAATAGGAAACAATGTTTTAATTACCGGCTGCGGACCGATTGGCCTGGCGGCAATAGCGATCTGTCGTTATGCGGGGGCGACACAAATTTTTGCAACTGATGTTAATCAGTACCGACTGGACCTGGCCCGCCGCCTGGGAGCAGATTTTGCCTATGATGTAAGTCAGGTTAATCTGGTAGAAGAGGTACATAAAGAGACCGGGGGCCGGGGGGTGGATGTTTTTCTGGAAATGGCCGGCAAAGAACAGGCCATCAATGACGGTTTTAAAGCCCTGCGGGGCGGTGGTTGGATTTCTCTCCTGGGAATAACTGATGGAGATGTTCGCCTGGATATCAATGACGGCTTAATATTCAAGGGGGCCCGCCTGTACGGTATCAATGGCCGGTTGATGTTTGATACCTGGTACAAGATGGAAGCCCTTTTAAAAACCGGTTTGGACCTTCAGCCTCTGATTACCCATTCGTTTTCATTTGAAGAATTTGAAGAAGCTTTTGAACTGGTTTTATCCGGTTCCTGTGGCAAGGTAATCTTATATCCGTAAGGAGGTTTCAGGATGAACGGGGAAAAAATGAAGTTTATTGATCGGGAACTACAGCAGTTGAAGGATGAGGGCTTATACAAGGATATAAAGACCCTGGAGGGGGCCCAGGGGGCCTGGGTTCAGATAAAAGGGGAAAAGGTGTTGAACTTTTGTTCTAACAATTACCTGGGCTTTGCCGCGGATCCCCGGATCAGGGAGGCCGCGAAACAGGCCATAAATGATTTCGGGGTTGGCCCCGGGGCGGTTCGTCCCATAGCGGGTACTATGACCATTCACAATCAACTGGAAAAAGAACTGGCTGAATTCAAGGGAGTAGAAGCTACCCTGGTGCTGCAGTCGGGATTCAGTGCCAATCTGGCGGCAATTCCTGCCCTGGCAGATAAAGGTGATACCATAATCAGTGATGAACTCAATCATGCCAGCATAATTGATGGATCACGTTTGAGCCGGGCAGATAAGAAAATTTATCCCCACAATGATATGCAGGGCCTGGAAAAAGTTCTGCAAGAAACTCCTGAGGGGAAAAAACTGATTATAACCGATGGGGTTTTCAGTATGGATGGAGATATTGCCCTCCTGCCCGAAATTGTGGAACTGGCCGAAAAATACGGGGCCATGACTTTTGTTGACGATGCCCATGGAGAAGGAGTTGTGGGCCGGGCCGGCCGGGGGATCGTGGATCATTTTAACCTGCACGGGCGGGTTGATGTAGAGGTAGGGACCTTTTCCAAGGCCCTGGGAGTGATGGGGGGAGTAATTGCCGGTAGTAAGAAGCTCATCGAATACCTGGTGCAGAAAGCCCGACCCTTTACCTTCAGTTCGGCCCTGACTGTTCCGGATACTGCAGCCACCCTGGAGGCAGTTCGTATTCTGTCCGAAAGTGGAGAACTGGTGGAAAAGCTCTGGGACAATGCCCGCTATTTCCAGGAAGGTATTCGGGAAATTGGACTGGATACCGGAATGACTGAAACTCCCATTACCCCGGTAATGATTGGGGAAGCCCATCAGGCCTCCCAATTCAGCAAGCGGCTACTGGAAGAAAAAATATTCGCCCAGGCTATAGGGTTTCCCCTGGTAGCACGGGGTAAAGCCCGTATTAGGGTTATGATTTCTGCTACCCACAGCCGGTCGGACCTGGACTTTGCCCTGGAAAAATTCCAGAAAATTGGCAAGGAGCAACAACTGATATGAAAAAAAGCGGGGTCATGAGCCCCGCTTTTTAAATGGGAAAATAGTTATAGCCTACTGCATAAAGGACCAGGCTGGCCTGGATCAGGGTCAGGTAGATGGTTCCGGGCAGGATGCTTTCCCGGCTTAAATAGCAATAATAAAGAACCAGGCCCAGGAGAAAGTGGAACAGGAACCACCCGGGCTGAATATTTCCCCAGAAAAGGGCGAAGAAAAGGGAGCTGAAAAAGGCTCCACTGATATTGCCCCCCAGGCGGTGAAAATAACCGCCGATAATGCCCCGGAAATAGAGCTCGGCTCCCAGGGCGGGCAAGAAAAACAGGGCGCTGTACAGGATCAAATACAGCAGGGAGGCTGCCAGTTGTTCAGCATCACTGATGGAGATCAGAGGTGCAAATTCGCCGGCCTCTTCCCTGGCAGCAAAAGGGAAATTAATCAGGAAAATAGTAAAAAGAACCAGGGGGACCCCCAGTTTCAGACCCAGGAGAGCACCGCTTTTTAACCGTTCCCAGGTTATGCCCAGATAGGGGGGAGGGACTTGATAAAGGAAAAAAAGCCAGAAAAAAACTACCCCCATAAACAGTATATTGCCCAGTACCGGCAGGTAGGGATGCAGAAAATGTTCAGGGGACAAAACTGTTTCCTGATTCCAGCGGAAGAATTCCCGGATTAAGAAAAAGAAAAACTGCAGGATTATAATGTCTTTTAAATTCCAAAACGTTCGCTTTTTTTTCTGGGCCATTTTTTCACCTCTAAAGGGATTTAGACAACCTGACCCTATTTCCCTGCAGGAAAGGACTTTTTACTGGTTATGTGGAAATAATTATTTTGAAGAAAAAGTTTTTGATTAGCCACAGGCTGCCCGGAAGTGCTCTCCAGTGGGCCAGAAGGTTTTCTTCTACAATCCTGAAAAAACTTAACTCTGGGGATCAGGGAAAAAGTCGATTAACAACCGACGGTAAAATAACGGTGTTTTACTGGAGAAAAAAGGGCAGGGCCAATTTCCTGTTCCCTGGTAGGTTTGAAGGAAAGGGGGTTGGGGGATAATGCTTCGGCTAACGGGAATGCGTTTGGCCCCGATCCGGAAAAAAAACCTGGCCCGGGAACTGATCAAAAAGCTACGGATCCCGGAAGAAGCTTTAAAATCCTATACTATTCGGCTGGAGAGGGTTGTTGATAATAACTTTGAATATATTATTGATCTGGAGGTGGACCAGACCTACTCGGAGATCCTCCTGGAAAAAAGAGAAGGCCTGAGCCCTGTCCCCCCCCGGGTTATGGGACGGGAAGCAGCTGAAAAGAAAACCCTGAAAAAACCCCCTATAATTGTGGGATCCAGCCCTGCCGGGTTGCTGGCCGCTCTTCACCTGGCCCGCCTGGGTATGGCTCCTCTTCTTTTGGAAGAGGGTCCCCCCTGGGAGGAAAGAACGGAGTGCGAGTTGTGGGCAGCCTATTTCCCCCGCCCTCCCCTGGATGATTATCCCGGAGAAAAAGCGATAGAATATTTTCTGGAGAAGGGAGCCCCTCCGGAAACGGGATATCGTCCGGGGTTGAATCTGGAACCCCGTATCTGGCAAACGATAGCTCCGGCTATGGTTCGGGAGATAGAGAAAGCCGGGGGAGGGGTATATTATCAGGCCGCCCTGCAGGATTTGCTTCTGGAGGGGAAAAAGGTGCAGGGGGTTCGATCTGCCCGGGGGACTTTTTATTCTTCCCTGATTATTATTGATGGAAAGATGCTGGATTTGAAGCTGTATCATTTGTTAATTAACCGGGGGATTAATCTGCAATCGCAGGATCTGGCGCTGGGAGTGCGCCTTATCCATCCCCAGGTCATAATTGACCGGGCCCGTTATGGACAGAGTCATGATCAACTGGGGCTTCCCCCCGCCGGGTACGAACTGAGCCTAAGATTTCCGGGGGAGGGGAGAAATATTTTTACCTATCGGGTAATTCCCCGGGGTCGGGTTTTATGCTGCCCCTCGGGGGCCGGGGGACTGTTTATTTCAGCAACACCAGCGGCCAGCAGTATCTGTACGGGTACTATTGCCCTCTCCTGGTCTGGGGGAGACTGGGGGCAGGAACCTCTGGCCGGAGCCAGGTATCTCCACGATCTGGAGAAAAAATTGCTCCAGATAGCCGGAGGACCCGACAAAATACCCGCCCAGAGGTTACGGGATTTTGTTGCTGGCAGACCGGGACCCTCTCCTCAAAGGGAACTGGCCTGGGCCGGGGATCCACGGCTTTTTTCCTATGACCTGAACCGGATTCTCCCCCCGGATTTTTTCCGCTTACTCCTGGGAGCCATTCCGATTTTTAGCCGGCAATTGCAGGGTTTTAACTCCGATCAGGCCCTCATAGCCGGCCCGGAAACCAGGATTAAAAGCCCGGTGGTAGCGAGCTGCAATATTTCAGGCCTTTTCTTTGCGGGGGCCCTGGCCGGAGCGGCGAGCAATACCGGCGCCCTGGCTCGCTCGGGGGTTGCAACTGCCCAACGGATAAGTAACAGCTTTAAACTGGAGAGAGGATGATGGGACTTGACTTCAATTTTTGGAACAGATGGAGTGCGGGGAATTGCCAATAGTGAGCTTACCCCTGAACTGGCCCTAAAACTGGCCCTGGCCGGGGGACGTTACTTACTACAACAAAAAAAGGGAGGTGAGCGATCCGGGGTTTTAATAGGGAGGGATTCCCGACTTTCGGGGGATATGCTGCAGGCTGCCCTTATTGCCGGCTTTACTTCCGCCGGCCTGGATGTGTATACTGCAGGAATTATTCCCACTCCAGGTGTTGCTTATCTTACCCGAACTCAGAATTTCTGCGGGGGAGTTATGATTTCAGCCTCCCATAATCCCATTGAAGATAACGGCATCAAGTTTTTTAACTCTGATGGGACCAAGTTGAGTGATGAACAGGAAAATCAAATTGAAGAATATATGGAGGCCAGGAATGATTTTGATCCTCCCCTGGGGACCGGGGTGGGTCAGCTGTATAATGCTTCGGACCTGCAGAATCAGTACCGCCGATTTCTATTGCAGAAGGCCGGGGGAAGTTTCCAGGGGTACCGGGTGGTTCTTGATACTGCCTATGGCGCTGCCTGGGAGCTGGGTCCCCGGGTCTGGGAGGACCTGGGGGCAGAAGTAATTGCCCTGCATGATTCCCCCGCAGGAGAAAAAATTAACTATGATTGTGGTTCTACCAATCCTGATCGGATCAAAGAGGTGGTTCAGGAAACTGAAGCAGATTTTGGTTTTGCCTTTGACGGGGATGCAGACCGGGTTATTGCCCTGGATGAAAATGGTCAGGAGCTGGATGGCGACTATATTATGGCTATTTGCGGCAGCTTTCTACTGGAAAACAATCAATTGCCAGGCAATACTGTTGCTGCTACCCAGTATAGTAATCAGGGGTTGAAAGAAGCCCTGCAGCAGAAAGGGGGAGATCTCTTTTTAACCCGCAACGGTGATCGTTATGTTCTGCAGGCAATGCGAGAACGGGGATTGACCCTGGGCGGAGAAAAATCTGGCCATATTATTTTCCTGGAGGATAATGCTACCGGGGATGGTATTCTTACTTCAATTAAGCTGGCTGAAGTGGTCCGGGTCCAGGGAGAAAAGCTATCCTGCCTGGCGGAAATATTTCAACCCTGGCCCCAGCGGCTGGAAAATGTCCGGGTCCGGGATAAAAACTGGAAGCAAAATAATAGAATTGAGGAGGTGATTAAGAACGCAGAGGAAACTTTCGGTGATCGGGGACGGATTCTCGTCCGTGCTTCTGGAACCGAACCCGTAATCCGGGTAATGGTAGAGGGCAAAGAGGAAAAAGTGTTGGACCAGGTCCTGGGAAAAGTAGTGGAGGTTATTGCCCGGGAACTGGGCTAAAAAGCGCCTGGGCTTGGCTGCGGCCAAGTTGACGAGGAAGAGGTTAATCGAATTTATCGGCGGGTGCCTCTAGGCCTATCACCGGCCTTGAGCCAGCTCTCAAAACTTGTGAGTGATCATAAGGCAAAGGGGCTGGCGGGTGGAGAAGCAAGTTTTTTTCAAGGAAGGAGAGAAATGGATGTGTGGGATTGTTGGTTATATCGGTTCCGAAAGGGCCGTTCCAATACTGGTAGAAGGTTTAAAAAAACTGGAGTACCGGGGTTATGATTCCGCGGGAGTGGCAGTCCTGGAGGAGGATCAGCTCCACCTGCGCAAGAGTGCAGGTAACCTGGCAGTCCTGGATAAAATTATCCAGAAAGAAAAAATCCCCGGCTGCATGGGCTTAGGACACACTCGCTGGGCGACTCACGGGGCTCCCACTGATAAAAATGCTCACCCCCATCTGGACTGCGCTGGAGAGATTGCCGTGGTTCATAACGGGATAATTGAAAATTTCCAGGAGATAAAGGCCGAACTGGAAAAAGAGGGTCATTCTTTTGCAACTGAAACTGATACCGAGGTTGTGGCCCATCTTATTGAAAAGTATTATGAAGGGGAATTGGTGGAGGCAGTGCACAGGGCCACCCAGGATCTGGCGGGCTCTTATGCCCTGGCGGTTATCCACAGAAAAACCCCGGACCGAATTGTTGCTTTTCGCCAGGATAGTCCCCTGATCCTGGGTATTGGGGCAGACTGTCATTTCCTGGCTTCAGATATTCCGGCCCTGCTGCCCTACACCCGGGAGGTGGTTATCCTGGAGGAGGGTGAAATGGCCGAGCTTAAAAAGCAATCTTTCCGGGTCTGGGACCCGGGAGGTCAGGAACGGGAAAAGGAAATAGAGCAGGTTCAATGGGATGTTCAGATGGCAGAAAAAAAAGGATACCCTCATTATATGCTCAAGGAAATTTATGAACAGCCCGCTGTGTTACGTCAATTACTCCAGGAGCCCTTAAGTGGAGATCAGGTTGAAATCCCGGGAGTTAAAAAAATCCTGGAGCAGATGGAGGACATTGAACGAATCTTCATTGTGGCCTGCGGAACCGCCTATCATTCTGGCTTAATCGGGAAATTCCTCCTGGAAAGGGCCTGGGGAATTCCCGTAGAAGTTGATGTGGCTTCGGAGTTTCGATATCGGGAGCCCCTGATCGGAGACAAAACGCTTTTAATTGTTGTCAGCCAGTCTGGTGAAACCGCGGATACCCTGGGTGCTTTGCGTTATGCCCGGGCCCGGCAGGCCCCAACCCTGGGAATAATAAATGTGCGGGGAAGTACCATTGCCCGGGAGGCGGATAATGTGCTCTTTATTGAAGCCGGTCCGGAAATTGCAGTTGCTTCCACCAAGGCTTTTTTTAACATGGTAGCTGCATTTAACCTGCTGGCTTTGAAAATTGGAGGGCAGAAAGGTAACATAATCAGCCCGGAAAAACTTGAAGAAAAACTACGGGAACTGCCTGCTCTTGCGGAAAAGACCCTGCAGGGAGTAGAAGAAGGGACCAGGCAGGCGGCCAGTTATTTTCAAAAATGGAACCATGCCTTTTTCGTGGGACGGGGGCTGGATTATTGCCTGGCCCTGGAAGGGGCTTTGAAGTTGAAAGAGATCTCCTATATCCACGCCGAAGCCCATGCTGCCGGGGAATTAAAGCACGGGACCCTGGCCTTAATAGAAGAGGGTATTCCGGTGATAGCGATTATTACCCGGGAAGATCTCCTGGAAAAAATGGTCAGCAATATCCAGGAAATTCGAGCCCGGGGGGGTTATGTTATAGGGATTGCCCCGGTGGATTTTGGCCCGCGTCTGGGGGAAGAACTGGACCGACTCCTGCTAATTCCAGCTACAGAGGGAGCCCTTGCTCCCCTGCTGGCTACCATCCCTCTGCAGCTGCTTTCTTACCATGCGGCTCGCCTGCGGGGCTGCCCCATTGATCAACCCCGGAACCTGGCCAAGAGTGTAACGGTGGAATGAGGTGATGGAATTTGATTGAGGGAATTGGAGTGGACATTGTTGGGGTGGAGAGAATCTCTGCCATCTATAATAAGCATGGGCGCCGTTTTCTGCAGAAAATCTTCTCTCCCCGGGAAATAGAGTATTGTTGCAATAGGCGAAATCCTCCAGAGCACCTGGCCGCAAGATTTGCGGCCAGAGAGGCTCTGGCTAAAGCCCTGCCTGCAGACAACCGCCCCGGCTGGAAACAGGTTGAAATAATATCGGGAAAGGAGGGCCCCGAATTTCGGGTGTTAAGTCCGGACTGGAAGCCACCCGGGAGAATTAAAGTTTCCCTTTCCCATGAAAGACAGTGGGCAGTGGCCCTGGTTATCATCTACAAGGAGGTTGGAGCAATTGAAACTGGTTACCGGTGAAATAATGGCAGAAATTGACCGCAGAACAATTGAGGAAGCGGGTATTCCCGGTATTGTCCTGATGGAAAAGGCCGGGCAGGGGGTGGTTGATCAGGCTGTATCCATGCTGGGCCCTGAAGAAAGAAATATCATGATTATCTGCGGAGGGGGTAATAATGGAGGGGATGGCTTTGTCGCTGCCCGGATTCTGGCTCACAAAGGCTACCTGGTCCATGTTTTTCTGATTGGAGATATCCCCCAGGAAGGAGATGCTGCAGTTAATTTCCGGGTCCTGGGGAGTATGGGGCTGGAAGTTATTTCGGTCCGGGATCAGGAAACTCTCTGGCATCATATCCGGGAGCGGGAGTACCACCTGATAATTGATGCCCTGCTGGGAACCGGGCTCCATGGTGAAGTGCGGGGGCTGGCCGAAGAAACAATCTCCTTTATCAACAGCCTGGAAATCCCGGTTCTGAGTGTTGATATTCCTTCAGGTATAGACAGTAGCAGTGGACGAGTTCTGGGGCAGGCGGTGGAAGCCACTGCTACCGTTACCTTCGGATTACCCAAGGTGGGGCTGCAGGTTTATCCGGGTTGTATTTACACCGGCCAGATGGAGGTTATTGATATCGGGATCCCCCGTTATATCCTGGAAGAAGCCCCGGCCAGTGGAATTATGCTGGAGGAAGAATGGGCCTGGAAACATTACCCCCACCGCTCAATTGAAGCCTATAAGGGCAGCTGCGGCCGCCTTTTTGTCATCGGCGGCTCCCTGGGAATGACTGGAGCTCCAGTTCTGGCAGCCCGGGCGGCTTTTCGGTCTGGAGCGGGAGTGGTAACCCTGGGAATTCCCGAAAGCTTAAATCAGGTTTTTGAAACAAAAGCCACCGAAGTTATGAGCTGTCCCCTGCCAGAAAGTGAGCCAGGACTTCTGGGGGCCAGGGCCCTGGGACCCATACTGGAAAAAATAGAAAGCTCGGATTTTGTTGTACTGGGGCCCGGGCTGGGCCGGGGTCCTGAAATTGAAGAACTGGTAGAAGGAGTAATCAAGGAGTGTGATCGGCCCCTGATCCTGGATGCGGATGGGATAAACGGGTTATCCGGGCCCAAGATGCTTAAGGATCGCCGAGCCCGAACAGTTCTGGCCCCCCATTACGGTGAAATGGCACGTCTCCTTGGAATTTCCAGGGATGAGGTCCTGCGGGTCCCCTTTGAAGTGGCTCGAGCTTTTGCCCTGGAATGGGAAGTAATCCTGGTCCTGAAAGGGCCCCATACCATCGTTGCTCTTCCCGACGGACATGTTTATGTTAATACCTCGGGCAATCCCGGGCTGGCCACTGCCGGTTCTGGAGATGTTTTGACCGGGGTAATTACTGGAATTATGGGGCAGAATATCTCTCTGCCGGAAGCTGTGGCCATGGGAGTTTATCTCCATGGTCGGGCCGGGGATCTGGCTGTAGAAGAAAAAGGGATATATGGGATAAATGCCGGAGATCTTGTGGATTATCTGCCCCGGGCCTGGAAAGCAATACAGGGGGATTGATGTCAATATGAATCTTACTAAGCGACCGGTATGGGCCGAGATTAACCTGGAATGCTACAGTCGAAATCTGGCGGGGATCCGGGCTCACCTGGGGCCCAGCCCCCTTATAATGGCTGTTGTTAAAGCTGATGCTTATGGACATGGGGCCATTCAACTGGGCCGGACTGCAATTCAGGCCGGGGCTGACCGGCTGGGAGTGGCTATTGTTGAAGAGGGAGTAGAGCTGCGCAGGGCCGGCCTGAAGGTACCCATCCAGGCCATGGGAGGATGCAGCCCGGCCCAGGTCATTTCTGCCCTGGAACATGATATTATTATCACTATTAACGACAAAGAGCTGGCCCGGGGGTTCAACCGCCTGGCCAGAACAGCAGGGAAAAAATTGAAGGTTCATGTCAAAGTTGATACTGGCATGGGTCGAATGGGTTCTCAACCTGAGCAGGCGGTAGAACTGGCCCTGGAAGTAAAAAAACTGGAAAACCTGGAACTGGAGGGCTTAATGTCCCACATGTCTTCAGCGGATGAACCCCAGAAAGAATATTCTCATCAGCAGTTTCATTGTTTCCAGGAGGTAATTGGGGCCCTGGAGGGTCAGGGCCTGGAAATACCCCTGCGCCACATTGCCAACAGCGCTACATTAATTGATTTGCCGGAGATGGCCCTGGATATGGTACGGCCGGGGATAATGACTTATGGGCTCTGGCCCTCAGCTGATGTAAATAAGGAGGCTTTGACCCTGGAACCGGTCCTGGAGTGGAAGGCCAAATTGCTGCAGGTAAAAGAGGTGCCTCCGGGCAGTCATATCAGTTATGGTCGGACCTATACTACTTCCGGGACCCGGCGACTGGCTCTTTTGCCCCTGGGATATGCCGATGGTTTCAATCGCCTCCTTTCCAATCAGGGAGATGTTTTGATCCGAGGGCAACGGGCTCCAATCCGGGGCCGGGTCTGCATGGATCAAACCGTTGTCGATGTCACCGACATTGAGGGGGTAAAAATTGGAGATGAAGCCGTGATTATAGGTCCCCAGGGTAATGAGGAAATAACTGTTGATGAAATTGCCGAGAAAATTGGAACCATAAATTATGAAGTTGTATGTATGATAAACAAAAGGGTGCCTCGTTTCATTTGCTCAAAAGAATTGTAAAAAAAAGGGATTCAGGTTCAGTTCCCGCTGGGAAAAAGGGCAGGGAATAACCGTCAATTGTCAGGAAATAGTTTTTTTCCAGAGAAAAAATCGACATATCCCCCTTTTAGGGCAGGAGTATTGGGGGGGATGTATAAAAGTATATATATCGGAAGCAATATCTCCACACCCTCTCAGCAGATTATTTGTTCTGGAGATCCTACAGGCCGTACAGAAAAATATCACCGGACCGGGAGGAGATTAAATTGGATAATTTGAAGCGGGTGATGATCAGTCTGCCCGAAAGCCTGCTGGATGAGGTGGACTGGCTTGTTCAACAGGAGAACGGAAATCGCAGTCAACTTATCCGGAAAGCAATGCGCCTTTATCTGGCAGATCTTCGCCGCCGGGAATTGAGGGAAGAAATGAAGCAGGGCTATAGAGAAATGGCCGATTTCAATCTCCTGGTTACCCATGAGCATTGCTGCAGGGATGAGTTGACAATTCTGGAGAAATACGAACAAGGCCTGGTGGAACCTGATGGCAATAGTAGTGCGTAGAGGCGATGTTTTTTATGCTGACCTGAATCCGGTGGTCGGGTCAGAACAGGGTGGAGTAAGACCGGTCCTGATAGTTCAGAACGACATTGGGAATAAGTACAGTCCCACGGTAATTATTGCAGCTATAACCTCCCGCATAAAAAGAGCTAAACTGCCCACTCATGTAGAGATAAAAACTCATGAGAGCAACCTCGAGGTTGATTCGGTAATTCTCCTGGAGCAGGTTCGAACTATAGACAAAAAAAGATTACAGCGCCAGGTGGCTCACCTGGATTCGGAGATAATGAGTCGGGTCAATACCGCACTGGAAATCAGCCTGGGGCTGATTGATTTATGAACCTTGAGTTTTTAACTTGAGGTTTATATTTTTTACTGATTATCTGGTTTTGATATTAAGGCTTCAGCACTTCTATTAGACGAGGAGGAAATTTAATGGTAACTGCCCATTTAGTTGATGTAGTACGGGGACCCCTGGTTGAATCCAGCCACCGGGGCATAGTGGCCCTGGTGGATACTGAAGGTAAGGTGCACCGCTATCTGGGGTACCCTCCCGAAATAACGTATATTCGATCCTCGGCCAAACCCATTCAGGTTCTGCCCCTCCTGGTTCTGGGAGCAGCAGAAAGGTTCGAACTTTCGGACCGGGAACTGGCTCTGATGTGTGCTTCTCACAATGGGGAGGATATTCACGTGGAAACGGCCCGGGGTATACTGGAAAAAGCGGGCTTGACCGAAGAGGCTCTGGAATGTGGAACCCATCTTCCCTATGATCGGGAGGCTGCCATGGCTTTAATGGCCAGCGGAGAGCGGTTATCCCCCATTTATAATAACTGTTCGGGGAAGCATGCGGGAATGCTGCTTCTCTGTCAGCACATGGGCTGGGAAACCCGGGGCTATACCCGGGCTGAACACCCCCTGCAGCAGTTAATGCACGAAACAATTGCCGAACTGGCAGATATATCCCCGGATCGAGTAGAAAAGGGAATAGATGGTTGTGGTGTGGTAGTATTCGGTCTGTCTGTAGAAAAGATGGCCTTTCTTTTTGCCCGCCTGGCAAATCCTGAAAGCCTGCCCCCTTCATATCGGGAAGCAGCAGAAAGAGTTACCGGGGCCATGAAAACAGAGCCCTATATGATAGCCGGACGCAACCGTCTCTGCACCGACCTGATCAGTGCTACCGGGGGCAAGTTGATTGCTAAATCGGGGGCCGAGGGAGTCTACTGTATTGGTCTGAATGACCGGGAGCAGGGCCTGGCCATAAAAATAGAAGATGGTAACAGTCGGGGGATGGGGGCTATAGTCTATCGTTTGTTGGTGGATCTGAATATCCTGGAGGAAGAGGAAGAGGAAGCGCTGGAGAAATACCGGCAGCCCGTAATTAAAAATCGCCGCGGCGATAATGTAGGGAATATAAGAACCCGCTTTTCCTTTGCAATTTCTCAGGAGCGGGTATAAGATGGAACCGGATATAAAGGGCAAAATTGTTGAGTTGAGCAAAAAAGAAGAAGGGGAAATAATTGAACTTCGCCGGGATTTTCATCGCTACCCGGAACTGGGTTTTGCGGAAAAAAGGACAGCTGAACGCGCTGCTTTAGAAATGGAAAGCCTTGGTTTGAGTGTGCAAACTGGGATTGCGGGAACCGGGGTGGTGGGACTGCTCCGTGGAACCCGGGAGGGCCCCACAATTCTTCTGCGGGCAGATATGGATGCCCTGCCCATAACCGACAAAAAAAATGTTTCCTATGCTTCCCGGGTGGAGGGAGTAATGCATGCCTGCGGGCATGATGCTCACACTGCAATTTTAATTGGGACGGCCCGGGTTCTCAGTCAGCTGCGGGATCACCTGCGGGGCAATGTGAAATTTTTATTTCAACCTGCGGAGGAAGGGCCCGGGGGAGCTGCCCCCATGATTGAACAAGGAGTATTGGAAAATCCCCGGGTAGATGCAGCCCTGGGTTTGCACGTGGACCCGGATTTCCGACCCGGTCAGATTGGTGTGGGCAGCGGACCCATTAATGCCAATACTGACGAAGTTAACCTCACCATTTTTGGGGAGGGAGGGCATGGGGCCCGTCCCCAGACAGGGGTTGATGCACTCACAGTCACTGCCCAGGCAATTCTGGCCATGCAGCAAATAGTGAGCCGTATGGTTGATCCCCAGCAGGACCTGGTTCTTACATTTGGGACCATTGCCGGGGGTTACCGCCGCAACATTATTCCCGATCGGGTCTGTCTGGAGGGAACAATGCGGACCCGGACTGATGAATTGAGGGCGAAAATGCCTCTTCTTCTCCATCAGGTACTGCAGGGCATAACTTCCTCCTTTGGAGCTTCTTATTCCCTGGAGGTTGATCCTCATTACCCCGCTTTAATCAATAATTCCGGGATGGTTAAAGTTCTGGAGGAGGCCTTGCAGGAGATGGGCTCGGTATTTGAAGTTATTAAAGATATCAAACCTTCCATGGGCGGGGAAGATTTCGCCTTTTTTTCCAGGAAAGTTCCCGCGGTTTTTTTCCGCCTGGGTACGGGTTCAGATCAAAGAACAACCGGTTCGGCCCACAATTCACTTTTTGACATAGATGAACGGCCGATTGCAATGGGTATGCAGGCGTTGGCCCTTACTGTGTTTAAATTCCTGGAGGGGGAGTTGGATGTACAAAGTAGAATTAATAATGAACAATCAGGAGGAGACCTCCAGGCTGGGGAATAAAATTGCCGATTATCTCCAGGGGCAGGAAATAATTTTCCTGCAGGGTCAATTGGGAGCGGGCAAAACTTTCCTGGCCCGGGCTTTAATCCAGGCCCTTGGTTATGAGGGAGAGGTTTTGAGCCCCAGTTTTATTTTGCAAAATGAATATCGGGCTCGATTTCGAGTATTACACCTGGATCTCTATCGCCTGGAAGAAGAAGCGGAAATAGAGGAACTGGGACTGGAGGAATATCGGGGAGAATATCTGTGGTTGATAGAATGGGCCGATCGTTTTCCCACTTATTTGCCTCCTCCCGACCTGATTATCTCCCTTTATTTTGTGGGAGAAAAGGAACGAAGGGTGGTCCTGGAGGGCCCACCCTGGATAAGGAGATTAAAAAATCATGTTCCTGGGAATTGATACTGCAACCTCAACCGGAGTTATCGGGCTTTATCAAAAAGAAATGGGGATCAGGGGAGAGATTTCCTTCCGTATTAAACGTGGTCATGGCAAAATTTTTAATTCAATTCTGGCCCAGCTTTTTTCCCACCTTGATTTAAAACCCGGTGAAATAACAGGTGTGGCAGTGGGGTTGGGACCGGGTTCTTTTACTGGAACCCGGGTGGGGATTACCCTGGCCCGCTCTCTGGCCCTGGCCCTGGATATTCCTGTCTGGGGGCTTTCTACCCTGGAGGGGCTGGCCTGGAATGGTGGAAGCAGTGAGGAGAGGGAAATTTTAAGTCTTCTGGATGCTCGTAATGAAAGAGTTTACTGGGGGCTTTATGCCTGGGAAAAGGGACGGCCCTGTCGTTTGCTGGGGGATGATGCTGCCTCAGTTGCAGAACTGGGGCCCCTGCTGGAAAAGCATTCTTCCCGCCTGATGCTGATTGGAGAATACCCCAATTATTATCGGGATTTGCTGGCGGGCAGTTTTTCGGGATCTATTGTTACTCCGGTGCCGGTGCATAATCAGCTCCGCGGGGGAATAATTGCTTATGCGGGGTACCTGGCCAGCCTGAACAACACATCGGGGGATAGCCTGGAAAAAATCGTTCCCCGATATCTGAAAGAAGCCATTTAAGGGGGTGCTCGCTCTGGAAATCAGGCCCATGACCCTTGAAGACCTCCCCCGGGTAATGGAAATTGAAAAAAAATCCTTCATTGCTCCCTGGGCCGAGCGAATATTCCTCCAGGAGCTAACCCGCAACCGCAGGGCCCGTTACCTGGTAGCTATCAGGGATAAATACCTGGTGGGGTATATTGGAATGTGGTTATTGCCTGAGGAAATCCATATTACCAGCCTGGCAGTGGATCCCCTGTACCGTCGTCGGGGAATTGCCAGGGTTTTGATTCAACAGGGCTATAGTCTGGCGCAGGAGCATGACAAAGAGAAAATTACACTGGAGGTCCGGGCTTCCAATCAGGAGGCGCGCTATCTCTATAGAAAAGAAGGTTTCTACGAGGCGGGAATTAAACCTGGATATTACAGTGATAATCAGGAAGATGCTATTATTATGACCCGGAAGTTGAGGGGAGGAAGCGATCATGGCGGAAAAATTAATCCTGGGCATTGAAACCTCCTGTGATGAAACTGCTGCTGCCGTCGTGGACCGGGGACGGCAGGTAAAAAGCAATATTATTTCTTCACAGATTAACCTGCACCGGGAATTCGGGGGTGTAGTTCCTGAACTGGCCTCTCGCAAACACCTGGAGCTGTTAGATCATGTTATCGGCAGAGCCTTAAAGAAAGCGGGGACTGATTTTTCCCAGCTGGAGGGAATTGCAGTAACTTATGGGCCCGGCCTGATAGGCAGTCTCCTGATCGGTATAGTTGCAGCCAAGACCCTGGCCTGGGCCCTGAAAATACCCCTGATTGGAGTAAATCATATTATGGGCCACATTTACTCCAATCTCCTGGAACACCCCGACCTGAAACCTCCCCTGCTGTGCCTGACCGTTTCTGGAGGTCATACCGATTTGTTGTATGCCCCGGAATGGGGTCAGTATCAAATCCTGGGCCGGACTCGGGATGATGCAGCTGGAGAAGCATTTGACAAGGTGGCTCGCTTTCTGGGACTGGGTTATCCGGGCGGACCGGCAATAGAAAGAATTGCAGAAAGTGGGGACCCGGAAAAATACTCCCTGCCCCATCCTGATCTCGGTAGTGACCGCTATGGTTTTTCTTTCAGTGGAATAAAAACAGCCGTCATTAACCTTGCTCATAACCTGGAGCAGAGAGAGGGACAGATTCCCGAGGCGGATATTGCAGCTTCATTTCAGAAAACAGTTGTGGATATTCTTCTGGAAAGGGTTGCCGCGGCCCGTCAGGATTATCCTGTAGAACAGGTTCTCCTGGCAGGAGGGGTTGCTGCTAACCGTTATCTGCGTTCGCGCCTGGAGAAAATGTTAAAGGAGGAGGGGGCCAGCCTCTATTATCCCTCCCTGGAATACTGTACCGATAATGCAGCAATGATTGCCGGGGCAGGCTATTTTCTGCTGGAGCAGGGCCAGGTCAGTTCTCTGGATCTAGATGCTGCTCCGAGTTTAAAATTATAGGTGTGAATTTCTAGAGGCCTACCTGCTGTGGACAATGTGGAAAAACCCCTGCCGCCTTTTCCGGGGGAGGGTTTTTCTGTGGACAGAAAAAGGTAAAAAATGAAAAAATAAAAGGAAAATTATTGATTGATTGTGGATAAGGTCGAAAATTATAGGGGTTCAGGGCTTCTGATTGTGGATAAGTCTGTGGATACTGTGGATACGGAGGTTTTTGAGAATGAATAATTCCTGGAAAAAAATTATCCGGGAAAGCAGCGCCCGGGAAAATATTTTGCACCTGACTTCGATCTGCCCCAACAGCTGTATTTTTTGCAGTCATAAGTATAATCCTCCCGGGGTAGAAGTTTTCGCTCCAGGGCATATTCCCCTGGACCTGATCCGGGAATTGATTGAGTATTTTAATCCCGCAGAAACAGTCCGCATCGGGGAGTCGGTAACCCGGGTAATAGAAGGGGAACCCCTGGCCCACCCTGATTTTTTCAGGGCTCTCTATTATTTCCGCAAGCGCCATCCCCAGACTCCCCTGGAAATCGTTACCTCCGGAACTTTAATAGACCCTGGAACAATGGGGCAACTGGCAGATTATCACCCCCTGCGCCTGAAGCTTTCCCTGAATATTCTGGATCCGAGTTTGCGAAATAAGTACCTGGGGTCGGGAGAACAAAATATGGAGGAATTAATGGAGGGACTGGCACAAAAGGCCGTGCCCTTTGGAGTAACCCTTGTTGCTCTGCCCCACCTGACCGGCTGGAAAGCCCTGGATGATACCATTCGCGGAGCGGCTGCCAGGGGGCCCCGGGATATTACTGTTTTCCGTCCCGCTATTACCCGCCTGGCTCCCTCGCAAATTGGGCTGAAGGGAGAACAGTCGGAAAAACTGGAAAAGGAATTAGCCCGTCTCCGGAGGGAACTGGAAACCCCTATCCTGCTGGAACCCACTTATCTCCAGGATTTAAGACCACAAGTTGCGGGGGTACGACAGGATTCCCCTGCCGCCCGGGGCGGGTTGCAAAGCAACGATGTGCTGCTACAGATAGGTGAGAATCAGCCTGCCTCCCGCATTGAAGCCCATCAACTCCTGCAAAAAAAAGGAGGAACAATCCCGGTTCTTGTGGAACGGGAAAAAACGCAAAAACAGCTTTACCTGGAAAAAAAGGCCCAGGATAATAGTGGGGCAATTTTCTATCGCGATTTACCATCGACTTTAATTCAGGACATAAAAAAAGCCTGTGGGGGAGAAAAAACAGCCCTGATTACTTCTACAGCTGCCTACCCCCTTTTGCGAGAAGCTTTTGCCGGCAGCAATATTGCCGTCTGGCCGATAAAAAATGAGTTGATGGGAGGTACCATCAATTCTGCGGGATTATTGGGAGTCACTGATATAATCCGGCAAAAGGACAAAAGACCCCGCCCTGGAATGCTGGAAAAGTTGATTTTGCCCGGGGTGATGTTTGATCAACAGGGGCGGGATTTATGGGGAAGAAAAATTTCGGAACTGGAAGAAGTCCTCGGGATAGAGTGTTTAGCCTATCCAGTTTAAAAAATAAAATTGCTTTGAAAATAAAATATTGTGTTATTTGAAGAATTGAGGAGTATGGATTAAAAATATAGCTTTAATTTGGATAGAAGGGCGATTTTTGCCTTCTGATATAGTTGATTTTAATTGCTTTCTTCATTATTATTATCTATGTGATCATTAGCACTCAGCGTGAGTGAGTGCTAATAAAAAGTATTTATTTTTTCAAAGGGGGTATTGTGGTGAACATAAAACCATTAGGTGATCGCGTGGTTATCAAGCCTATCGAAAAAGAAGAGATGACCAAAAGCGGTATCGTTCTTCCTGATACGGCCAAGGAAAAGCCGCAGGAAGGTGAAGTAATCGCCATAGGAGAAGGCCGTATGCTGGACAGTGGTGAAAAAGTAGACCTGAGTGTAAATGTAGGAGACAAAGTTATTTATGCCAAGTATGCTGGAACCGAACTGAAAAGAGAGGACCAGGAATATCTGATTATCAGTGAAAAAGATATTCTGGCAATAGTAAACGAATAATATAAGGGGGAGGTAGATTAAGATGGCTAAGGAAATCAAGTTTTCCGAAGAAGCACGCCGGGCCCTGGAACGCGGTGTAGACCGCCTGGCTGATACTATTAAAGTTACCCTGGGGCCCAAAGGCCGTAATGTCGTAATAGAAAAAGGGTTTGGTTCACCAACTATCACCAATGATGGGGTAACCATTGCCCGAGAGATTGAACTGGAAGAGGCTTTTGAAGACCTGGGAGCTCAAACCGTAAAAGAAGTAGCCACCAAAACCAATGATGTAGCAGGGGACGGAACCACCACTGCTACTGTAATGGCCCAGGCCATTTTTAAAGAAGGTCTGCGAAATGTTGCTGCCGGCGCCAATCCCATGCTTTTAAAGCGGGGAATTGAGAAGGCCGTGGAAAAGGTAGTGGCTGAGATTGCCAAGCAAAGCATTCCGGTGGAAGGCCGTAACGCTATTGCCCAGGTAGCTGCAATTTCTGCTGCTGATGATGAAATTGGCGAATTAATTGCCGATGCCATGGAAAAGGTAGGCAAGGATGGAGTAATTTCAGTAGAAGAATCCAAAACCATGGGTACCTCCTGGGAGTCGGTTGAAGGGATGCAATTTGACCGGGGATATATTTCTCCCTATATGGTAACCGACACCGAAACCATGGTTGCCGATATGGAAGATCCCTATATTCTGATTACCGACAAGAAGATTTCCAACGTCCAGGAAGTTCTGCCCCTCCTGGAAAAAGTTGTGCAGCAGGGTAAGAGTATTGTAATAATTGCTGAAGATGTTGAAGGCGAAGCCCTGGCTACCCTGGTTGTTAATAAGTTGCGGGGAACCTTTAACTGCGTTGCTGTTAAGGCTCCCGGATTTGGTGATCGCAGAAAGGCCATGCTGGAAGATATTGCTGTCCTGACCGGTGGTACAGTAATATCCGAAGAAAAGGGAATGAAACTGGACAGTTCCGATATATCTGTACTGGGCCGTGCCCGCAAGGTTAATATTACCAAAGAAGAAACCACCATTATTGAAGGTTCCGGTGAGGCCGACGATATCAAGAACCGGGTCAATCAGATTCGGCGCCAGATTGAAGAGGCCACCTCTGATTTTGACAAAGAAAAGCTCCAGGAGCGCCTGGCCAAACTGGCTGGTGGCGTAGCCGTTATTGAAGTTGGTGCCGCTACTGAAACCGAGCTCAAAGAAAAGAAACACCGGATTGAAGATGCCCTATCTGCAACCCGGGCCGCCGTCGAGGAAGGCCTGGTAGCCGGGGGTGGAACTGCTTTCCTTCGCGCCATGAAAGGTCTGGATGAACTTGATCTGGAAGAAGACATGTCTACCGGTGTGGAAATTGTCCGCCGGGCCCTGGAAGCCCCGGTAAAATTGATTGCCAAAAATGCTGGCTTCGAAGGCAGCATTGTGGTGGAGAAAGTAAAAGAACTTACGGGCAATAATGGTTTTGATGCCATGAAAGGGAAATACCTGGATCTGGTTGAAGCGGGAATTGTTGACCCGGCCATGGTAACCCGTTCTGCTCTGCAGAATGCTGCCAGTGCTGCAGCAATGCTTCTGACCACTGAAGCCCTGGTTGTTGATAAGAAAGAAGACAAAGATGAAAGCCCGCAAATGCCCCCTGGAGGCGGCATGCCCGGCATGATGTAAAAAAAATAAAGGCCCTTCCTGCGGGAAGGGCTTTTTTTTTGGAGGATAAAGCCTGTCGGAGTTGAATTCTGTGATTGAAAGGGAAAAAGGGGTGAAATAATATGTGGAAAGAAAAATTTCCCCGGGTGCATCTGGCCAGTCTGCCCACCCCCCTGGAAAAACTGGAACGAATCAGCAATGATCTAAAGGGGATAGAACTTTTTATTAAGCGGGATGATCTGACTGGTCTGGCCTACGGGGGCAATAAAGTTCGTAAACTGGAATATTTAATGGGTGAAGGTCACAGGCAGGGCTGTCGGACAGTTATTACTCTGGGTGGTCCTCAGTCCAATCATGCGCGAATGACTGCCGCAGCAGCCAGTAAAATGGGCTGGGAAGCAATTCTTGTTCTGCAGGGAGAACCTCCTCCAGAAGAGCAGGGTAATATTCTCCTGGATGGCCTGCTGGGAGCCCGAATTGTCTGGACAGGAACCGAAGAAAGAAGTGATGTTTTTCAACGGGTAGAAGAGGAACTGCGACAGAAGGAAAAAAAGTTTCTGTCCATTCCTCTGGGCGGCTCCAATGCTCTGGGAGCCCTGGGTTATTTGCAGGCTGCAGAGGAGATTGCCCAGGCCCAGGAAAAACTGGGTGTTAACTTCGATTATATTGTGGCCGGAGCTGGTTCAGGAGGAACCCATGCTGGTTTGCTGGTGGGGAAATATATGTACGATCTGTCGGCCCGGATAATGGGCATTGCAGCTGCCGATAGGGATTTAACTCCAACTGTTGATGACCTATTCCAGGAAACTTCCCGGCTTCTGGGGCAGGAGTTTTCCCGGGACAAAGATGACCTCTTTTTAAGTCGGGATTATGTGGGCCCCGGCTACGGCCTGGTGGACGAACCGACCATTCAGGCAGTTCGCTATCTGGCTTTACAGGAGGGGATAATTTTGGGCCCGGTCTATACTGGAAAAGCCCTGGCTGGATTACTGGACCTGGCCCTGCAGGGATTTTTCCCCGAGGGCAGCAGGATCCTGTTCATTCACACCGGGGGAACCCCGGAGGTTTTTGCCTTCAATAAAGAGGTAGGAGGAGGGAAAAATGCTAAAGAATGAAACGGTTGTGGTCATAGATTTTGGAGCCCAGTATAATCAGTTAATTGTTCGGAGAATAAGGGAGGCCAGTGTTTTTGCGAGGCTTTTACCCTATAATACCCCGGTAGAGGAAATAATGAAGCTTAATCCCAAAGCCATTATCCTTTCCGGTGGCCCCAACAGCGTTTATACTCCCGGGGCTCCTCGTATTGATCATCAGATTTTTAATGAGGGAGTTCCCATTCTGGGCATATGTTATGGTATGCAGTTGATGGTTCATCAACTGGGGGGGCGGGTTCAGCGTGCGGAACGCCGGGAGTATGGGGCTGCCAGCCTGGAAATCACTGAAGAAACACCTCTTTTTTCTGGTATACCCCGGAATATGGAGGTCTGGATGAGTCACGGGGATCAGGTGCTGTCCCTGCCCGCTGGCTTCAAGCTCCTGGGTAAAACTGAAAACCCCTCGCTGGCGGTGGTGGGAGATGAGGAACGGCAGTTTTATGGGGTGCAGTTTCACCCGGAAGTAGCCCACACCAAAACTGGCCAGGAGATTATTACCAATTTTCTATTTGAAATAGCCGGGTGTTCCGGGGACTGGACTGAAGAAAATATTATCGAGGAAAAAATAAATAATATAAGGGAAAGTATAGGGGACAGTATTGCTATCTGTGGTCTTTCCGGGGGGGTTGATTCCGCGGTGGCGGCCCGGATGGTTCAAAAAGCTATTGGAGATCGTCTCTACTGTATTTTTATTAACCATGGCCTTTTGCGGGCAGGAGAGGCCCGGGAAATTGAAGAAACCTTCAATCGGGAGTTTAAGGCCAAATTAATCGTGGTTGATGCCCGCACTAGATTTCTGGAAAAATTGCAGGGGGTTTCAGATCCAGAGGAAAAGCGGCGCATAATTGGTCATGAATTTATTGCCGTTTTTGAAGAAGAAGCTGAGAAACTTCCCGATGCTGATTACCTGGTGCAGGGAACGGTTTATTCTGATGTCATTGAAAGCGGGCAGGGGGAAGCCTCAAGAATTAAATCCCATCACAATGTGGGGGGATTGCCTGAAAGAATGAATCTGGGCCTGGTTGAGCCCCTGCGCGAATTATTTAAAGACGAAGTGCGGCGCATCGGGGATATACTGGGATTACCTCCTTCCCTGGTCTGGCGGCAACCTTTTCCGGGCCCCGGCCTCGCAGTTCGAATAATTGGAGAAATCAAAGAGGAGCGCCTGGAAATGGTCAGAAAAGCTGATCAGATTTTTCGTCAGGAAATAAAAAAGGCTGGCCTGGAAAGGGAAATCTGGCAGGCTTTCGCTGTTCTTCCCGGGGACTTACGCAGCGTGGGAGTAATGGGTGATGAGAGAACTTATGGGGCCACTATAGTTTTAAGGGCAGTTATCAGTGAAGATGCCATGACCGCCTCCTGGGCCCGCCTGCCCAATGAGGTTTTGGATCGAGTTTCCCGGCGCATTACCAATGAACTGGAGCAGGT